>JAGQJZ010000003.1 GCA_020430445.1 Nitrospina sp.
TTTTGTTCGACCTTTTCTGGAATACAATTTCTCCCTTTATCTCCCGGTTCAACTCCCTTCTCCCACCGAATGGATATATCTGGGGGGTATCCTTTTAGGCGGCATAATTGCGGGACTCATTCCCGCCATCAAAGCCTATCGCAATACCCTGCAAGATGGCTTAACCATTCAGGCCTGACCGATTCAACTGGAAATATACAACATCTATAAATAGTTCACAGCCCGGTTCCGTGATTTCCGGCAGGTGGACCTGATGGCTCCAGTAGGTGTTCTTGAGCCTAAAAGTAAGAAAAAATAATGCCGAGGGCGGGACTCGAACCCGCAACCCCTTTCGGGGGATGGATTTTAAGTCCACTGCGTATACCAATTCCGCCACCCCGGCAAGCGCGGAAGTCATTGTAACTCAAACCTCCCCAATCCTCCCCGGAAATTTAGCCTGCTTCGGAAAACCGGCGGCGAATCTTCTGCTGTTCCGCCTGCATCCTAACCTTATTGGCCGTTCCCGGTCCCCAAAAGGGGGAATTCGTGGTATGTTCAGACTGGAAGTGGCTGTCAATTCAACACCATCCGGGCCTGGCCCGGTTTTTCCGAGGCATATTGATAAATGGACACACAGAGGAAATCGTTTCTGGTCATTGCCACTGAGCCCACGCCCAATCCGGCGGCGTTTAAATTCAACCTCAACCAGAAGGCGGCGGTCAGTACCCAGGCTTTTAATAATGAAGAGGAAGCGGAGGGCGACCCTTTTGCGGAAAAACTGTTTTCCTTTGGTGTGGTGCGTGCACTGCTGATCCATGAGCGCTTCGTTTCGGTGACGCTCGATTCGCCGGATGAATGGGAATTTTTTCTCGATCCCATTATCCAGTGCATCCAGGAGGATCTTGTTTTCTACGATGGCGATGAAGAGCCGGAGAAGACCGAGTCGATTCTCGACAAGATCGACCTCGACAAGTTTGATTCCATGACCGACGAGGCGAAGATGCAGGTGATCGACGTGTACATGGACGAAACCGTGCGGCCGGCGCTGGCAGCGGATGGCGGTGGTGTGTTGGTCACGGGCGTCAGCGGCGATTTGGTCAAGATCCGCTACCAGGGCGCATGTGGCAGTTGTTCGAAATCGCAGTCCGGTACGCTGGTGGCCATGCAGAACATTTTGCAGAACAATATTTCGCCGAATCTCCGCGTTGTGATCGGCGGCAACAGCGACTGCTGATCCCGCCGCGCGCTTTTATGGCGGACCCTCAACGCATCCTGAAAAAAATTCTTGCCGATGGATACGACGCCACGGCGCTGGCGGATACCGGAGAATCGCTCGACCTTTTGGTCGACACCCTGCGCGATATCATCCGTTGCCGCCGTCAGGCGCAGTGGCTGGCGGAACACTGCGGTTTCGACCCCCTCCTCACGCCGGCGCGGTTCCATTCCCTGCTCGATATTGACGCCATCAATTATTCAGAAGAAGTCGATCGCAACCTCGACGTCACCCGCCATTCGCTGAAAGACACGCGGCAGGCAAACGATCCCGTCACTGTGGCCAACCTCAATGCCGTTTTGCGCGAAATGTTTCGCGAACTCTCCAGCCTGTTTCAACTGCGTGAAAAAGAATACCCGCGCCTGCTTCTGAGAGAAAACATCAGCGGGGATCTGGTGGAGCGCGCTGAATCGTCCGTTCATCGTTTGCGTGGGCTGGATTTGAAGGGCGTTGGGTTTCTGTTCACCGGATTCTGGGCCCGTGGGATTGAAAAAGAATTCGAGCGTGGGTTTCCCAAAGCCACGCGTGTGCACCCGCTGCGCAAGAGCATGGATGCGGTGCAGGCGGAACTGGGGTTTTATCACCGTTGTCTGGAAGTGAATATCCGGTGGGCGGCGACGGGGCTGGACCTGTTCCGCGTTATCCGCGAAGACACGCTGGCGCAGGTGGTGGAAAACCTTTCCACGCTCGGCAACGGCCTGTGGAACGTGGTGTACAACGGCATGCAGATGCGCGAAGCGCTGGCGGTGGCGGGCATCGACTTCGCCCGGGCCGAGACGCTTCTCAGTGAAGAGATCGTCCCCCTCCACAACCGATAAGTCCTCGCCGGACGGGCAATACCCTGTCACTGAGAATTCTTTCTGAGAATTTTTCTCCAGAATCAGATGGAAAAAAGCAACAGTCCCAGACGTGTGATCCCGAGCGCCAAGCCAGGGATCGTGCCTTTACCTGATTTTTTGACTATTTTAAAAAAAAAGTCTCTTTCAAAGTTTGCCGGGAATGACGGTCCAGCCGGCGGCGGTGTCGAGGAAAAGGAGAAACGGCACCGAAGTGATGGCGGTGCCGTCCTGCAAGACCGCGAGGACCGCCCCCGTCGCCGGATCCCAGATGAGTAAATCGGCCAGGCCGTCGCCGTTGTAGTCGCCGCTGTTGAGATAATCCAGCGTTGTCGGCAGCGTGCCGAAAACCAACGGGGATAAAACTGTGCCGCTGTCCTGCAGCCAGGCACCCAGGGTACGGTTGACCGTGTCCCACAGCAGGACGTCGTCCTTGCCGTCGTTGTTGTAGTCCGCAGTTCCTACCGGCACCCAGTCCGGACTGGGCGCGGGGCCGAAATTCACCAGGCTGACCTGGGTCGATCCGTCTATTTCCGAGTAGGCTATTTCTGTCGTGAGCGTGTTGTGCCAGAGCAGGTCGAATTTTCTGCTCGCGTCGAAAAGGCCGGAGCCGATCAACTGCCAACCGGAGGCGATATCTGGAACGCCGCTCACCGGTTCACGTTTATAGAAAGCGCCCGCTTGGAGATAGAGGAGATCGACCGCGCCGGAGGTGGCGTTGTAGAGCACAATCTCATCGATGGTGCTGGCGTTGAAATTGCCCGTAGTGAAGGGAACGAACCCTTCGGCGGTGTTGAGGGTGTGGACGACCGTGTCGCTGAGTATTGTGAAACCGTCGAGGAGGACGAGGCGAATTTCACCCGTGGTCGTGTTGTAGAGGAGCAGGTCGGCGTTCGTGTCGCCATTGAAGTCGCCGGTGGAACTGACCGCCCATCCCAGGTTGGGGGCGGCCTGCACCAGTCCCTGGATGTTGGTCACCGTAGCGTTCTCAATTGATCCCGCCGCGACGGTGCCGAACAGCGTTTCCATCGCCAACAGGTCGGATGTTCCATCGCCGTCAATATCATTGAGCGTGGGAACCGGCAACTCGACTAATTTAAAAAAAATAACATCGCCATAACCGCCAGTGTATATTCCTTCTTCTAAAGGATTGACTAAATCAAAGTTTGGTGAATAGCTCCCGCCAATCACATAAACATTGCCGAGTGTGTCTAATGAAATACCATAGCCCCATTCCTCAAATTTACCCCCTAGATAAGTTGAATAAACCAAGGAGGGAAAATTCTGATCTTGTTTTATTTTGAGAATAAAGGCGTCGTCATAATACAGCGATCCTTCAATAGAGTTTCCTTCAATTGCATTCGCGATATTGAAATCGGTGGACATGGTATGTCCAGTTAAGTAAACGTTTTCATTGGAATCTGTTGTGATATCGAATGCTGCGTCGCCATCATTTCCCCCCAGGTAGGTTGACCAGGCCAGTGATGGAATATTTTGCGATTGTTCCAATTTGAAAACAAACGCATCGTAAGGGAAATTTGGATCAACAACTTGATTCCTCCCTTCGATCTCGTTTTTCAAATCAAAATCATTTGACTGGGTCTCTCCTGCAACGTAAACATGATTTGAATTGTCCAGCGCAATGGCGTAAGGAATATCCTCCTGACTTCCGCCCAGCAAGGTAGACCAGGCAATAACGAGTTCATCTGTTGTTTGCTCCAGTTTAAGCACAAAAACATCAACCTGAGTGCCATTCCCTTTTCCCTCGATGGGATTCACACTTGGGAAGTCGGACGAACCCGAATATCCAGTTAAATAGATATTTTCATTTTCATCCAGAGCGATTCCCGTTCCGGCATCGCCATTACTGCCTCCAATGAAGGTTGACCATAAAAGGGAGGGTATGTTTCCCGACTGTTCAATTTTTAATAGGAAAGCCTCCTTTTGGCTGAATTCATCATCCACGGGGTTTACCAGGTCAAAATCATCAGAACTGGTCCAGCCTGCCACATAGACATTTCCCGAATTTCCAACAGCAATGTCCATGGCCAAATCATAATCGTTTCCTCCTAGGTAGGTCGACCAGGCTAATGAAGGTACATTTCCGCTTTCCTGCAACTTGAAAACAATTACATCATCAAAGTTTATTTGAAAGCCGTTGCTTCTGCCCGTAAATCCTTCGATTTCATTTACTAGATTAAAGTTGGATGAAGTGGAGTGTCCGGCAATATAGACACCTCCGAAGTTATCTAAAGCGATTCCTCTTGGAATGTCGTCTCCACCTCCCCCTAAATAAGTTGAGTATATCAGTGTTAACGTGTTGTCAGATTGCGCTAATTTGGTAATGAAAATATCCTGCCAACCTGGGTAAGTTTCGTTTTGTCCTTCGATTTCATTTAGAACCGGGAAGTCTGAAGATCCGGTTGTCCCGATGAGATAAATATGGTTTGTATTGTCCAGGATAATTTTGGAACCTTCATCAGAGGTGTTTCCTCCCAGATAAGTCGAGAAACCCAATACCGGATCGATGACGAGGTTTTCAGCTTCGTTGTAGGCGGCAACCTGGAATGCGACGCGGTTGTTTTCTTTCAGAACGTACCGGCCTTCGATGGACTGTTTTCCTCCGACAATCATCTGGTAGACGATTGGTTTGTGCTGAACGAGGTTTCCGGTTTTGGTTTTTAGGATGAGGTCTCCCTTGTCATTCAGTGAAAGGTTGTCCGCGCCTTTAAAGTTGAGTTCAATATTTTTCGGGTCCGCGCCGGGTTTGACGATGAAGTCGTATTCGAGTTTGCTCTGGTTGCCGTAGTAGACGAGGTCGATGCCTTTGTACACCTCTTCGTAGTGCACCTTTTGGTAATGCGCGACGCCCTGCCGCCATTTGGACTTGTCGTTGCCCACAAAATAATGACTGGTGCTTTTGAGTTTTTCTTGTCCCTTGATCGTGGCCTTCTTGTTCGCTCCAACTACTTCCATGCGCACCACGGATTGTTCGATCTTGGGCGGGTCCATGTTCTCGCGAGGGTCGAAGCGATGCGGTTCTTTTATCGGGCCCGGATGCTCTTTGATGGTTTTCGACAGCACCATGACCGATTCGGTGGGCGTCAGATAAAAGTTGTAACCGCGCCCGCGCGAGTAGAACCGTACCTCGTCGGATGTCTGGCCCTTGTTTTCTTCGAACATCAGGGGCATGGCACTGAAGGATTTTTCGACCTTGAGGCGCGTTTTGGGGTCGGTCTTTTTCAGTTCCGGACGAGTTGAGTCGCCTGGTTTAGCCGGATCAAAGCGAATGAGGTTGTTCGGTTGGGAAGCGGTAGCGGCCTTCAGTTTTTCATACAGGCCGAGGTCGCCGGTATCCGCCTGGGCGGTGTGGACAGGAATCAGCAGGAGGAACGTGCCGAGAACTTTCGAAAACCATTTCAGCGTGAATGGGCGCATGGTGGGTTCTCCAGTCGGAAATATTTGGCATTTCAAATTGATGCGTAAAATAATATAGGAAATGGAAAGTTTTACAAGCCAATAAAACCCAAGTGGGATATGGGGGGCTTGCGGACTTTGCAATCAGACAGGGGCAAAATCGGGTTGCTTTGCCCGGCAGACGCTGGGGGTTTTCACTGGATGGCGGCACTGTTTTCGCAATTCGTCATCGCACGAGACCGTTGGGAACGTGTCGTGGTATTTGTCCAAAGATTGCTTGTGTGCCGAAGGGGAGGGGCACACGTCTGGATCGTTGCACCTTTGGAGTTGTTCTGGGGCTGGCGCGGTTTCCCGCAATGACGGGCTTTCTTGGGCGGCCCGGGGCAGGGGGAAGGGACAATCGGGTGACCCGTGTCGGGCCCACCGCAAGGTGGTTACAGGTGGCCGCCGGTTTTCACGTTAAACCCTTCGAACTTGTCGAGCAGGAGCTGCTTGATCTCCGTTTTTTCCTTCGCTTCCATGAGGGCGGTCTGGCCTTCTTCCCGGATCTTGTTGAGCCGCAGGTCCAGCCGCCGGAGGTTGGTCCACAGCGGCAGGAACTTCGCCAGGTATTTCGCGCCTTCGTCGGTGATGTTGTTGTCCGACAGGGTGAGATTGGTCAGGCTGAGCAGGTTGTCGGAGATGGCGATATATTTCACGCCTTCATTGCCGATGGCGTTGTAAAACAGGTTCAGCGAAGTCAGGTTGACCAGGCATTTCGACTGCGCCAGGTATTTGGCCCCCTTGGAGCCGATGAGGTTCGTGCCCAGTTCCAGGGTGGACAGATCCTTCAGGATTTCCATGTTGGCGAGGTCCTTCGCGCCCAGTTCCTTGAGGTAATATGCTGTTAAATCAAGGGTTTTCCCGTCCTTACTGATCTCGGACCGGACCATTTCCTGGGTTTCCTCAAACGCCCTGTTTTGACCCTTTGATTCCTTATTTAGTGAAGTATCCATTCCGCATTTCCTCCGGGAGCGCGCTTTTTCCTTATTATGACATCGCCTGAGTGGGGAAGTTGCCAAAAATTGCGGGCTGGAGCCCGAAATTTTGGTGTTCCTGCCCTAACTCTGCTATGATGGGGCACTTCATTGTAACCCGAAGTTCCGACTTTTAGGAGAGATTTTGTAATGTCAAATCTGGTCCAGTCCGAGCTGGAAATGAGCCTCGGCAATAACGTGATTGTGACCCAGATGACCCAGGCGGTCAACTGGGCAAGAAAATATTCATTTTTTATATATCCCTTCATCACCGCCTGTTGCGGGATGGAGTTTATGTCTGTTGCCGGTCCGCGTTACGACCTCGACCGGTTTGGCGCGGCGTTTCCCCGGTTTTCGCCCCGGCAGGCCGACCTGCTGATGGTGGTCGGAACGATCAGTCACAAACAGGCGCCCATTCTCACCAAGGTGTACAATCAGATGACCGAGCCGAAATGGGTGGTGGCCTACGGTGTGTGCACGGTGTCCGGTGGGTTCTACGACAATTACGCCACGGTGATGGGCATCGACACGCTGATCCCGGTGGACGTGTACATCCCCGGTTGCCCGCCGCGGCCGGAAATGGTGATCGACGCGCTGATCAAACTGCAGGACAAGGTACAGCAGGAAACTCTGGCGGATCACATCAAGGGTCCGGCACCGGTCACCCCGGCGCACCGGATTTAGTTTCCAGCCCGGACAGAAAAATAAAACCTCCGTTCCCGTCAGGGGATGGAGGTTTTTTTATTGGGGTAAGGTGGACAACAACCGCCGTACGTCTTCGCGGTTTGCGAAGGGGGTGCTTGCGGGCGGTTGACGCGAAAGCATTAAAAAACCAAAAACCTCCGCACTGTCGTTCTGAGGGCAGCGGCCCGAAGAATCGCCCCTTTGCTTTTCAATTTGGTTTTCGCTTTTTTCTCTCCCGATTCAAATCATTTGAAAGAATCAAGGAGCCGGCAAGGTTTTTAATAGCCGCCGCGCGCCTTCACGCTCGATCTCCGTCAGGCCGGGGTAGTCGATCATCTTTTCCACCCCTTCGCGTTTTCGCCGGATGAAGTTTTTAAAATCCCCTTCGTCTTCAATAACCAGCTTTAATTCCGCGGCGTCGTTTAAAAATCGCTTTTTCAGATAATGGAAGTACAGCAGGCGGCGGTCGCGCTTGTCCTTCACCGGGCTGGCGTACTGGAGCGTCATCATGCTTTCGGTCTTGCGGTCGATGACGTAACCGAGACGGGTATTGTCGGTTTTGCGCATTTGCTGGTCGAACACTTCCATGGCTTTCGCAATCACATCTTCGGCCAGCTCCGGCGCGGGCAGGTTGAGTGTTTTCACCGCGGCGAGATCGAGGACCAGTGAATGCACGCCGGTCTGTTCGGTCAGGTATGAGGTCTCAAGCGGATGCGCCCGGTAAATTCGGCTGGCTTCCTTTAAAAGGGATTTCAGTTGCGGCGCGGCGGTTTTCAGTTTTTCAAGACGCGTCTCGTCGAAGGGCATGAGGAACCACTGCGCCTCGCGCGGAGCGTGGGCGTCGTCGCTGGTGTCGCGCGCGTACCAGTCGGCGAGTAGCGTGTCCATTTCCGGCTCGAAAAACTGCGCCACGGAATCGGCGAAGTAGGGATAGTTGAGTAACAGGAAGCGCGGGTCCTCCAGTGCGTTGACGCTGTAGGCTTCCAGTTCGTTGACGTGGCCGAGGAAGGGCTGGTTCAGGTGCAGTGCCTCGTGCAGGTGTGTGTTGCCGCTGTAGGCTTTGGAATCGATGATGAGCGTGCCGGGAAAGACGCGGATCGTGTCAAACGTGGCGTGCGCCAGTTGGCCTGCCTGCAGAAGTTTGTCCGTATAAGGCTGGATGATGTATTGCTTCAATGGCAGCGGCTTCGCTTCCGGCCAGGCGGTTTCGAGTTTGCCGATGACACTGCGCAGGTGTTCGGCCGCGCTTTGTGTCAGGTCCTGCGGTTGATGGCATTGGCTGCAGCCGAACTGTTCGAAACCGGGGATACGGAACAGCACCGCGCCGCGACCGGGAGCGAGTTCGATTTTTTCTTCGTAAGCGGGGAGGGAGGCGATTTTATCCTCCGCGATTTCCTGTGCCGGATGCTGGTCGAGCAGGCTCCCCAATTCTTCCGGTCCGATGGCCTGCGCGGTGGAAACCCACAGCCCTGTGGCTGCCAATAGAACGCCCGCAACCAGCTTCCACTTAAAAGGAATGGTGTTGGGCCACATCTTCTGGAACGTAATGGCTGATAAAGTCCCCATGAATTTAAGATACCATATTGCAAGGGGCCTCGAGGAGTGATGCAGAATTATATGGAATACGAATGTTAAAGTTAAAGCAGGCGCTGATCTTCGGTTGAGAACATACGGGCGAAGAAAAAACTTGCAATGAAAGTGATTAATGCTTCACCTGATAATCTGGTTCAATAAACTCGACCTGCTTTCTGATTCAAACCGATTGGGGAAAAATGGAACTCATCAAGGCGCATGAAATATTGATTGTTGATGACAGCCCGACAACATTGTCGATTCTAAAACAGATGTTTTCAAAGGAACCTTACAGAATATCCGAGGCCGGCACGGGGGAGGAAGCCATTTCCAAGGCCCTTCGCACCTTCCCGGATTTGATTCTGCTGGATCTGAACCTGCCGGACATCGACGGTATTGAGATATGCAAAATTTTAAAGGACAACGCGCTGACGCGGGACATCCCGATTCTTTTTATTACCGGAGAAAGAAACACAAAAAAATTGTGCGAGGCCTTCAACGCGGGAGCTCTGGATTACATCATCAAGCCTTTTGACCTGATGGAGATCGGTGCCCGTGTCAAAACACATCTTCAGTTGATGGATTTGATCCAGAGGCACAAGAAACTGATCTCCGATCTTAAGGAGGCAAACGAGCGAATTGATTCCTTGAGCAAGATGGATATGTTGACGGGATTGTACAACCGGCGCGGAATCGAGGAAAAGTTCAAGATGGAATTGAGTCGTACCAAAAGGTTCGAGAGTCCATTCTCCATATTTCTGGGAGATCTTGACGGATTCAAGAATATCAATGATTCTTTCGGTCACAACCTGGGAGACAATGTTTTGCAGGAGATCGCACTTTTATTGAAAGAGAATTCCAGGGGGTATGATTGTATTGGACGCTGGGGCGGGGAAGAGTTCATTGGCCTGTTGCCCGGAGCGGATTGTGACGGGGCGAGGAAAGTGGCGGAGTCTATTCGGTCAAAAGTGGAACGACATGCTATCTCCCGAAACGATAAGAAAATCCAGGTCACCATGAGCTTCGGGCTTTCATCCTTGAAGCCGGACATGCAATTTTCAGAGTTGATTGAGGTCGCAGACCGGAATTTGTACCAGGCAAAAAGATCAGGAAAAAATATTGTCGTCGGATAATTGAAAAGTTCTCTGGCGATTTGTCAGCCACGTCACAAAAATCCTCCCTTCACGAGTAACAATCCGACCCTGTTTGCACTCCTCCGGATCTCGACATCTTCTGTCGTGTTTTTCGCTACGCCGCTCCGGCCTTCCGTAAACCCGCTCTGGGCAAGGGTGAGAAGGCACTTCTCTACTTTTCTCCTAATGCAATGATGATAGAATTGAATTTATTTTTTAATTGCAGACAACGGTCGGGAAACGCAAAGGAGATACGCATGAAGTGGATTTTGAAAAGTTTCATTCCGGTATTTGCTCTGGTGTATTTGCTGGGATGGACGGTGGCGCAATCGGGTAGTGCAGTGGTTTCTGAGTTAACGGAGAACAAAGACCGGTTGATAAAAGTAGCGGGGGCGGTTTCGGTAAAAGATGATGTGCCGACCGGCGCGCTGCAATTGGATCATCCATCAATTCCTCGCGACTCGTCCCGTCTTTCCGCCGATTCCCTGCCGACACTCAACATTCCCCGGTTGCTTGCGGGGCACCGCCACGCCGTATCGGCGGGAGATCCGCATTACCTGACGCAGACGTTCGGTTTTCAGGTCGGAACGGACTTCGAATATATCATCTATCCGCAAACCATCAGCTCGGCCATATCCATCGCAGTGCAGGCGCTTTTGAAGACGGGAAACACGATCACGTCCATCAATGAAGGACACGCGGTATCGGTTTTAGGGTATTTTCAGCACACACAGTACTCTGAATATCCGCTGGGTATCGCGCTCGAAGGGAAATGCGAAAACGTCGGCGGTGGGACCATGCTCTATTGTGTCGGGGTGGAGTCGCAACTTTCCGCCAACAACGGTAACGTCAACTTCATCGGATTGGATGCTCAGGTCACCAGTAACAACGGCAACCTGAGCAGTTTTTTCGGGATGAAAGTGGGCATCGGTGGAAACACGCAGATCGTTCCGATCATTGAAGGCGTGCGCGTTGAGGATATGGACAGCGGAGAAGGGGAAGTGCTGGAGATCAACGGACTGCATTTCGAGAACCAGACCAGAAACAATGCTTTGGTCAAGCGTGCGATCTGGGTTGAAGATCCCGAAGCCGTGATCGAAACCGTGGGCAGGATCAAGGCCCCCGGCATCACCGTGCAGACGGTGAACGCGCCGGTGAGCGCCGGCCGGACCGGCACGGGCAGGGTTCCCGCCGACGGCACGCGGCCGCAGAACCACGAGGGAACGGAGTTCATGACCGTGGTCATCATGCCGAAGGATCCGGAGAACATCCTGCGGATCGAATACGAGGCCGGTTTCAGCACCCCGCAGGGCGGACAGCTCGTCACCGCGTTGTTCCGGGATGGCGCGCCCGACACACTGGACGCCAAGGCGAATTTCGTTCTGGCCAACACCATGAACACCGTGTACGGGACGTACGAGACCGTGGCCGGCACCACCGCGCCCATCACCTTCCGCCTGCGCGCCGGGCTGACCAGCCCGTCCCTGCTGTATATGAATACCCTCGGCGGGCAGTCTTTTTTGGGCGACAGCATGCACTCCTACATCCGCGTCACCGAACGCCGCCCCAACGCCAGCGTCACCCCACTTCCCGGTGGCTGACACTGCCCCCAGACTGACTGAACGAAACCTCGATTGCGTTTGCAGTATCAAGAAGCGGCTGGCCGCAATGCCCGCTCACCGTGAAAGCGATATCTTTCACGGTGAGCAGCGCGGCGCATCAGGTTTTTTTAGGAAGCGGGCAGGCGGAACGTTTTGGGGAACCGGGTCAGGGGGACTGCGTTGTCTTTCCCGATGGCAAAGGTGTCTTCAATCCGCACTCCGCCGACCTCGGGAACGGCCAGAACCGTGTGCCCCACCGTCATGGTCATCCCTTCCCGGATTTCAATGGCGGAATCGGCGGGGTGGATGGTCGGGGCGGGTGTTTCTTCAAAGCCGAGGCCGATACTGTGGCTGATGCCGGCGACGTAATACTCCCCAAACCCTGCATCCTCGATCACTTTTCTGGTTTGCGCATCGATATCACGCATCTTGTTTCCCGGTTTCAGGGAGTGGATGCCGGTTCCTTGCACCTTGAGGTATAAGTCAAAAAGCTCCTGTTGTTTTGCCGTGGGAGTTCCGACGACGAATGTCCGGCACAGGTTGGAGCAGTATCCCTTATAAGTCGGGACCAGGTCGATCAGGACGATTTCTCCTTCCGCAATGACCTTATCGGTCGCGCCTCCATGCAGCCAGCAGGAGCGATAGCCTGAATTGACGAACACGGGTGTCTGTGTGCGTCCTCCCCCCGCTTTTCGCATGGCGTATTCCGCTTCCGCCGCGACTTCGTTCTCGGTGACTCCGGGGCGCAGGGCTTTGGCCGCGGCTTCCATCCCGATATCGGCGATCTCCCCGGCCCGCTTCATGATTTCCAGTTCCTCGTTGTCTTTGACCATCCTCAGTTCATCCATGACGGATGCGATATTGGCAATTTTGATAAATGGATTGGCTTTCTGGAACATGTTCAGGAGGAAGGCGGGAGTTGAAAACCACATTTGCACGCCGACGGTGATGTGCTCGCGGTCGCCTTTCAGTGTCTTCATCACTCCGACCACGTCTTTGATCTGCTCTCCGACGCTGGACATGATGCGGACATCATGCGCCTGCATCATTTCCTTGATCTCTTTCTCTTCAGCCTTGAACGTCACAATCAGGGGTTGCCCCTCCGCCGGAATGATGGCTCTTGGCTGAGATCGGTCTTCGCCAAAAAGGTAGGTGTAATCGTCGTGAGTCAGGATCATATAGGCGTCGATATTTTGAGCCTTCATCCTTTCCTGAACTTTTCTGACCCGGTCCATTCTAATCATGTGTGATTCCTTAAAAAAACAGTGGTCACTTCAACTCGATAATGATCCGGTGATGCAGCTTCTGCACGGGCCGCGCATTCTGCCGGATGTGCTTCTGAAAATGTTCCAGTTGTTCCTGCGAAATTTCGATGGGTTCCTCCAGCACCAGCCAGGTCACGTTTTCAGTGCAGGGAGGCGTGGTGAGGGAGCCTGTGTAATGGTAATAAACCCTGGAGTCCGGGATGAGGTCCCCGGCGGACAACCTCTCGTCACTATAAGTTTTTTCCCGGTCGATTTCCTGTGGGATTTTGTCCCATAGCTTTTCAATCCTGGGGTGCTCCCTGCCGACCCGGGCAAACACGGCGAGGACGACGTATTCATGGTCCGCCGCCCGGTGCACGAAATGGATCTCCATGGGATAGGCGTTGCCCTTCAAAAGGTGTTCGCTGGGGTGGTGGAAGTGGAATTGGATCAATTCAAACCTTTCATCGTCCCACTGGATATAACTCCCCGGTTCAACCCGCAGCAAAATGGTGTGCCGGTTGTTGATGATCTGCACGGGTGTTTCCCGGTAGCGGCTTTTAAGGTCCAGTTTTTCCACACCCAGGACTTCCCGGATATCCACCGGAGACTGGTGGACTCCCTCGCGGCACATGATGTGTTTGTCGTGATCCTGCTCCATTTCTCCCCAATGCCGGGGACCGGTACCGCCTTCGTAACCCCAGGGCTCGGCCGGTTCGCCCGCCCGGACCGGGCTGGGGGTTCCGGCCGGTAAAACAAATAAGGCCGAGAGAAAACCGAGGCATAAAATCGCGTTGCCCCGTTTGAAATGGTTCAGTATTGGATTAGAGTTCAAGAAGACCACGGTTCGCGCTCCCTGTTTTTTTGTCGGACTCCGCCTTGTTGACAATCAGTCTGTAAGACATTCCCAGGCAAAGAACCAGAACGCCATAAAGGAGGACGTCCATGGTTTTCGCCGGAGAAAGAGAGAAGATCAAAATTTTTCGAATCAACGCCGCGATGGCCAATGCAATGAAAGCCTCCAGGGCGAATTTCCCTCCCCGCAGATGGTTCATTTCTTCCTGAATCAGTTCAATGGCGGCCCAGAGGATGAGCAGGCTGCCCAGAATAGTCAAGATTCCCTGTTCGATCGGAGCCTGCCGGGAAAACAGCAGGTAAACATCGTAACTGAACAGGCCGATCGAAAAAAAGGCGACCAGTACCAGCGCCCCCGACAGGAGGTAGTTGAAATACCCGCTGATTTTTTTCAAAAGCCTGAGCAGGAGCTTTTCAACTTTGGAGAGGGATAAAAACCGGCTCATTTCCTCTTCCCTGTAGGAGCTGGTCAGAACGTCCAGGTTGATGTCCAGCACCTTTTCAACCGCTTCGAGTCTCTCCGTCAAGTCGGGTTGGCCGGTGTACAGTTTATAGACCCGCCCCAGGGTGAACACCCTGACGTAATTGAAAGCCGCGTTGACGTAATGGGTCGGCAATCCCAGCCTGACGTGGATTTCGCCGATGCGGTAAAGCTTTGTGAAATAGGAAATGTCGTATTTTCCGGAAAACAGACTTTTGTACCAGAGTGAAATTTTATTTTGGTGACGCTCGATCACATCCTTGTCTTTTAAAAACTCCGCGGTGTTGCCAAACATCCAGATAAATTCGTAAAACCCTTCGATGAATTCTTCCACAAAGTCGTCCATCCTGGGCTTCATGTCCAGGAGAAGCGCTTCATCTTCCCCGGTAAAACGATAATGCTTTTTCAGGATCGAATGATTGCTTTCAGAAGATTGAGTGAATTCATTAAACACTTTTAGGGCCCTCCGTCAGGCGGGAATCGATGATTCCCGCCTGAACCTTTGATTTGAGCGCGCAGTCCTCTATTGTTCTTTCCTGAAGACCGCGGTGTTTTCCTTGCCTTCCACAACCAGATGGCCGATCGCGCCTTTTGCCACCCGGAAAATACTGTGGTCGACCAGAACGTAGGTCCCCGGGTTTTCGACCTTGAACTCGACGATGGTCGCTCCGGCGGAGGGGACCAGGGTGGTCTGGATGTTGTGGTTGACCAGACCGTTGATCCCACCTTCATGATAGACGTTGTCGAAGATTTCTCCAATGATGTGGAAGGACGAAATGCCGTTGGGGCCGATGTTGCCGAAATAAATCCGGATGGTCTCACCCGCGTTGGCTTTCAGGGCGTTTTTCCCAAGCAGGCCGCCTTCGCGGCCGTTGAAAACGACGTGGGTGGGGTGTTCGTCCAGACCTTTGGAAATATCGAACGTGGCGATTCCATCCTCGGGGTCCGATGTGAAAAATTCACTTTCGAAAACATAAAACTCCCGGTCCACTTTGGGCAACCCGCCTTCGGGCTCGACCAGAATCAGGCCGTACATTCCATTGGCAATGTGATCGACGATGGAGCCGGCGGCGCAATGGTAAATGTACAGGCCGGGGTTCAGGGCTTTCCAGATGAACACCTTGGATTCTCCGGGGCTCACCGTGTTGACCGCGGCCCCGCCGCCGGGTCCGTTGACGGCGTGGATATCAATATTGTGTTGCTGGACGTTCTCCTTGGCGTTCGACAGGTGGAAGCGGACTTCGTCGCCTGCGCGGACGCGGGCCATGGGGCCGGGCACTGTGCCGTTGAAGCTCCAGAATTCATACTGCACGCCTTCTGCAAGGGGGCCTTTGTATTCCTTTGCTTCAAAACGAACGTCAATGGTCTGGGCTTTACGCTTGCCAACGGCCGGGGGAACCGCAGGCGCGTGGGTCAACTCTGCCCGGCTGGCTGCAAGCGAGGGAGTGGCGGCGCTGAAGATCAAGAACGCAGAGAGAATAAAGAGATTAAATTTAAAAATAGGATGTGTTTTCATTTTAAGCTTTCCCCAATTGAATAAATTTATAATAAAAATTATGAATCCTCCAGTGGCTGATTTTATTTGCCGCTCGGAAAAACAATCACGGATCAATCTGCCGCACGCCGGCTTAAGAGCCAGATCAAAGCGCTTCCGCGCGTTCAAGGACTTGTGGAAACAGCAGATTGTTTTCCTTGTGAACGTGCAGGTGCGTGTCGACTTCGACTTGCTTCAACAGGCGATACAGGTGTTTGAAGGTTTCGCATGCATCCTCCGGAGGTTGGTATCCATTTGTGAGTTCGTTGATTTTGTGCAACAGGTTGCCCGCCCGCTCGTGTTCCATGAGCATCACGCGAATCGGGTTTGCCACCGAACCGCAGTGAGCCATTCCGCCGGACATGGATTTCTCCATATTCTTGATCATGGGAAAGAGGATTTGCTCTTCTTTCATCATGTGAGGTTTCAGGTCCTGGATCAGGTAATAAACCGCTTCCTGCAACTCTGCGAGCCACGGGTGATTGGCCGCATGCGCCTTGACCACTTTTTCGGTGATTTCAGTGAGTTCCGGGAACACCGATTCCAGGTACTGGTGGTGCGTGGTGACGATGTGGTCGATCAGCCCCGAGGGTTCGAGATCGGTCCAGTTTTCTTCAGGTTCCGCAGCGGCAGGGGAGGGCGCCTGGTTGAGCTGTTCCAGGATCGCGCCGGGGGTCAACCCGAGTTCTTCGCATGCCGCGCCGAGCGTTTTTTCTCCACCGCAGCAAAAGTCAATTTTGTGGTGGGCGAATACTTCAATGGCGATGACGGGATTGTGGTTTACGAAATCCCGCACCGGGCTTTGGGTGTTCAGGTCTGGAAAGTTCATGGTAACCTCCTCAACGATGCGTTAGATATGATGACGCGAATAATGGGGGATGGCGTGCCTGGCATTTTCAGGCTCGATCCCCATCCGCAATTGAAATGTGCCCGCAATGTTTCGGGCCAGTTGCTTGGACTTTTCCGCAATGGGCCCTTCGAAATGTTCGTTGACCGTATGGGTGAACAATCGCACCCAGCTTTCAAAATGCCTTTTCTCCAAAGGCAGTGGCAGGTGCTTTGCAAACGGATTGCCGTCATAGGTCCCCGTTCCAAAAAGAAGCCGTTCCCAGAAGCGATACATAATGGGAAGGTGTGTTTGCCAGTCCCGTATATGCTCCTCGAAAATGGGAGCGAGATCGGAGTCCTGCCGGACCTTTTCATAAAAGGAATCCACCAGAATCCGGATATGCCCTTGTGAGCTGATGTCGTTTCCCTCGTGGGGAGTGTTTGCGTTTGCGGGTTTCATGAGCACCTGACCTTTAATTAAGATAAAAGGATAAATATATCTTTAATTAAACTATACGACCCTCAATTAAAGATGTCAAGGTCTTTTTATCTTTAATTGACTTTTGGCCCGGGTTTGTTAATCTGGATATAGAGACCTTTTTATCCGGAGTTTAAGCCCATGATATCTCAAACCGCTGAATACGCTTTAAGGGCCGTGGTTGCCCTGGCCCAGCATCCGGACAACCCCCTGACCACCGCTGAAATTGCGCAGGCGACCAAGGTGCCGGAATTCTATCTTTCAAAGGTATTGCACGGCCTGGCCAAAGGGGAGATTGTCGTTTCCAAAAGGGGGGTCAACGGGGGCTACAGTTTGAGCCGCCCGGGCGACCAGATCAAATTGCTCGACATCATCAATGCCGTGGACCCGATAAAGCTGATAAAAAGCTGTCCTTTGAAGTTGAAAACCCACTCCAAAAATCTCTGCGCCCTGCACAAAAGAATCAATCAATCCATTCTATTGATGGAAGAGGTTTTCCGCGGAGCCACGATCCAGATGATTCTGGAAGAGCCTTCCCAAAGCATCCCCCTGTGTGAATCCTAGGTTTTGTTTGACGGGCAGGTGGGCGTCGCGTTTTCATGAAATCATCACGCTGCGCATGGAGATTCCCTGGTGCGCGATGCCTTCAACGGGAAAGGTGACGCGCTCCTCTTCTCTCTGCAACGCCATGATGTAGAGCAGGGGCAGGAAATGCTCCGGCGTGGGGACGGAGAGGCGCGCGATTTCTCCCAGCGATTCATAGTCCAGAATCTTCTGATGATCTCCCTCCAGTAAACACTGCTTCACTGCTTCGTCGAATTCCACCGCCCAATCGGCCGGTTCCGCTTCGGCGGCCGGGTCGAGGCGTCCGAGATTGTGCACGATGTTGCCGCTGCCCAGTATGAGAACGCCTTCGTCCCTCAACCAGCGGAGTTCCTGTCCGATGGCGAAATGCGTTTTGGGGGGCAGGCCGCCGTCCAGGCTGAACTGCAGCACGGGGATGTCGGCCGCAGGGTACATGGGGGCCAGGACGCCCCAGGTGCCGTGGTCCAGCCCCCGGTCGAACTCAAGGTCAATCCGGGTGAGCCGGGTTTGGGACTGGATCCGCTTGGCGAGCGCGGGAGACCCCGGAGCCGGGTATTGAATGTCGTACAGGGCCTGCGGGAAATTCGCGAAATCGTGCACGGTGCGAGGCATCTCCATCGCCGTGACGCGGGTGCCGGCGGTCACCCAGTGCGCGGACACGCACAGGATGGCCCTGGGCCTGGGGAGGCACCGGCCCAGAATTTTCCAACTGCTGGAAAACCGGTTGTGCTCGATGACGTTCATGGGGCTGCCGTGTCCGAGAAACAGGGCGGGCATGGGTTTATTGTCTGCGGTGTTCATGTGACTCTCGATTCAAGCGGTTTCGATGAATGCTTTCGTCCTGCACCCCGTTACAGGGTGAGAACGAAATCGTAATGCCCGACCAGACCGTCGGTTATTGTTCCGGAAGGATCGGGCCGGTATTCCACGATGAGGCCTTCCTGTTCTTTTTCCGGAATCCGTTCGCTCCTTAAAATGCCGTCGCGGGCATTCAACTGTTGAATGAACTCGTTGTGCGCGATGTGCTCGCCTTTGAAATAAAGCTGGGTCACCAGTTGGGGAAGCCCCGGCGCGCTGATCATGAAATGCAGGTGTGGCGGGCGGTACCAGCCGTTGCCCAGGCTGGGCCGGTCTTCCCCTCCTTCGTTGCCGATACGCACGGGGTAGAACCCGGGGACGATGGTTTTGAACCTGTAATTCCCCTGGGCGTCGGTGATGCTCCGGCCCCAGTACTGGAAATGCGGGTCGTGTTCGCGGTCGATCCATTCTCCGGTGACGGGGTGCTGGAAACGGGGCGTTTCCGTGTCGCCGCGGTGGTTGTAGCGCCCGCTGGCCGAGGCGTTCCACATGATGAGCACCGCCCCGGGCAGCGGCACCAGTTGGTCTCCCCTGCGGTTGAGCACCTGGCCCTGGATATAGACGGTCTGTCCCCTGGCCGACTCGGCGTGGCCCTGGATCCGGGTGAGGTCGCTGTCGTTGGCTTCGCTGATGGGCAGCCGGAAGTCCAGGTTCTCGCGCACCTCATGCACCGGGTCTCCATCGTCCGGGAAAAACGGGCCGAGGGTTTGCCGGGGGGTGGGAGATTTCAGCGTGCGTCCGAAAGCGGAACCGGTGAACCAGGTGCTTGCAATCGTTCCCAGGGCTCCCGCTCCGGTCAGGATGAAGTGACGCCGCGATACCGTTTCTTTTGTCTCGTTCATGACGAATCCTTTCATTTCATTAAAGGCCGGAACCGTGTTGTCCGGCCTGGGGATTTATTTTGAAGCTGCCGGCGGCTCGTTTTTGGTGACGGAGCACATCCTGCCGAGGAAGTTTTCCCGCGAATCAAAATGCCGTCTCAGGATCAGGGAAACATGGGCCGTCACGAAAGCCACGATGATGAACGCCGTGATGCGGTGCGCGTATTTCCCGATCTCATGCAGGACTGCGCTCTTGCCGATCAGGTCCGGCACTTCGAACAATCCGAAGAATTTGAAACCGTGTCCACCGGCCATGGAGTACACATAGCCGAACAGGGGCATCAGGAGCATCACCGCGTACAGGCCGGTTTCCAGGAACTTGAACGCCTTCTTTTCAAAAGCGGACATGGAGTCGGGCCAGGGCGGCAGCGGATTCCGCTTGCGCCACGCCAGCCGGGCGAGGGCGAGAAAAAACAGCGTGACGCCCATCGACTTGTGCGTCACAAACAAGGCGGCGGGATAATAGTCCTTGCTCGCCACGCCGTTCATGACAATTGCGATCACGAACTGGAACAGGAAGAGGGTGAAAATGGTCCAGTGAAATCCCCGGGCAATGCTGCCGTACCGATGGTTCGAATCCGTCGCTTCCATAACAAGTTTCCTCTGGCTGGAGTTGAGAGTTTGGGTTGAATGCATCAATGAGCGAACAGCGCCGGTTTCGTTGCGGAGAGGCTGGTGTCGCGTTTTCCGGGAAGCCGCTCCGCGACCCAGCGGTCGAGGGAGAAGCGTCCGCCGCCGGAAATGGCCAGGGCCACGGCCATGCCGATGGCGAGCAGGTGGAATTCAAACCCTTCTCCCGCCTGTTGTCCCGACCAGTTCATGAAAAACCCGTTGCTCGAGTGCGCCGTGATCGCCGCACCGGCCATGATGGCGCCGATGCCGAAGGCGCTCAGGCGGGTGAACAAACCGGCGATCAGCCCCAGGCTTCCGAGAAATTCTCCGGCGATCACCAGCAGGGCGACCACCATCGGCAGTCCCATCTTTTGGGTCAGAAATCCCAGCGTGCCTTCGAGCCCGTGTCCGCCAAACCAGCCGAGGACTTTTTGCGCGCCGTGGGGAAAAATCACCAGCCCCAGCATGACGCGCAGGGCCAGAGGTGAATAGCCGTTTCCGGTTCGGAATATTTTATGAATCCAGTCCATGTCCAGACCTCCGTTCAAGAGTGATGAATATTAAGCTCATGTGCTATTGAGCAAGGCGCGTGCCAAAAGCGCGATTTTCAAATAAACTATTGTTTTTATTGATACTTATTTAGATGGAGTGGTTTTGTGTAATATTTGTTTTCAGTTTTAAATTTTAATTCCGTTGTTATGGAACGGAATTCCGTTATAATGAGACATGAACGATTCCAGTCATCCGGCCCAGGTCATCGCTAAAATGAGGAACCTCCTTTTGGCCATGCCCCAGGAGAGGAGCGTGACCTCCCTGCTCGATATGGTGGTGCGTCAGTATGCCGAGGACACGTCCCTGGCGCTCAGCCGAATCTGGCTCATCCGCCCGGGAGACCAGTGCCAGACCTGCAAATTGAGGGACGAGTGCCTGGACCGGACCCGTTGTCTGCACCGGGTGGCCGAGGCTTACAGCGAGGGAGCCGAGCCGGAGCAAGGCGAGGGCGCGGACGATTTCGCCCGGGTTCCACTGGGGACCGGCAAGATTGGCCGCTGTGCGGTCACGGGAGAGACGGCGGATTTGTCCTCCGCGCAAGACCTCGAGTTTTCTGTCTCCCCAACCTGGGCGCTCCGGATCAAGGCGCTGGGCCTGGCGGTGGTGCCCATCGTGTTTCAGGGCAGGGTACTGGGGGTGAACAGTTTTGTCCCCTGGAAAGAAGTGGACATGGAAGGCGAGGGGCTTTTCTGGGGCCGGCTGGTGGCGGATCACCTTGCCGTCTCCATCGCCAATGCCGAGGCGTTCGAAAAAATTGAAGAACTGAACCGGCAACTGGCGGAAGACAATGAAATCCTGAACCATGAACTGGAGGAGGCCACCGCCTACGGCGAACTCCTGGGGAAAAGCCCGCCTTTGAAGACGGTGGCCCGGCAGATTGAGATGGTGGCGGGAACGGATGCCAGCGTTCTGATCACCGGAGAATCTGGAACGGGCAAGGAACTGGTCGCCCGTGAAATCCACAACCGGAGTGCGCGGTCGAACAGGCCGTTCATCAAAGTCAATTGCGCCGCGATTCCGAGAGACCTGTATGAAAGTGAATTTTTCGGGCACATCAAGGGGTCTTTCACGGGAGCGGTTCAGGACAGGAAAGGACGTTTTGAACTGGCGGATGGAGGGACGCTGTTTCTCGACGAGGTGGGTGAGATTCCGCTGGATGTGCAGAGCAAGCTGTTGCGCGTCGTGCAGGAGGGCGAGTACGAGCGCATTGGCGATGAACGCACCCGCGCCACCGATGTTCGCATTCTTGCCGCCACCAATCGCGATCTCAAACGGGAAATCAAAAACGGAATTTTCCGCGAGGACCTGTTTTACCGGTTGAATGTTTTCCCGGTCGAACTTCCTCCGTTAAAGGAACGTAAAGAGGATATCCCCCTCCTGGTCAATCATTTCCTGAACCTGACATCGCGAAAATTCAACAAACCGGTCAGGCCGCTGTCGGCGGCCAGGATGTCGGCGCTGCAAAAATACGATTGGCCGGGGAACATCCGGGAGTTGCAAAATTTAATTGAACGTGCGGTGATCCTTTGCAAGGACGGCAAGGTGAACATCGAAATTCCAAAACCGCATGATGAGGACGCGTTCGCAGGGGAGGGTCCCGCTGCCGGCATCCCCGGCGACATGGTGATTCCGGAAGAGGAAATGAAGCGCCGGGAAAAAGAGAATATGCTGCGTGCCCTGAACCAGTGCGGCGGAAAAATTTATGGAGAGGGTGGGGCGGCGAAACTGTTGGGGATCAAACCGACCACTCTCACCACACGCATCCGGGCCATGGGCGTAAAGAAAAGGTTCTTTCCGGAATAAAAAAGCACGCCCGCCATGCAGCCCGGCCGCGGATGTTTCCAAACGCGCCGCGACGCTATCCCTTTGTTTAAAACGTTTTCTGCCGGCTCCACCGCCTAAATTCAACCCGCCGCTGCCTGCAATCTGTTCCGGTGCCCGGTTTTATCCTGGGAGGTTCTTTCAGTCTGTTGTTTTATAATGATCTACCTGGCTGCTTTCTGGCTGCGAAAAAAGGTGGACTTGGCTGCTCACTGCGATTCCACTGGAGTCAGGCCCCGGTGTCGTTTCAAAAGGGGCGCGGAGGAGGGCAAAGTGGTAAAACTGTATGGAGCGTTTGTTTTGTATTACGGCTGTTCCCTGAAAATCGGGGATGGGCTGGGCATCTTGGGACATTGCAGGATATGGAAATGAAGGAAGGTTTTGCATGACATTCAACTGAGGAAGTTTGATGCCACAAAATTCCCAAATCCTGATCGTGGATGACAACCACTCCAATGTGGACGTCTTAAAGCGGTCTCTTGAAACCAAAGGCTACGGTATTTCAATAGCGCCGAGCGGGGAAGTCGCGTTGAAAATCGCTCCGAAATTGAAACCCGACCTGATTTTGATGGACCTCATGATGCCGGGAATGGATGGATTTGAAACGTGTAAAAAAATCAAAGAACTCCCGGAAATTCAGGATGTGCCCATTATCTTTGTTACGGGTAAGACGGAGACCGAGGATATTGTGAAGGCTTTCCGCGTTGGCGGGGTCGATTACATATCAAAGCCGTTCCGGGAGGAAGAGATCCAGGCCCGGGTGGCGGCGCAAATTCGTATAAGAAAGTTGATCGGAGAAAAAGAGAAACTGATTCAGGAACTCGACCTGATTTCCAGGATCGACCCTCTCACCCGGTTGTCCAACCGCCGGGACATCCAGGAGGTCCTGGGCCGCGAATTGTCTAGATGCCAGCGGTATGAAAACGAGTTTTCCATCATTATGGGAGATATCGATTTTTTCAAAAAAGTAAATGATCAATACGGTCATGACATGGGGGACAACGTTTTGAAAGAAGTGGCGGGAATGCTTCAAAATGAAGTCCGGAAAATCGACAAGGTGGCCCGGTGGGGCGGCGAAGAATTTCTCATTGTGCTTCCCGACACGGATTTGCCCGGCGCGTACCGCGTGGCTGAAAAAATAAGGGCCGCGGTGGAGCTCAGGGAAAGCCGGTTCGATGAGGCGATTGTAAAACTCACGATGAGTTTCGGCGTGGCGGGAATTTCAGAGGTGGGAGGAAAAATCGAAGAGATGATCAAGCTTGCGGATTTGAGGTTGTACAAAGCGAAGGATCAGGGCCGGAACAAGGTGGTTTCCGACTGATGCGGCCCCGGCCCCGGGCCTGGGACTGCCGGGCTGTGGTGCTGTTTGGACAACCCCGGCCGTCCGGAACTTTCCCATGGGGGAAAAGGAAATGGGGTTGCAAAAGCGGGGCTTGCCTGTTCCAATAATAAAAGGTGCGAGGTTTTTTGAGGCAGAATTTTAACAACCCTGGTCCGGGAAAAGAAGGTCCTCATGGAAGAAAAAAGAGCGTGTCCCCGAATCAACAATGATGTGACCGTCTCCGTCGGAGGCGAAAATTTTCTGGTTCTGGTCGATGTGGTGGACCTGAGTCGTGAAGGGATTTGTTTTCTGGCCGACACGCCGTTCAAGGACAATGACTGTGTCTATATTTTGTTTACGGGCGCGAAGGGAATCGATGAAACCGAACTGGAAGCACGCATCTGGCGCAGCCAGCCCTCGGGGGATTCCGCCCGTCCTTACAAAGTCGCGGCCGTGTTTGTGGACGCCAACGTGAATTACCTTGATAACGTGGCGGCCCTCATGGAGAATTCCTGAACCGGCGATGGCCTTGCACTCGTTTGGGTGCCTTGAGCCCGGGGTGCCCGGACGCCATCGTAGAACGTTTGACGTGTGCCGGTTGTGCTCCCGGATATTGTCCTGTTCCGGTTTTATTCCCTTTCCCAGACAGAGTAGTGGCCAGCATGATGAGCGGCAAGGCGCGCTCTCCCTCCCGGGGCCGGTTGTTCCGTGCCGGAAGCGGTCCGTGCCAGCGGATCCGGCTGGCCGTTTACATCGCCTGCATGGCCAATCGCCAGTGTCCCGTTCGTTAAAATGTATTCCACGATAGTCCCCATCTGGTTTCTGTTCGCCGGCATTGCCTTGATCATGCTGGGAAGCGGGTTGCAGGGAACCCTCATTGGGGTCCGCGCGACCACGGAGGGGTTTTTAACTGTCGAAACCGGCCTGGTCATGTCGGCGTATTACCTGGGATTTCTTTTCGGTTCAAAATTCGCCCCGCGCATCGTTCAAAGGGTGGGGCATATCCGCACATTCGGAGCCCTGGCTTCCGTCGCTTCGGCCACGGTTTTGATCCATGCGGTGTTTGCGAATCCTGCGGTCTGGATGTTGATCCGCGTGGCGTCGGGGTTTTGCTTCGCGGGTTTGACGGTGGTCACCGAGAGCTGGCTCAATCATTTGAGCACCAATATCATCCGGGGCAGACTGTTTTCCATTTATATGGTGGTCCAACTGTCGGGGCTTGCCGGTGGTCAGTTTCTTCTGAATCTGGCGGACCCCGGGGGATACGACCTGTTCATCTTGATTTCCGTTTTGATCTCTTTCTCGGTGGTGCCTCTGTTGCTGACTTCCAATCCCGGTCCGGTGGTGACGGAGTATTCCAAAATCCAGATCCGGAAGTTATACAACATCTCACCTCTGGGAGTGGTGGGAACGTTTGGAGTGGGCATCGCCAATGGCGCCTTCCTCGGCATGGGAGCGGTGTACGCCCAGATGTCCGGGTTTTCTCCCAATCAGGTGGCGGAGTTCATGGCCACGCTGATATTGGGCGGCGTGGTCCTGCAGTGGCCGATCGGGCGGCTGTCCGATCATGTGGATCGGCGGACGGTGTTGACGGGAGTCACCTTTCTGGCCGCCGTCGCGGCGTTGCTGTGTAACGGGTTGGGCGCGGGCTCTCCCCGTAGCCTGTTCATTTTTTCTTTCGTGCTGGGTGGGCTTTCACTCTCGCTGTATTCCCTGTGCGTGGCCCATCTGAATGATCATTTAAAACCGGAACAAATGGTCATGGGAAGCAGCGGCCTGACTTTTGTCGCCGGAATCGGCGCCCTGCTCGGTCCTTTTACCGTGTCGGGCATGATGAACTGGATGGGACCGGACGGGTTTTTCCTTTATCTTTTCCTGATTCACGCATTGATCGGCGTGTTTGCCTTTTACAGGATGTTGAGCCGCGAACCGGTTCCGGTGGAAGATCAGACTCCTTATGTTCCCTTGACCACCAAGGTTGCGCCCGCAACCGCGGCGTTGGTTGTGGAGTCGGTGGTGAGTGACGCCGGGGAAAATGAAGATCGGTTGGACGGCTGATCCCCTGTCGTGAACAACCGGGTTCATCCATGCAGGCCGTTGTATAGGCCCGTGGCCGGGAAAGGGCGGACTCAAAACGGCGGCTTCAACCAGCTTAAAAAACATTGATTAGTGAAAAATATGAGATTACGCTAATTATACGTGTTCGGATAAGTCTGTTGTGAAAACCGGGTCCTGAGAAGGCAGCCGTCCGGATTGAGGTGCGGCGCGAGTCCTTTTCAGGACACCTCTGAAATTATATCGAGCCGCATTATAAGCAATACCGTTTCCATAATGCGACAGCCAGGCATTGTTTCCAGAACGGCTCTACCATGAAGCTATCCCTTGGAACTAAGATCAGCCTGTTGATTGCCCTCCTGGTCCTGTTCTCATCAGGCACGATCGGTTTTTTCTATGTTCAAAAAGAGAAGGCCGATTTGCGTCATATTGCCCTTGGAAAATTAAAAAATTCGGTCAGGGCCCAGGGTGAAAAAATCCGGAACGAAGTGTTTGAGTTGGTCAACGACACAAAGTTTCTAGCCCGAACGCCTCCCATTCAGGGCATCATCCGGGCAAAAGAGGGGGGAGGCCTGGATGTGTTTGACGGCTCGACGGAGGAAGCCTGGCGGCAAAGGCTGATGGTGATCTTTGAAGGATTGCTGGCGGAAAAAAGAAAGTATGACCACGTCCGTTATATCGGCCTTTCCGGGAACGGGAAGGAAATTGTGCGCGTGGAACAGAAAGACGGCAAACCCTGGCGGGTTCCTCCGGAAAAACTTCAGTCGAAGGGCCGCCGGGAATATTTCAGGAATGCGGCCGCGCTTCCGAAAGGATCGGTCTACCTCTCGACAATAAGCCTGAACCGGGAAAGGGGGAGCATTGAAATTCCCTATAAACCGGTGCTCAGGGCTGCGGTCCCGATTTACACGCCGGAAGGCAAGGTTTTCGGTGTTCTGGCGACGAACATGTTTTTCTCCCAAGTGATCGATTCACTGATTGCCGAATCCCCGGGTCTCAGTATCGTCAATGAAGATGGATATTACCTGGGAAATAAAAACAAGAGGTTGACGTTTGGATTCGATCTGGGACATTTGCATAAAATCCAGAATAAATTCCCGTCTCTTGAAGGACAGTTTGAAAAGCCGAATTCAGATGAGGAGTTCACAACGTGGGTGGATGATGGCGAGAGGAAGGGAATCCTCTACTTTTATAAAATAAGATTCGACGAAAGTAAAAAAAACAGCTTTATCGGGCTGGTCAATTTTTTTGAGGAAGAACAGATCCTGTCCCAGGCTGAATCGAACCTCGCTGAAATTCTGGTTCTGGTGCTGGGGTTGATTTTTATTTCGATTATTGCCGGATTTTATTTTTCCAGGAAGCTGACGTACCCGCTGAAGAAAATTTCCCTCGCGACTCTGATTTTTGCCGAACGGGAAGAGACTCTGGACATGAACATTGATTCAAAAGATGAAATCGCAGACCTCGCCAAATCCGTGACGAACATGATGGAAACCGTGCTGGAGCGGAACAAATCCATTCTGAACCAGCAGTTGCAACTGGTGCGGGCGAAAGAGTCGGCTGAAAATGCGAACCTCGCCAAAAGCGAATTTCTTTCCCGCATGAGTCATGAATTGCGGACTCCGCTCAACGCGGTTATGGGATTTGCCCAGCTCCTTCAAAAAGATTCTGTCTCTCCCCTGACCCCGGGACAATTGGAAAATGCAGGGCGCATTGTTTCCGCGGGAAAACATTTACTGGAACTCATCAATGAGGTCCTGGACCTTTCCAAAATTGAAGCCGGGAAAATGGACTTATCCATTGAGCCGGTAGACGTTGTTCCTGTGGTCGATGAAGTGGTCGCGACTTTCAAACCCATGGCGGAAGAGTCCGGCATCGCTCTCAAAAATGGAATTTTCCCGGCGAGTTGTGTTCTGGTTGAAGCCGATCGGCTCCGATTCAAACAGGTGTTCATGAACCTGGTTTCCAATGCGATCAAATACAATAAACCCAACGGGACCGTGACTCTTTCCATGGAGCGGCTGGAAAAGGATAAGGTTCGTTTGGGGGTAGAGGATACCGGCCGCGGTATTGCCGATGAAAATAAAGTGAAAGTGTTTCAGCCCTTCGAACGCCTGGAACTGGGGGCCAGCTATGTTGAAGGAACCGGAATCGGCCTTTCAATCGCGAAAAGAATGGTCGAGTTGATGGGAGGTTCTATCGGATTCCGGAGCGTTGTCGACCGGGGGAGCTTTTTTTATATTGACCTCCCCCTCTCCGGTGTTTCGGCTTCACCGCTTGATACAGGGGAAAAAGCCAATTCGGTTTGAAACATCTCGATCCGGTTGTATAATCCGCTCTCAAACCGTTGGGTGAATCACTTTATTCTGTGGAGAAGTTATGTCTGTTACGATTTATCACAATCCTGAATGCAGCAAGTCCCGGCAGACTCTGGCGCTATTGGAGGAACGCGGAATCGAGCCGGAAATCGTTGAATACCTCCAGTCGCCTCCGGCGGCGGTGGAGTTGAAAGCGGTTTTGGAAAAGTTGGAGATGTCTCCGCGTGACCTGATGCGGAAAAAGGAATCCGAATACACCGACCTTGACCTGGACAACCCGGATTTGACGGAAGATCAATTGATCGATTTCATGATTCAGCATCCCATATTGATCGAACGTCCCGTTGTTCTGGCCAACGGCAAAGCCGCCCTGGGCCGCCCGCCGGAACAGGTGCTGGACATTCTTTGAATTTCAGGTTGTTCGGACTATGAAAACCCCTAGCCGCGGGGAGTGCTAGCTTTTTGGGTGCCTTTTGCAATCGCCCATGAGAGAATCAGGGCTCCCGCCACCAGCCCGATGGAAGTCTCCAGCCGGCTCAGCATTTCAGGCGCAAGAAGCAGCGTGCCCCCCAGTCCCAGCATCATCATTCCGGAAACCAGTTTCAGAACCCGGCCTTCGCGTTCCGTCAGCTTGCGGGACCCGAGTGTGATGGAAAACAGGATCACAATGATGGCCAGCGGAATCACGTAGATCACGTTGTACAGAGCCAGATAGAGGTAGGACTCTGCGGAGGACAACGCGTTCAAGGTGAGGATGCGGGTGAACACCATGGGGAAGCCGGAGGTGCACAACAGTTCGTAGCTGTTGGCGACAACGGCGAGTACCATTGTGCCGAATGCAAGGGTGGAAAGGCCGGGGGCCTGCACCAGATTGCGGACGCGTGCGTAAATGCCGGCCTTGGCTTTGTCGGGTATGGACAGGGAAACACCTTCCCGGAAAAAGAAATAATCCTTGATGTTGATCACGGCCACACCGATGGCTACAAGAGCCGTGATGAGGGTGACGATCCGGATTTCTCCAAGGTAACGGAACAGATTCAACCACGCCGCCATGAACGCAAAATAAATCAGACCGGAAAAGAAAACGAAAATTCCACCGATGATCAGCATGCGGGAACGGCTTTTTGCGTTGACCATCAGGCTCAACAAAAAAAGGAGAACGAAAAAGGCGCAGGGGTTGAACGAGTCCAGTCCGGCGAGAATCAGCGTCAGGGCTGGCAGGGAATGCCGCGACGGGTCGAGTTTGCCTGCAAAGGGAAGGGGGATGGGATTCAGGGGAGTGTCCTTTTCCCGGGGCTCCGGTTGCTCCTGCGTTTTTCTCTCCAGGCATTCTTCCAACTGGTGTTGCAGAAGATCGCCGGTGGTTTCTGTTTCATCGAAACCGATGACGATCTGATTGCAGAATACGAAAGCCGGGACCCCCAGTCTTTCGCGCCCCATACGCTTCGCCATCTCGAGAAATCGCCCGGCATTCTCCGGGTGTTCGCTCAATTCATAGGAACGGATTTCCAGCCAGTCGCGGCTGCGGGACAGCGATTCGAGGAAGGGTTTGGCTTTCCGGCAATGCGGGCAGGTTTTGGACCAGAAAAATTCGAGCCGGACTTTTTGCAGTTCGTCGCCTTTGACCGAACTTAATGAAGGTTCCGCCGCTGCGAGAGTTCCCCGGAAAGGCGACGGCGCCAAGCCTGTGATCCATAGAAAAACAGATGCGAATAAATAGAGGGAGAAGAATTTGCTCATTGAAACAGCCGCTGGAAAACAGGAGTGAAACAACACCCGGATCGCTCCAGATAATTTGAAAGCAAAGTTCAGGACAGTTCTGAAAATTGCAATCGGCTGCGGGCAGGCCTGGTTTTTTCAGAGCCCGCGAATTGAGGAAAACTGACGCTGAATTTGATCCTCTGTTTTTATTTTAATCCCTTAGTACAGGCAGGTTCAATGCTTTGCCGGGGAATGGGAGCGGTGGGGTTGGCGGATGCGGACGGTTATTGTGTCACCGGCAGGTAATGGGAGATTTTTCTCAAAAATTCCGAAATATTGATGGGTTTGGTGATGTAGTCTTTCAGGCCCAGTTTCAGAGCTTTGTTGACTTCGTCTTTCAAGGCGTTGGCGCTCACTCCGAGAACGGGGATTTCACAGGTTTCCCGGAGGCCCTGCAGTTGTTTGAACAGATCGAGCCCGTTGATATCCGGCAGGTCGATGTCCAGAAGGATCAAGTCGGGTTTGGATTGCAAAGCTTCCTGGATTCCTTCGCGGCCGGTTTCGGCTGTGATCAGGGTGAGGTTTTTGAGAGGCTCTAAAATCTGCGAAACCAGTGTCAGGTTGGACGGATTGTCTTCTATATACAGCAGGGTGAATGAACCCTGGGTCAGCGAAGGCAGGGCCTGCTCGACTTCCTCATCCAGAGCGGGTTTCGGAGTGGGGGGCTTGTCGACGGCTTTGGGCAGTTGAAGGGTGAACCGCGAGCCTTGTCCGAGTGCGCTGTCCACCTGAATATCTCCGTTCATTTTTTTTGCCAGATCCAGGCAGATAGCCAGCCCGATCCCGGTTCCTTCTATGGTGGAGTTTTCGGCCCCAAGCCTTTCAAACGGAACAAACAGTTTGTGCATCTCGTCCGGGGAAATACCGCAACCGGTATCTTCCACGAAAATATCGATCAATTCGTCACTCCCATTTTGACAGGAGAGAGTGACGGAGCCTTTTTTCCGGTTGTATTTGATGGCATTGCTGACAAGGTTGAGCAGAACCTGTTTGACCCGGGTACGGTCTCCCATAATCCGGTAGGGCAATGTCTCCGGTATCTGGTTGATGATTTTAATATTGCTGTTCAAGGCCATGGTCTGGGTCAGGGTGATCATTTCCCGGATCAAAACGGGAATGTCCAGCGGTTCCAGAGAGAGGGGGATCGCATCCGTTTCGATTCTTGAAAGGTCGAGAATGTCGTTGATCAGGTCCAGAAGATGGTGGCCTGAATTGACGATGTGCTGAATGGATTTTTTTTGATTCTGCGTGACGGAGCCGTCCAGTTCCAGCAATTGTCCAAAGCCGATGATGGCGTTCAGGGGAGTCCTGAGTTCATGGCTCATCCGCGCCAGGAACTGGGATTTGGCGTTATTGGCGGCTTCCGCTTCCAGGCGCGCCCGCCTCATTTCCATTTCGTGCTGTTTTCTTTCGCTGATATCGCGGCAGATACCGGTGAACCAGGTTTCGTCGCCCACCAGGCTTTGGCTGATGGAAAGCTCCAGGTCGAAATGGGTGCCGTCTTTTTTTAAACCGATCACTTCCCGCCCGATCCCTATGATTCGGGGAACCTGTGTTTCAAGGTAACGTTTGAGGTATTCATCGTGCTTTTCCTGGTGTTCGCCATCCATCAGGACTTTAACGTTCCGGCTGATCACCTCCGAAGGGGAATAGCCGAATATTTTTTCCGCTCCCGGGTTGAAGCTTTGTATGATTCCCTTCTGGTCAATCGTGATCACGGCATCGATGATGGTGTTCGCCAGGGTTCCCAGCATCCGTTCCTTTTGCTGGGTGAGCTCTTTTTGTTTTTCCAGCCGTTTTTTGGAGCGAAGTTTGCTGAGGTAGATCAAAACCGTGACTACTATTGAGACAAGCAGCAGCAGGAACAGCGTGAAAAAAACGATTTGCAGCATTTTGAGCGGAGCAAACGCTTCCACGGCATCCACCTCGGTGGTGATGCCAAACCCTTTGTCTTCGAGCCAGGCCCAGGCTCCGACGACTTCGACGCCCCGGTAGTCCCGGTAACCGTCGACGTTGATTTCGCTTTTACCCGTGGTGGCGCTTTGAGCCATAAGGGTGAGAGGTTGTTCATTCCGGGGAATGGGAGGTGTGAAGCCTTCTAGCAGATTGCCTCCAGGATTCCGGATTTCTACCCGGAGCATCGACAGGGGCCCCGGTTGTCTCGTGAGCAGACCCGCAACGATCAAATCCTCGCTGAAGCGGCTTTCAGTCAGCAGGGTGCCGCGTGCGTCGAACGCGTAGGATTCTCCCGAATGTCCAAACCGGGTGAGAGACAGTAGACGGTTGAATTCAACTTCCGGGCGGATTCTGAAAGACAGGGCGGCGGCGATTTCTCCTGTGTTGTCTTTGACGGGGATCACCACAAACATGGTGGGGTATTGCTCATGGAACATCCCCTCTTGATCTGGCAGGGGAATTTCACTTTTAAAAGGAATGGTGACAAAGGATTCTCCTGCTAACGCGCGTTTTGCGAAATCGTTTTGCTCGGTCAGTTTTGTTGTCCCGGTAGCCTCGTCCAGCGTGGCGAGGACCTGGTACGCATTCTTGTCGAACAGGATGAAACCCACATGACCGTAGCTTTTTGACGCGTTGCTCAGTTGTGTTCTCAAAAATTGTGCTTCCGGGGTTTGCAGAATTTTTTCGCGGGACCAGGGAGAGCCACCCATCTTGTTCAACAGGGACAGAATCTGCTTCCGGGTCTGTTTGTTTCCAGCCAGAACGGTCGCATCCCTTATTTTATCCTGCCACCAAAAATCCAACGCCTTGGCATGGGTTTTCAGTGTGGCCTGGAGTTGCTGGGTCAGATTGAGTTTGGTTTTGTATTCAATTTTCTGGTAACCCAGGGCGGCGATTCCGACCAGCAATAGAAAACCGCAGCCTAGCAACAGCAGAAGAGCGGGATTGGAGTTTTTTGCCTTGTCTGATCTCGTTCGAATCATTATCTATCTATACGCAACTGAATTTAAATTGATTGAAGGGACCCGGCTCTCTTGAAATTAAGGTTAACGGTATTTTCTGTAAAGGAAACCGTTTTTTTATTCCCATTAAATTCTTATAAAAGAAAGGATTAAATTTGGGATTCGGATAGCGGGGTAGTGTCCGCGTGTCCGGTCTCCCCTGTTTTGTACCCGTTATTGGAGACGGGGAAAGCCGGTGGGGAAGACCGTTCGCGAACGGGAAAGAACCTGAATGCGGCAGGGGCGGGGAACTGCGGGATCAGGAAATGGCAGCGTGATTTTAATTTGGATGTACAATAACTGCGTTATCTTTGTTAAATGTGGCGCCTCAAACGCTGTTTTTTGGCCGCAAGCGGCCCCTGGTTTTTTCAAGGGCTGTAAGTTGCCGGAACCGGGGAGCCCCATAAAATATTCTATCCGGCTATGAAAATCTGGCAACGGTTCACACTTCTGATGGTTGTGGTGGTGTCTATCATCTGTTTGTCGGAATATTTTCTTCTCCAGTCCGCACGGGACGCACTAAAAAAACAGATCGGCCGCCAAACGTTGCAGATGGGACGCAAGACCCTCAACGGCGTTCTGTCGCAATTGAATTCGGCCCTCGATCAGATCCGCGCTTTTTCAAACGCCCTGCGCCTCCAGTCCATTACAAAACTCTCCAATGCCGCTTTTGAGAACAGGAGTGACTTGAAAGCTTACATCCATCGGGTCGACAGGGATTGGATAAAAGGCCTTCAAACCCCGGAGATCGACTCCGTTCTGCAGAATGAACTGTCGACTGCTTTTCGGAAATACATTGAGTATTACCAGACCCGCTACGGATACCCTGTGTTCAGTGAGTTGTTCGCCACCAACCGCTTTGGAATGGTCATCGGGGCGTCGCCCCGGACTTCGGACTTTATGCAGGCGGATGAGGAGTGGTTCCGGAGTACAGTGAGCAGCAAAAGCGGTTGGCTGGATGCTGTGGAGTTCGATGAGAGCTCCGGGGCTTTTGCCCTGAATGCGAACCTCCGGATTGAGGAGGCGAACGGGGAACTGCTCGGGGTCCTGCGCGTGGGAATCAATCTGAAAGGGATCGAAGCCATGATCAATTCCTCGCGCATCCATTCCACCTACAAGAGCATTGGCGTGACCCTGGTCAATCACCGGGGCGATGTGTTGTTTGACAGTTCGCGGCAATCTTTCGTCGAGACCGCGAATGCCGCCCATGCCTTGTCGTTCGGGGCCAATATCGCTTCGCGGGAACCGGTGGACCGGACGATCAGGGGGCAAAGCGGTTTTCTGGAATATGAAAGGGGTGGCATCCGTTATTTGAGCGCCTATGTCCCGTCCCCGGCGGACTTGGCCCCGGAAGGCGTGCGCTGGGGATTGGTGGTCGACATTGAACTGAACGAAGTGTTCGCATCGGTCACCGAACTTGAAAAGGGTTTTTTGATCACGATGCTGGTTTCACTGCTCATCATCGCCGTCATGGGAGTTCCGCTGCTTTTTTCAATCATCCGGCCCCTCCACAACCTTCGCGATGCCAGCGCGGAATTGGCGGAAGGCCGGTTGCAGGACAATGTGGACATCGACCGGAAAGACGAGATCGGCGAACTGGCCCGTTCTTTCAAGGCGATGGCGGAACGAATATTCGATCAGAAACGTTATCTTGAGCAGCGCGTTGAGGAACGGACGCGGGAATTGTCTTTGGCGAAAGAAGCGGCGGAAACCGCAAGCCAGGCCAAATCCTCATTCCTGGCCAGGATGAGCCACGAGCTGCGCACCCCGCTGAACGCCATTCTCGGGTTTTCCCAGATCATGATCATGAATTCCAAAAACTCCCTGACCGATACGCAGCAGAAAAACCTGGAAAGAATTTATTGCTCCGGAAATCACCTGCTCGATCTTATTAACGAAGTGCTGGATTTGTCCAGGATCGAGTCCGGAACCCTGCGGCTGGTTCTGGAGAAGGTTGAATTGATTCCAATGGTCGAAAATGTCATTTCGCTTTCGCAATCCCTTGCGGATCAAAAAAATATATCGATCCGTTTCAATCACAACCAGGGGCGTGATGTTTTTGTAATGGCGGATTCCCTGCGGCTCAAGCAAATCACCATGAACCTGATCGCCAATGCGATCAAATACAACAAACCCGGCGGTTTGGTCGAAATTTTTGTCGAGGAACGGGAAAATGAAACGGTGTGTTTGAGTTTCCATGACACCGGGAGGGGAATTCCCCAGGAGAAACAGGACCGTCTGTTCCAGCCCTTCGAGCGGTTGGGCGACGATCCGGACTCAGAAGAGGGAACGGGTATCGGCCTGGCCATCTCGAGGCAACTGGTCGAGATGATGGGAGGCCGCATCGGGGCCGAAAGCGTTTATGGCGAGGGGAGCTGTTTTTTTATCGAGTTGCCCCGGGTGGCCGGGGGACAATCATAAGGAACGGGATTGTTACGATTGTCCCTTTGCTGGCTTTGCTGTTCCGGACGGCCCGGCTAATAAAAGCCGGGCCTGAGCGTGTGCTCCTAGAACCGGAACGTCAGCATGGTGCCCGCATAGGTGATGTCCCCGGCCGGGGGCGTCTGCCGCAGGAACTCCCCGGCATCGAAATAAACGAAGATGCCCTTGAGGTCCACGTGTGAATTGAAGGTGTATTTGACCTCCAGCTCCGGCTGGGTGCCGACATAGCGCGCCCGGCTGAGAGCGCCCGTTCGCAACAGTCCCCCGCCGATGCTGTAGAGGCCGTCGGTCAGGCTGTCGCGCCAGATAAACTGCGTGCTCGCCGTGGCCGACCAGTGCCGGTCGAGGACAAAGGTGACGCGCGGGTGCAGATTGCGCTGGTTGGTCAACCCGGCTGCCGCCAACTGGCTGATGTGTTTCCCTTTTGGAAAAAACGGATTGAAAGAGTTCAGTTCCCCGTCGTTCGGGTTGTCATCGCCGCTGTAAAGGTCCGCCCGCAGGCTCAGCCGGAGAGAACGGACTTCGCCCCAGCGGAAGGTGTACCCCGTATCCGAAGCCAGCGCGTAGGCCTTGATGTTGCGGGTGTTGAAATCGCCGAACTGGTAGAGGAATTCAAAATTGTAATCCCAGCCCTCGAATTTCCCCCAAAGCCGGGTGCCGAGGGTGTGCCGCAGTTCGTCCGCCGTTCCCTGGTCGTATTGGCCCGCTTGCCGGTGGTGTCCCAGGTAATACAAATCAACATTGAGCGGAACCGGGAGGCTTTTATAAACTCCGTAAAGCCCCCACACCGTCTCCGCATCGGTCGACTTATCGTCGAAATAACCCGTGTTGATTTGTACCGGGCGCGCCCCAAATACACGCAGATCCAGCCCTTCCCACTTCAGGATGCCCATGGCTGCATCGTGACTCAAGCGCATATTGGGGCGCTCACGGTAATTGAAAAAACGGCGGGAACCGAAAATGATTTCCTGCCTGCCGGCGCGTACCGTAAGGGATTTTTTCTGGGTCTCCCCAAGCAGACGGACGTCCGCGAAGGCCTGATGCAGGTCGAATCGGTCTTCGTCGACTCCGCGCGGGCCGCCGTTACGTCCGGTCTCGATACCGCTCATGAATTGCGTGAAGACACGGAACCGCTGGCCGACGTGCAGGTCGCCATGAATCAGGTACCGTTGCAGATAGTAACCGTTGTCGTCCTGCGGTCCCTGTCCCCAGTTGTTGTTGTCGATATATTCGAAATGCTGGCGGGTTTCGCCACCAAAGGAAAGAAACGTGTCCCCGGACTGTGTGAGGGGAATGTATTTGACCGGGTCAAACCAGTCGGTGCGTTTTTTCGGGTCTTTAAGGAAAGAATAATCCTCCTTGTAACGGGATTGATTGAAAGCCGGGCGTTCGGAATTCCCTTCGCCGGCATCGGCGTACGCGGTAATCAACAGGAGGCAAGAGCAGGCCAGAACAGAAAACACAACTCTTAAAATTAAAATTTTCAAAACAACACCCTGATATCCTTGTGTGAACGTTACAGGTTGAGACCGTTGCCAAAAATAGATTGGATCGGTCCAAAATCTTCTTTTATCCTATTGTTAGAGATGGGGTGTTTATTTGCAAGAAACAGAAGGGGAAAGGAATCAAGGGCTTCGCGTTTCTGTTTTTCCAGGAACAATTGCCGTTCCTATGATGACTCGCCAAAGAGTTTTTTTCTTAGGCGGCTCTCAAACAAGAGGGGAAGTCGAAATCGAAGATGTTCGAAAAATGGATGAATGCTATAAAATGTTTTTGGAAAAGGAGATAAGTAAAACTTTGAAAATACGCTCCTGTTTTTTTATCCACCGTCAATGCGGCTTGGTGATATTTCTGCATTAATGGAGACATCCACTGAATGAGACATCAAATGAACGCTTTTAATACCCTTGGGAAACGCCTGTCTTTAGCGGGTTTGTTGACAGCGCTGGCGTGCGTTTTTGTTTCTGGATTTGGCGTGGCCCCCGCGATTGCGGAGCGCGGCGTTTACGAAGCCCCTCCCTATGTTCCGCCGCCGCCCAGGCCCCGGGCGGAGTCCACCCTGCGCGACCAGGGCAACGGAATCATTCTGGACACCGCCACCGGTTTGATGTGGACGCAGGTGGACAGCTACGCCGACCTCCACAAGTGCCTGGACTGGCGGGAATCGCTGGAATATATCCGCGGCTTGAAAACGGGGGGATACGGCGACTGGAGAATGCCCACGGTCAAGGAACTGCTCACCCTGTTCGATCCTTCACAGGACAACATCCTGGCCTGGGACCACAACCCGGAATACCCTCTGTCCCTGAGCCCGCTTTTTGCCGAAGGCGCCGCCTACTGGTACTGGTCGAGCGATTGCGGGCAGACGGAACTCACCATGGGGTGCGCCAAGTCGGTCTACTTCGTCAACGGAAACATCCAGATCCGGCGGGTCGAGTTGTGCAACAACGGCGGGGTGCGCGCCGTGCGCGAGGGTGTGGCGGAAAAATAAGAAGCGCGCGCAAGCAGCCTCTGTGAATTCCTGTTGGCGGGCCGGCCGATCAGGGAGTGTTCCCGGTTCCGGGAGTGCTGTCCGCACCGGGCGGGGGAGCACCCGGCAGCGGTTTTCCCGCCTCGCGCAAAAAGCGGTGGTACCCTTCCTTGATGTGGGCGACGAGTTCGTGCTCCGTCCCGAATTTCTTTTCCATGATGGCCAGTGATTTTTGGTAAGCGGTGTTCGCCTTTTCCACTTCGCCCCGGACGCGGTAATTTTCCGCCAGGTTGTTCAGGCTTGCGGCCACGTTCGGGTGGTCCGGGCCCAGCAGCTTTTCATCCAGCGCGATCAGGCGGAGGATGACGGGTTCCGCCTCGGAAAACTTGGACTGGAGCGTGTAGAATTCGATCAGGTCGCGCAGGGATTGATGGAGCCGTGCGTCCTTTTCGGAAAAATACCCGGCCACTTTCAGAGCGGAAACCAGAAGCCGTTCCGCTTCGTCAAGGTTCCCCAGGTTGTATTGTTCGACGGCGGACGTGCGGATCGTTTCCCAGTCCGGTTTCGGGGAAAAATACCGGTAAAAGAACAGCAGCGTGCCGGTCAGGAGAAGCGCCACGGCGATCCCCCGGATCCAGCCGGATGAAGTGGGTTGGGTTTCAGGCATTGGTCTTTTTTTCCCAGAGATCCCGTTCCAGTTCCCAGAAATGATTCAGGTCCTTTTGGACCCGGGCCAGTACCGCGCCCTGCAGCCCGAGAACGGCGAATTCCGTGACCCAGTACCCGGGCATGCCCAGGGGAAGGCTTTTGGCGGTCAGGCTCAGGATGAAGAACAGTCCCACCAGAATCCATAAGTTAAACGGGGACTTTATTTTTCCCCGGATGACCCGGTTGAGAATTTGAAGGAGTCCCAGCAGGAAGTAGGCTTCCATACCCGATACGAAAAAATACAGGGTCCATTCCGCCATGCGGGTTTCCTCCTGCGAAGCGAAGAGCTGCTGAAAACGTCCAAACAGGAAAAAGGGGACCAGCGTCAGGATGAACAGCAGCATGACCCGCAACTCGGGATTGACCCGGCACCGTTTCTGGTTCCTGATCTGCCGCAGGATTTTGTGGAACCAGAAATAGAAGTAAAACCCCAGGGTCATGACAAAAAAGAGAATGATCTGCGCCGGTGGCTGGCGGGCCGGCGGGAAGCCGGTCAGGTAGACATGCCGGGCGCCGATTTCCTTGAAAAAAATCTCCTTGATGGTGGTCTGCTTTCCCGACGAAGTTTCTTCCAGAATATCGTCCGTCTCGAATTGTCCTTCGGCGATCTTGTTGCGGATGTCCTTCAACAGGAACGGACCGGACCGGTTCCCGTTTTTCAAAACACAGAATTGTTTGCGGAAAAATTCAATGACCTTGGAATGGCGGGCCAGTTCTTTTTTGGCCCTGAGGCCGAAATAGATTCCCAGGCTCACCATCACGAGCAGGTACAAAAAGGACCAGGAGGTCTGGGAAAACACAACCGTGTCGTACAGGCCGTGGAGCAGAACGACCAGGGCCGCGCCCTTGAAGATGACGGCCTTGCCGTTGGGGCTGAATTTGGCCGTGCCGAGAAAGTACCCGAATATGATGCCGAGAAAAGCGTGCCCCGGCACCGCGGTCACCATCCGGAGCAGGCCCACCGACTGGCCGTAGGAGAAAACATAGATCACATTCTCGAAGGTGGCGAAGCCGCAGCCCATGATGCCGCCGTAGACAATGCCGTCGAACGGTTCGTTGAACTGGCGGTCGTCGTACAGGAAGGCCTTGAGGAGCAACACCTTGAACAACTCCTCCACCAGGGCGACCACGACAAACGCGTTGACCAGAACCTCCCAGCCGAAGCCGGGAGCGGTGTCGTTCAGGTGGTAGGCCGTCTGCAGGGTTTCCTCAATATAGGCCGACGGGAAGACGGCGAATCCCCCCAGCAGGAAACTCTTGATCACCATCCACCGGGGTTCCGGTTCCCATTTGTCGGAATAGTACAGGAAAATGGCCAGGGCGATTCCCGGACCGGTCGCGAGATAGAGAAGGTTGAAGAATTCCATGCCCGCACCCACATGAGATTGGATCGGTTCCGAACCCGTCCCGGAGGCAATGCAACGCCCGTGGCCGGGAGCTTTCAGGATAGTCCCATACTTTTCCCGGCAGGCCAAAAAATTTTAAACGGGACAGGGCTGCGCCGTTCCTTTAGAATGGCTGGCGTGAACGATCCGTCATTTCAAGGAAACCTCTGATCATTCGACACGGCGGCTCCGGGCAACTCGCAGACTCCGGAACACCAGGGTCTGTTGGCTCGCGGCCGGCGGCAATTTTGAGAGGTGTCCTTCATTCATTCCAAAACAGGGAGAATCCATATGAGCTTTGCATCGGCCCGGCACATCCTCGTCGAAACGGAAGAGAAGTGTAACCAGTTGAAGCAGGAGATTGAAGGCGGTTCGGATTTTGGGGAAATGGCCAAATCCCATTCCAAATGCCCGTCGGGAGCCAGCGGTGGAGACCTGGGCGAGTTCCGGCCCGGACAGATGGTGCCTGAATTTGACAAGGTGGTCTTCAACGAAGAAGTGGGCAAGGTGCACGGACCGGTGAAAACCCAGTTCGGCTATCACCTGATCGAAATCACCAGCCGCAGCTAGTCCCCCATTTTCTTGAGTACGACGTTGTAGCCGGGGATGGGGACATCGTTTTCGGTGCGGATCACGGTGTCTTCCAGGGCCGCGACTTCCCACCCGAATTCATCCGCCAGCGCCAGCAGGTAATCGCGCGAGTGGCCGTAGCGCCCGGTTGGGCGCAGGCAAAAATCCGCTTCCCCGGAACGTTCCACTGAAAAGAGGAACCAGGCCGCGCTTGCGGCCTGCCGGTTGACGGCGTCGAACAGGGGCCGCAGATCCCCCAGATAGACCAGCACGTCCGTTGCCAGAAACAGGTCAAAATGTTCGGCGGACTGCTCAAGAAACCCCAGCAGGTCTCCTGTTTCCAGAGCATCGTAAACATGTTTCTGCCGCGCCAGGGCCACCATGTTTGCGGACAGGTCCACGCCGCTGAGGTGCCGGACGCGGTCCCGGAACACTTCCCCGGACAGGCCGGTGCCGCATCCCAGGTCCACGGCTTTTTCAAGGCGCAGGTCCGCCGGCGTCAACGGATCGAACAGGGCGCGCAATTCCTGGGGCGAACGGTACCCGAGCGCGTCGACCAGGCGTGACTCGAATTCCGGCGCGGCTTTGTCGAACAGACGCCGCACGTAATCCGGCGGCGCGGTGGCGGTGGTGACGCCGTTCAAGGCATCGAGCATATGCCGGGCCGATTCGTTTGCAGGGTCGAGCTGGAGCGTCTGCTCGTAGTCCCGCCGCGCCTCGTCGTACTGTTTCAATAAATAATGAACATTGCCCCGGTTGTTCAGCGCCTTGGCGAAACGGGGAGCCAGGTCGATGGCCTGTTTGTAGCTTCCGAGAGCGGACTGCAACTCCCCTTCCTGCTCGTACAGGTTCCCCAGATTGAAATGGGCATCGGCAAAGCGGGGTTCGATTGCAAGCGCGCGCCGGTAGGCCTCCTGCGAACCCCCCGTTTCTCCCACCTCTTTCAAGACGATTCCCAGATTGTTCCAGGCCTGGAAATTTTCAGGCGCTGCGGCGACCACCCGTTCGAACGCGTCGCCGGCGGCGGTCCAGTTTTTCAAATCCATCAGGCAGGTGCCGAGGTTGAAAGCGTAAACTGGATCGCCCGGCTCCATTTCGACCGCCCGGCGGAATGCGGTCAGGGCTTCCTGCGGACGGTGCAGCTCCATCTGCACAAGCCCCAGGTTGAACCACGCCGGGTCCAGCGCGGGATTCAGTTCGATGGCTTTCTGATAGGCGGAGGCGGCTTCCGGAAAGCGGTGGCTGGCCTGCAACACCTTGCCGAGGTTGTAATGCGCCTCGGCAAAGCCGGAATGGACTTCGAGGGCTCTTTGTATGAGGGTGACGGCACGTTCATGGTTGCCGCGCTGGTATTCTAGCACACCGGAAATGTGCAGGGCGTCGAAATGGGACGGGTCCTGGTCCAGAACCTGTTGCAGGCATTCGCCCGCCACATCCAACCGTCCCTGGCCGAACGCGTGCGCGGCTTCATCGAGCAATTGATCTATGGAAGGGGCGGGTTGACTCAAGTGGATCTCCTGTTGTGGACGAGGGAATCATAACGCAAATCCGGAAATTTCAGTATCGTCCTGAATGCGGAAATGTTCCGGTTGTAAAAGGAGGATGTCCCGTTTCCCATTTTTCCAGCCTCCGTGTTGCGGGAAACAGGCAGGTGTTTCAGAAAAAAAACGTTCAAAAAACGGATGTTAAATGATTAAAGCCGGGCCCGGCAACATTCTAAAATGAATTTTGGTAAAATTGAAAACCCTGAAATCACGGGGTCCCGAATACTCATTTAATTGGAACCAGACAATGAAGCGTCGAATCCTGATACCACTGGCCGGTTTACTGTTCTCTATTCTCATTCCATTGCAGGTCCTGGCGGTTCCCGCCAATCCCGATATCAACCCGATGCAGCAGCCGGACGGTAGCGTCTTCGACGCCCGTCTGCAGGGGGATGAGTGGAACAACTGGATTGAAACCCGCGACGGTTTCACCATCGACCGCGCACCGGACGGGACCTGGCGGCATGTGACCGGATTCGACGGCAACACGCCCCAACTGGGGGCCAGCCGGGCGGACAAACCGGCTCCGGCGAATTTAAAAAAACACCTCCATCTGGATGTGACGCCTCCCATGAACCTGCCGGGAAGTTCGTCTGGAGCGCCGGTGGCTCCGCAGTCCGCGCCTCAGGGGGCTCCCTTCGGCAATTTCAACGGTCCGGTTCTGTTCATCCTGGCGGAGTTCAACGATCGCGCCGGAACCTACAGCGAGTCGAGTTGGGGTAGTTTCATTTCCAACAACGTGAACGACTTTTTCAGTGAGGCCTCTTACGGCAAGGTCAACCTGACGCCGGCGACGGAAACTTCGGGCGTCAACAACAACGGCGTCATCGGCTGGGTCAATCTGGGATACAACCATCCCAATACGGGAAGCAGCACCGGTACGGCCAATCAACAGATCACGCGGGACGCGATTCTCGCCGCCGACCCGTTCATCAACTTCGCGTCTTACGACACGAATTCGGATGGTTTTGTCGACGCGGATGAATTGGCGGTGGTGGTGATCGTCGCCGGTTACGAACGGGCCTACAGTTCGGCGTATTCCCCGAGCGTCTGGGGACACAAATGGAGCATCGGGTTTTTTGTCGGCGCGCCGACGGTGGACGGGGTGACGGTGGGTGATTTCCACAGTGGCGAAGGCGGTTATGCCCAGTTCGGCGAAATCCACCGCAGCAGTTCCTCCAACCAGCATCAGGCCACCATGGGCATCATGGTGCACGAATTGGGGCACCTGATTTTTGGTTTGCCCGACCTGTACGACACGGACGGCTCTTCAAGCGGCATCGGCGCCTTCGGCGTCATGGGGGGCGGCAGTTGGGGCAAGGCCAATGCCGACCCGTGGTCCGGGCAGACACCGGTGCTCCCCTGCGCCTGGACGAAACTCGAACTCGGCTGGGTGGACCAGATAGAAGGCAACGGTGCAGAATCCTTCACCGCCGCAGGGGACCCGGGCGCGGGTCCGGCCAACTCGGTCCGCCGGGCCTCGACACAGGTCTCGACCCAGTATTTTCTGGTTGAAAACCGCCGGCCGGTGGGCTACGACCTGGGACTGCAACGCTGGTTGGGTACCAATTTCGGTGGCCTCGCCATCTGGCATATTGATGATACCAAATCCAGCAATTCCAACGATGCGAACCGCTGGGTCGATCTCGAAGAAGCGGACGGCACGCAGATGGGTACCGGACGGGGCTCCCCCACGGACCTCTGGTATCAGGGCAACGCCACCACGTTCAACGACGGCACCAATCCCAACAGCAAACTGTACAGCGGCGCGTCGTCCAACGTGGACATCAACACCATCTCGGCGGCGGGAACGGTCATGACCGCGGCCTTCGGCTCGGTGGCTCCGGGGACGCTGGATGTTTCCCCGGCCACGGACCTGATCTCAAGCGGTAACGAGGGCGGACCCTTCACGCCTTCTTTCATCGATTACACGCTCACCAACACCGGCGGCGTGTCCATCAATTACAGCGTGACCAAGTCCGAAGCGTGGCTGGGTGTTTCCAACGCCTCCGGCAGCCTGGGGCCGGGCGCCAACACCACGGTAACCGTTTCCCTGAGCGCCGGAGCCAACAGCCTGACGGCAGGAGCTTACGGCGACACGGTGACCTTCACCAATACGACCAACGGCAATGGCAACACGACGCGCGATGTTGACCTGACGGTCAACGCCCCGGGCGCTGTGAACGCGGCCAACGATTTTGACGGTGACGACGATTCCGATTTGTTGATGGTGGACGGAAGCGGAAACATTGTCGGCGGCATTCTCGAAAATTCGATCGCGCAGTCGTTTGGTTTCCTGCTGACGGCGAACCCGGCAGCGGGGTGGACTGTCAATGCCACCGGAGACACCAGCGGCGACGGCAAAAAGGACCTCCTGCTCTACAACACGACCACAGGCGAATATCGCGTGGTCACGCTCGACGGCGCGTCGGTGCTGACGGACAACGTGCTGTTCACGATCGATCCGCTGGCGGGGCTTGAGCCGCGCGGCACGGGTGACTTCGACGGCGACGGCCAGGATGAAATCATCGTCTACCAGCCGGGCACGGGTCTCGTTTCGTTCGTCTATCTCGCAGGCGGAGCGTTTTCTTCGTTTGAAATTGTCACGCAGATAGACGAAGCCAACGACTGGACCCTGGTCGACGCGGCGGATTTCACCGGTGACAACAAGACGGATCTTCTGATCCAGAACACGGTCACGGGGGAGACGGCGGTGATCGAACTGAATGGCTCGACACCGGTTGCGACGACGACGGTCTTCACCCTGGACCCGTTGCTCGGTCTTACTATAGAAGACACGGCGGATTTTACCGGGGACGGCAAGACGGACATTTTGATGTTGCACACCTCCGGTGTGCTGGCGGTGATTGAAATGGATGGATTGGCCTTCCAGTCTTTATACGTTCCCGGTGGACTGGCGCCGAATTGGCAACTGGTCAACGCCGGGTTCTATGACGGAGACAACAAGGCCGACTTCCTGTTCCACGATCCGGCGACCGGCGAGGTCATCACCGGCATCCAGGACGGGGCGGCGATCACCAGCTACAGTACCGTACTCAACTTCGGTCCCGGCTCCGGCTGGACTTTTCACAAGGGAAAACCCTGAGCGAAATCGCCCTCACCGTTTCTTTTGAGGCGGTGGGGGCGTTGTTTTTTGTGTTGCCTCCTGCCGGCGCTATTCTCCCCTGCTATAATGCCTCAACAATTTTTCCAACCGTTTCGGGGACTTTTCCTTGGACTCCCGGGCAACAACGCCTTTTGAATCCATTGTCTGGTATTTGATTGCCGGTACCTTCGTGTCTGGAGTGTGTTCCGTAACGGTCGCTCCGGTTTTTTACCCTTTTCTCAACCCTGCAAGGCAATTTGAATATGAAGCGCTCATGCGCCTCGGCGCGGGACTTTTTGGGATGTCCCTGTTCCTGTTTTTAACGTGCAGGCGGGTGTTTCTTCGATGGCTCGATGAGGAGCGGTGGCGCGGCGGGCTCATCCTGATCTTTTTTTCAGGACTGCTTCTGACTTTCATCTTTTCTTCAACGACTCTGCGCACGGAGGAAAATCCAATCCGGGATTGGACGGCGGGGAGCCTGCTGGCGGCTTCCCTTATGGCTTTCAGGGCGGCCGCCTTGAGGCAAGAGGCTGTGATGAAACTGCTTGCGGTTTTTCTCGGAGGTGTTTTTTTGTTCGGCGCGGCGGATGAACGTTTTGAATTTCACGAAAACATCGCCAGCACGGTGCTTTATTTTTACGACATCCGTCATGGAACGGTGGACGGGCTGGATTTCAACGCCGTGCAGGATGCGACGACCCTGGCCTATGCCGTGGCCGGGATACTGGCGCTGGGCCTGCTGTTGGGAACCGGTTTTCTCTTCGGTAAGGACTTTTTTGAAAATCAGGCAAGTCGGGGGGCTGCTGGAGTTCCAGAGGAAACCATCCGGCACGTTTACCGGGCGGCCGGGATTTTGTTTCTTTTCCTGGCCGTGTGTCTACCGGGGTGGGGGCTGGTCTTCACGCCGGAGTTTGCCGCGCAATACATTGCGCTCAGCCACGAAGTGCAACCGCGGGTGCTGCCCTTCATCAGGAATTTCAGGATCGGTGTCACGGTCTCCGGCCTGCTTTTTCTTGTGGTTGCGGTGTGGTGGTGGAGACAAAAACAGATCCTTTTCAAATTTGTTGCAGATCTGTTGACGTTTTCTCCAATGCGCATTTCTCCGGCAATCTTCAGGTCTGTCCCCGTGCGCCTGTTTACCGGGGCTGTTTTGTTGTTCGCCTGCGCCATGGTACTGGACAGTTGGGACAAGAGTATCGCGAGGGCGCTCTCACCGGGATTCGAAACGGGGGCCACTGAATCCTTTCCTTTTTCACATCCCGGAATGGGCTGGGTTTTTTACGATCTTGCGGAGTTGGCTAATTTCTGGGAAGAGATTTTCGAATTTGCCGCCGCGTTGTGTTTTCTGGGAATGAGTGGAACCTTGTTCCAGCCCGGCTATTGGAGAAAGCCGCTGGGATGGGGATTTGTCCGTTACGCAGGGATATTCCGCGGTGCATCGGTTGTTGTGATTGTGCTCTGTCTGCTTTTGGGATTTGCGCCTTAGGGGGCGGGTGGGCCTCATTTTGCGCATCACACCATTGAAAGTGAAACTCACCAGTCACCGGAAGTCGAAGCCTGTGTCGCCCGCGCAATGAAAAGAAAAAATGACAGGCTGCCTCAGGCCGCAGGGAATTACCGGGTGAGGATTTTCGCGAGGAATGGTTCCGTCATGTCCGCGTAAACGACATGGCCGTGTTCGCTGAAATGGTTGTCTCCATATTCCCGAACCAGGGTGGTGGCGTCGAGTTCCGCCTGGGTCATCGATTTGTAGACCGGAAACGTGTCGAAGAAGGCAATGCCGTTTTTCTGCAGGAACGCGTCGAGTTCCTGGGTCGGCAGGGTGGGGTAGTTCAGGACCTGATCGTTTTGCGGGAAATGGACCACCGCCAGCCGGCTTCCGGCGGCCTTCACTTCTTCATTCAGCTTGAGCAGGAGTTTTCGCGTCACCTGCCAGCCGGCCGATTCCCAGAAGAACATATCGTCATACACTGTCGGCTGATCCGTCTCCAGTTTGATGCGTGGCGCGGCGGTGGCGATGGCTGCATCTTTAGCTGCGGGTAGAGACGCATTTTGCCGGGCGCTGGCCATTGTTGTATTTGCCGGATGGGTTCCGGAGGCGGGTTTTTGTTGTGAGGCCAGTTCCGCCGCCTCCTTGATGCGCTCCTGTTGCTCCTGGAATTCCGGGCGCAGCCAGATTTTAATCCTCACTTCCAGCATGTTGTATTTGGTCCGGATCCACTGGTACAGCGCCGAATGGTTCCACAGCCATTTGTTGAAATTTTTCCGCGTCACCAGAACCCGGCTCCACAACGTGTCGACGGGATAATCGTTTTCCAGCGGATTGGGCGCGCCCGCGTTGAACTGGTTGATGTTGTCGGCGATGTCGTTGCCCCAGAACAGGTTGACCACCACCCAGTCCGGTTTATATCGGGCCGCCTTGAGATGGAACATCTGCAACTGCTCCCAGGTGCCGTAACCGCGCACGCCGAAATTGAGGAACTCGACCGGACGTTTTATTGTTTCAGGCAGGCGCGCCTCCCAAAGCTCGTGAAAGCGCTTGCCCATATTCACTTCCTCGCCTGCGGTGAAGGAATCTCCCAGCACCGCAACACGAATCGCGCCGGGCGTCCGCGCAATCGGATACTCCTTGTCGATCATGCCGGCGGAGTTGACTTCCAGCACGGCGCCGAATTTAATGGCGCCCGTCACGCCCGGGCAATAGTCGCGTTCCATGATCGGGTGGAAACACAATGCCCGCACGTTTTGAAAGGGCACGGTAAAGCGCAGGACGACCTCCATGATGACGAGGAACATCACGATCGGAATGGCGAGGAAAAGCGCTTTTTTCCAAAGGGGGAGTTTTTGAGTTTCAACCTGGGACATAGTGGAGGGAGAGGGGCCGCACCCGGCGGCAGGGGCCGGGTGATTTGAAGGCGGCGTGTTGACCGGGAAAAAAAGGAGAGGGGGGATTCCCCTCTCCCTGAATCAGGCCTGTGTGGAGGCCCGGTTATTTTCTAAATTTATTTGACCTTTGCGTTGCAATCCTTTTCCAGTTTTCCGTCGACAATGTTGCCGCACATGCTCTTTTGGTTCCGGACAACCGCGTAACAGTAGGTTTGCTTGTCCCGGTTTTTTATCAGGGTACAGTAATAATAGGAATGATCCTTGTTCTGATAGCGGTTCCCTTTTTCCGTATCGGAGTTGAAGTCGTCCCGCGTGAAGGCCCGGCAAAGGTTGCGTTCATCCGGGTCGGCAATCTCGTCGCACGTTTTATCCTTCTCAGGGTCACCGGTTCCGGTCGGAGCCTTGTCGATTTCCACGGGGCGCGTGGAAACTTTCTCACCCGCAAAGGCCTGTCCGAAGGGAATTGCCAAGAGACCCAGTAGTATCATCCCAACCGCCACTGCCATTCCTTTTTTCATGGTCAGCTCCAAAAGATTGATTTAGCGATTTTCCCAGCAAGGGGTGGCCATAAAAGCTGATTGTATTTCAAAGTCGGACCGAATGCAAATTTTCCCCCAAGGCGTAGGATTTCCCCCAGTCTGCTGGCCGCCGGCGCTTTTTGTAAAGTTAATAATTATTAATTTGCAGTTAATTCTTTCTTAATGCGGGAATCCTATTCTGTCCAAGAATCAGACTGCGGTTGCGCGACGCAGGGATGGAACAGGAGGCCCCGCACAGGGCGGGGCGGGAACAGCCTAAGGAGGTTGAGATAATGAAACCATCATTCAGACAAATAGGAACCGGGTTGTTGGTCGCAGCCCTCATTCTTCCCATATCCATTGCGGGGAATTTCAGCAGCACGGTGGAGCCCAACCGGGTTTACGCGGAATCGGGCGCCGGGTCCCCCGTGGGGACGAACAAGATTGTGAACATCGCCCGGGGCGCCAACCCGGCCGTGGTCAATGTGAGCACGCGGGCGAAAGTGCAGCCGACGCGGGCCTACCCGCGCGGGCCGATGAACCCGTTCATGCCGCAGCCCTTCGGCCAGCCGGACCAGAGTCCGGAACGTGGCGGCACGGGTTCCGGATTCATCATCAATGAAGAAGGTTACATTCTGACCAATCATCACGTAGTCGACGGAGCCGATCAGATCAAGGTTACGCTGGGACAGGGGCACCAGGAACGCGAGTACCCGGCGAGTCTGATCGGCTCCGATCCTAAAACCGACATCGCGTTGATCCATATCGAACGCGATAAAGGCGACACGCAGCCGCTTCCGCATCTGAACCTGGGAGATTCGAGCCAGCTTGAGGTGGGAGAGTGGGTGGTCGCCATCGGCAATCCCTTCGGCCTGAGCCACACCGTGACCACGGGGATCATCAGCGCCAAGGGGCGGAGCATGGGCGGTCCGTACGACAACTACATCCAGACCGACGCGTCGATCAACCCCGGCAACAGCGGCGGTCCGTTGATCGACATGAAGGGGGATGTGGTGGGCATCAACACGGCGATCATCTCGCAGAGCGGCGGCAACGTCGGCATCGGGTTTGCCATCCCGAGCAATCTGGTCAAGGAGATCGTCGCCCAGCTCAAGGACAAAGGTAAAGTGACCCGCGGCTGGCTCGGCGTTATGATCCAGCGCGTGACCCCCGACCTGGCGGAATCCTTCAAGTTGAAGGACGCCGAAGGGGCTTTGGTTAACGAAGTGGCCCCCCGGGGTCCGGCGGAAAAAGGTGGCATTCTCAGGGGTGACGTGATCGTCAAGTTCGAGAACCGGAAAATTTCTACGATTGATGAACTGCCTCGTCTCGTCGCCAACGTTTCGCCGGGCACCCGGGTGGCTCTTGAAGTCATCCGCGATGGTCAACCCACGACGGTTCATGTGACCATCGAGGAACTGGTTCCGGATTCCCGGGCCTGATCAGAAAGCGGAGGCCCGGGAGATGAACCCCGGCATTTCGTAAGCCGGGACTGCGTCGCCAGGGGGCATCAACCGGCCTCAGCTAAAAAGGGACTGCGGACCTCCACCCGTCCGCAGTCCCTTTCCTTTTTTTTTCCGCCGAATAAACAAAACGTCAGTTCAGGTTCAGCACCGTCAGCTTGGGCAGCTTCGCCTGCTCCATCAGTTCCTGCGACTCTTCGAACGTCACCGGGTTCAGCGTCAGGTCGAGGTGTTCCAGGTTTTTCAGGTGCGGCGAGGTGAGCAGCGCCTTCACGCCCTCCGGTCCGATTTCGTTTTTATACAGGTCCAGCCGCTTGACGTTGGCCAGGTGCGGCGACTGCGCCAGCGCCTTCGCTCCGGCGTCGGTCATGCCGGTTTTGCTGAGGTCGAGAAAGGTGACGTTCGCCAGCTTGCCGGATTGTGCCAGCGCCGTGACGCCGGCATCGCCCACCTCGTTTTTCATCAGGTTGAGTTCGGTCAGCGTGGTGAAGTTCTTGGACGCGAGGATCATGCCGACCCCCTCCGCCGTGATGCCGTTGTCCCAGAGCGACAGTTTCTCCACCTTGCGGAAATTCTCCGAATCGCACAGCAGTTTCAATCCGGCGTCGCCGATCTTGTTGGTCTTGAGCGCCAGCGACCGCACTTCGGAAAAGTCCGGCGCGGTGGCGAGGAACTCCGCGCCCTTGAGGCCGACCTGCGAGTTGTTCAGGTTGAGCCCCTGTCCGTCTTCACTGGTGCGTGAACGGATGTGCGCCGGGATGTCCTTGGGCGGGCCGCTCTGCCGGTAATAGTGATGACCGCCGCCGCCCTTCTTGCCGCCGGGATGCTGGCCTTTGCCATATGAATCGCCGCCATGGGGATTCCCGCCGTGCGGATTCGCTGCATCGCCATGCGGAGATCCCATGTGCGGGTTGTCTCCGTGCGGACTGCCGCCGTGGGGGTTGTCGCCCCCGCCGTGCTGGCTGGAATCATAGGCCCATCCGGGCTGTGTGGCCATCAGCAGGGCCAGCGCCCCGAGTGCCAGAATCATGCGTTTCTTCATGTTGAATCACTCCAGGTTTCAGTTTGTGTCAGGAGCCTTGGAAGCCACGGACCGGGCGCAGCGGAATCCGATGTAATTCATCTTCTGCGTGGGCAGGGCCTTGCCCCGCACCGTGATACGCGCCAGGTCCATGTTGGAAAACCAGGACCCGCCCTTCATCACCTTGAATTGTTCCCCGAACAGGTCGTTTTTTATCTCATTGCCCGGGTGCGGGCCGTACCAGGTGTCCGTCCATTCCCAGACGTTGCCCGCAAGGTCCAGCACCCCGTAAGGGCTCCGTCCTTCCGGATACGACCCGACGTTGGCGGTGTAGCGCTGACCGTCTTTCATGCCGCGGAAATTACCGCGTTCCGGTTGCGGGTCGTTGCCCCAGGGATAGGAACGTCCGTCCTTGCCCCGCGCGGCTTTTTCCCATTCGGCTTCCGTCGGCAGGCGCTTGCCCGCCCATTGGCAATAGTCGTGGGCCTGTTTCCAGCTTACCCCGACTACGGGTTGTTCGTCAGCGTTAAATTTTTCGTTGTCGAAATAGCGCGGCGGTTCGTCCCCCGTTGCGGCGAGATAAGCCCTGTAAGCGCCGACGCTCACCTCGGTCCGGTCGATGTAGTAGGCCATGAGGCCGGCCGGACGGGACGGGGTCTCATCCCGGTAATAATCCAGCGATTCCGAGTGAAAGGTCTGGGCCGCCCACAGGATGTCGTCCTCCGTCGCGCCCATCATGAAGGATCCCGCGGGAATCAACACCATGCCGGGCGGGGCGTCGCCGCTTCCGGAGGGCTGGCTCCAGGCAGGCCCGCACAGCAGGCCGGAGAAGAGCAGAATCCCCAGAACGCGGGTGACCGCCTTCTTTAAGACAGGCAAGGGATTCCGGACCATGTTGTCAGCGACGGGATCAGGCGGGGATCAGCCCGGCCTTCTTGGCGTACTCGAAAATATTGCCCGCTTCGATAATATCTTTCACGTCTCCCAGCGGCTTCAGCTTGTAGGTCTTGTTCTGCGTCCGGTTGGTGAGCGTGTTTTCCTTGAGGTCGATCGCCAGTTCGTCCCCCGTGGCGATCTGCTCCGCCAGCGGCTCCTCGCATTCCAGCGGGACGAAGAATCCGCCGTCGACGGAGTTGCGGTAGAAGATGCGGGCGTAGGACTCGGCGACGACCGCCTGCACGCCGGCGATCTCCATGCACGCCGGGGCGTGTTCGCGCGAGGACCCGCAGCCGAAATTCTTGCCGCCGATGATGATGCTGTACTGCGACTGCCACTGGCCGTCGTCGATGAACGGGGTGTTGCCTTTCGGCAGGCCCGCCGCTTCGGCCGGAACGCCGGAGAGCGAATACTTGCCGTAGTTCTTGCGCTCTTCGGGGTCGCTCAGGCTGTACACGAGGTGGGCCGCCGGGATGATCTGGTCGGTGTCGATGTTGTTGCCGAGCACGTAGGCGCGGCCTTCAAAATTTTCCTGCATGCAGCAAACTCCGTTGATAACGCCCCCCGCGAAGGGGGCTGAATAGGATTTTGGTTTACACCCGCGCCGGCATGACCTCGCGCGGGTCGGTGACGTGCCCGGTCAGCGCCGACGCGGCGGCGGTGTAGGGCGACGCCAGATAGACGGCCGACTGCTTGGAACCCATGCGTCCCGGGAAATTGCGGTTGGTGGTGGAGATCACCACTTCCGTGCCGTGCGTGCGGCCGAAGGTGTCCTTCGGTCCGCCCAGGCAGGCCGCGCAGGACGGCTCGCCGATGTGGCAGCCGGCTTCCTCGAAGATCGTCTGCAGGGTTTTGCCGTCGATGGTGTATTCGCGGATGCCGTGTTCCACTTCGCGCGTCGCCGGGACGATGTAGGTGTCGATTTTCACTTTCTCGCCTTTGAGGATTTCCGCCGCGGCGATGAAATCGGTCAGCTTGCCGCCGGTGCAGGAGCCGATGTAGGAGCGGTCGAGCTTGACGTCGTGGCATTCCCGCGCCAGCGCGCGGTTGTCCGGCGAATGCGGCTTGGCGACCACCGGTTCCATCTTGTCCGCCTCGTAACTCCTGCGGTAGAAATAATTCGCGTCGGCGTCGGAATGTTCAATGATGTAAGACTTGTCGGTCCGCGCCTTGACGTAGTCCTCGGTCACAGCGTCGGCTTCGATGACGGAGTTCTTGCCGCCCGCCTCGATGGCCATGTTGCACAGCGTCATGCGCTCTTCCATGGAAAACTGCATGACCGCGTCGCCGGCCCATTCCATGGTGCGGTAGGTCGCGCCGTCGCAGCCGATGTCGCCGATGACCTGCAGCAGGATGTCCTTCGCCATGATGTAGGGCGGGAAGGTGCCGTGGAACTCGAAGCGCATCGTTTCCGGAACCTTCACCCACAGCTTGCCGGTGCCCATGATGAACGCCGCGTCGGTGTTGCCGATGCCGGTGGAGAACATGCCGAACGCGCCGGAGGTGCAGGTGTGCGAGTCGGTGCCGAACAGCACTTCACCCGGCCGGTTGTGGCCTTCCTGCGCCAGCGCCACGTGGCAGACGCCCTTGTAATCGTCCGTGCCCGGATCGTAGTAGTAGGGCAGGTCCTGTTCCTTCACGAAATCGCGCAGGATGTCGACGTTGCGCAAAGCGTGCGGGTCTTCGGTGAAAATATAATGATCGGGAATGATGACCAGCTTTTCGCGGTCCCACACCTTCGCGTTCTGTCCGAAATGTTTCTTGAAAATGGAGATGGCGCCCGGTCCGCACACGTCGTGCGTCATGAGAACGTCCACGTCCACCCAGATATTGTCGCCGGGCCGGGCCGAGGTCTTGCCTGCGTGCCGGGCCAGTATTTTTTCGGTAATGGTCATTGCCATGGGAATATCCTGTCCTGTGAATTCGGTTGAGTTTCGCCTGTTCGGTGCCGAAAAGTTACCTAAGGAAGCTATTAAGATACCATTTTACCCCCCGGCCCGGAATAAAAACATGATTTTAAGGGCCATCGGGGCTAAAATATCTCAAAGGACCCCAATTTCCGGAAATTTTAATCGCGGCGGCTCGCAGGCCCTCAAAAAGGCTCGTTCGCGGTCCGCGGCAATTGTTAACAGTTCCCATATTCTCATTTCTCCGTCACCGAAATGTTCGGACTCGCAATGGACACCCTGAACCGCCTCGCCTACCGGATTCCCGGACGGCCCCGGCAGGTGCAACTGGAGGTCACCAACCGGTGCAACCTCGATTGTCCGATGTGCCCGCGCGAGGTCATGGACATCGAGCTCGAGCACATGGAATGGGACACATTCCGCACGGTGGTCGACAAACTGCACGGCGATGAGGACATCACCCTCACCGGCTGGGGCGAACCGTTCCTGCACCCGCGTATCTTCGACATGATCCGCTATTGCAAGGACCGGGGCCACACGGTGCGCATCACCTCGAACGGCCTGTTCCCGAAACCGGAGATCGCCGACGCCATCGTCGCCTCCGGACTGGACGCCTTGACGTTTTCCATCGACAGCGTCGAAGGGGAGGTCGATTCCGGCCACGCCAGCCACAAGGCGCTGAAGAATATCGAGCGCCTGCCGAAGATCCGCCAGAACGGCAAGCCGTACCTGCGCTTGCAGGCGACCCTGCACGGGGACGGCGGCGACGCGCTGTGCGCGGTCATCGAATACGGTGCGCGGCACGGTTACGACGCGGTGAACGTCGGCCGTGTCGACCGCAAGTACGACGCCTCGCTCACCCGGCCCGGCCCGGTAGAAGAGGCGCGTATTTTTGAGCAAGCCGACCGCCGGGCGCGCGCCCTGGGCATCCAGCTCGACTGGTTGCAGTACGGCGTCTCGCGCGGTCTCGTGCGCTGGTTCTACAAGCTCCTGCGCAAAAAACTGCACCGCTCCGGCCGCTATTGCCTGAAAACCTTCGACTACACCTACATCACCCGCGAAGGCCAGGTCACGCCCTGCTGCCTGCTGCCGGAGAAGAAAGTCGGCGACGCGCTGGCGGGCGATCTCGACGCTATCTGGAGCAATGCCGACTACGAGCATTTCCGCGAGCATTACCGCGACACCTGCGGCAAGTGCGACCTGTGGACCGTCGACATGGTGGACATGCCCGATTCGGCGGGCACAACATCGACACCGCCCCGTCCCGAACCCGCCCTTTCCTGAGGCGGTTTCTCTACCCCATCTCTTTAATCCCCTTGTCCCGTTTTGAGGAAGTATGTATGATTGACGTATAACGTCAAAACTGGGAAACGGTTCGTGATTAAAAGTTTTCGTGAGAAGGACACAGAAAAGCTGTTTCGCCGAAAGGCGGTCAAAAAATTTTCCGGTATTGAACGGCAGGCTCTGAAAAAACTGGACCGGTTGGATGCGGCACCGGACCTCGCCGCTATTTCCAACCTGCCGGAAAACCGGTTCGAGATTTTGAAAGGTGACCGTAAAGGTCAGTACAGTATCCGCATCAACGACCAGTGGCGAATTTGTTTCAAATGGGAAGACGGCGCTACAGAGGTTGAGATCGTGGATTACCATTAGTGGAGGAAATCATGCCCAAAGACTGGAGAGCCCCGATCCATCCCGGGGAGCATCTGGCGGATGAATTGGAGGAAATCGGGATCAATGCCGTGGAACTGGCGCGGCGTATCGAGGTGCCGCCCAATCGCATTTACCAGATTTTGTCCGGCAAGCGCTGTGTTTCAGCGGACACGGCCCTCAGGCTGGGAAAGTTTTTCAATACGGGACCGGAACTCTGGCTGAATCTGCAGCAGAAATTCGATCTGGAAACCACGCGCCTGCGGGAGGAAAAAGACCTCCGGCGGATCAAGCCCTTCATGGCCCGTCCCGCTTCGGCTTCCCGTTCCCGCGCATGATAAAAATTGTTGAATTTATAGGTCTTGTGGCTTTGTTCCCATGGGCAAAACCCCGGCCTTCTGGTATTATCGTGCCATGAGAGAATCGCAAATGACTGCACCGAAGATCGTCATCGACCGCCGTCCCATGTGGATCGTCGTGTTCGACCGCATGCGCCGCGGTATTTTCCTGGCGCTGATCTTCCTGCTGTTTTTCGTTGCCCTGGGGATGGAGGGGCCTTCTGATCTTTCGCCCGAGGCCTACCGCGTGCTGTGCCTGTTCGGGCTGTGCGTCACCCTGTGGTCGACGAACCTGATCCCGCTTTCCGCCACCAGCCTGCTGGCCATCGGCATGGTGCCCCTGCTCGGCATCATGGAGTCGGGGCAGGTGTACGCTTTCTTCGGCAACAAGGCGGTGTTCTTCATCCTCGGCGCGTTCATCCTGTCGGGGGCGATGATCGCCTGCGGCCTCAGCGTGCGCCTGTCGATGTGGGTGATGGAGAACTTCGGGCAGAGTCCCCGGCGGCTCTGGGGGTCGATCTATCTCTTTGGCGCGATCAGTTCCTGCTTCATGTCCGAGCACGCGGTGGCGGCGATGCTGTTTCCCATCGTTTCGGAAATCGTCAAGACGCTGGAGCTCACGCCCGGCCGTTCGGTGTTCGCCAAGGGGCTGTATTTCGCCATGGCGTGGGGGTGCATCATCGGCGGCGCGGCGACGGTGCTGGGCGGCGGGCGCGTGCCGCTGGCGGTGGAGATTCTCGAGAAAACCACCGACAAGGCCGAGACCCTCGGTATCTGGCAGTACACGGCGCTGTCGCTGCCATTGATCGTGCTCATGCTGCCGGCGGGCTGGCTGGTGCTGACGACGCTGTTCAAGCCGGAGATCGCCGATGTTTCTCCGGCGCTGAAAGTTTTGCACAAGAAACGCGAGGCGCTGGGCAAGGTCAGCTTCTTCGAGATGGGCGTCGGCGGCGTCATGCTGGTGACGCTGTTCTTCTGGTTCGTGTTCGGCGAGCGCTATGGCATCGCCAACATCGCCATCATCGCCATCGTGTCGCTGTTCCTCTTCCGCCTGATCACCTGGGAGAAGGTGCAGGAACACGTCAACTGGGCGGTGATTTTAATGTACGGCGGCGCCATCTGCCTGGGGGAAGTGATGGCGGATTCCGGCGCGGCCCTGTGGCTGGCGCGCCAGGTGTTTTCCGGCATGGTCGAAATTCCGGCGATGTTTTTGATAACGGTGGCGGTACTTTCGGCGGTGTTCACCACGGTGATGAACAACTCCGCCGTGATCGCGGTCCTCCTGCCGCCGGTGCTGTCGCTGTGCGGCGACTACGGCATCAGCCCGCTGGTGGCGGCGATGACGGTGATTTTGCCGAGCAATTTCGCCTTCATTCTGCCGATCGCTACGCCGGCCTCGGCGCTGGCCTACAGTTCGCGCTGCATCACCCTGCGCGAGATGATGATCACCGGAAGCCTGCTTGCGGGGGTGGGGTTCGTCTGTTATCTCTTTTTGCTCAAAATTTACTGGCCGCTCATCGGCCTGACGGGGTAGCGGCATGGCGGTGCAGTCCATCGATCCACAGGAGTTGAAGCGCAGGCTGGACGCGGGGGAGGTCGAATGCCTGCTCGACGTGCGCGAGGAGTGGGAGCACACGCTCACGGCGCTGCCGGGGTCGATCCACATCCCGCTGAACGAGTTGACCGACCGCATGATGGAACTGGCGTTCGAAGACAACATCGTTGTGTATTGCCACACCGGGCACCGTTCGCGGCAGGCGGGGGAGATCCTGCTCGAGTCCGGCGTGGCGACGGTCTACAACCTCAGCGGCGGCATCGACGCCTATTCGCAGGTGGCGGACGCTTCGGTGCCGCGTTACCGCCCGGCTTACTAGAGGATTTTTTTACATGATGTTCAACGGCGATGGACTGGAAGTTCCCAAATCCCCGTTTGCGGTGGAGAAGGAACTGCTCAACGGCACGGGGTCGGTGATGGGCGACGGCGCAGCGATTTACGTCGAGCACCTCAACGTCAGCGAGAACCAGTTCGTGGTCGTGAAATCGCCGGTGAAGGACAACCCGCCCGAGACCGTGCGTTTCCCCTCCCACCAGTTCAACGACGCCTGGCAGAAGTTTACCGAATGGGTGAAATAGAATCCCCCAGCCCTCCTTCGTTTCCGCTCAGGACAGGTATTTTGCGCGGGAGAGTGTACGAATACCGGTTCAATATTCCCCCTTGTAAAGGGGGAAGCGAAGCAGGGGGATTAGACCTTCTTTCATAAAAGGCGAGATTCTTCGCTATCGCTCAGAATGACACACTATTGGTGTCTAAAAGGCCGTCATTGCGAGGAGCGATAGCGACGAAGCAATCCAGAAGTCTGGATCTACCCCTTCGGGGCACGAGTGCTAAGGACGAATACCTGGGCCACGCTCATTTCATTCGCTCGCGATGACGAGGCTTGGCCTTTCCTCCCAATGATCCTCGCCTCGAAGGTTTTTCCTGGGTTATGCAAAGGAGAAAGCGAAGTCGGGTCTTTCAGGATTCTTTCAGCTTATCCAGCACGACCTGTCGCATGGCGTCGATGGGCGCGGTCTTGCCGGTCCACATCTCAAACTGTTCCACCGCCTGGTTGACGAACAGTTCGACACCGGGAATCACGGTACACCCTTTCTCCCGTGCTTCTTTCACCAGCCGCGTCTCCAGCGGATTGTAAACCGAGTCGAACACGATCATGCCGAGTTTCAGGCAGGAGGCGGGGCAGGGCGTCTGGTTGACGTTCGGCGTCATGCCCGCGGGCGAACAGTTGATGAGGATGTCCGGCGATTCCTTGTCGATCGCGTCGACGTGGATCAGCCGCGCGCCGAGCTGATCGGCCAGTTCCTGCCCGCGTTCGCGGTTCCGGTGGTAGGTGAGAGTGAGGTGCGCGCCCGCGTCTTTTAACGTGTGGCCGATGGCTTTCGCCGTGCCGCCCGCGCCGATGATGACGACGTTCTTCCCCGCAACTTCGCCTTTTTCTTTAAGCGCGCGCAGGGCGCCGGTGCCGTCCGTGTTGTAGCCCACCCATTCGCCGTTTTCATGCACCACGGTGTTGACCGCGCCGATCCGTTTCGCCTGTGCGGAGATGGAACCGAGGTAGCGGCCGATTTCCTCCTTGTGCGGCATGGTGACGCTGAGTCCGCCGATATACGGTTCGAACAGGCTGAAGAAGCGTTGCACGTTCTTCACCAGGAACGGCACGTAGACGTGGGGCAGTCCGGTCAGTTGGAACGCCTTGTTGTGGATCAGGTAGCCCATGCTCTTGTTGATGGGATCGCCGATGACGCCGAACACTTTCGCTTCCGGCGGAATGGCTCCGGCGCGGTAGACTTCTTTTAAAATGCGGGCGGGGATCTGTCCCGGCGCGCTTTCCTTGCCCGTTTCGAGCGAACCGAAGGTCAGCCACCCGCCGAAATGTACGGTGAGGATGCGGCTGATCTCGCCTTTCTCGCCCATGCAGAAGCCGATCATTTTCTTTTCGTCCTTGCGCGCGCGGTAGAGCAGGCGGAACAACGCCAGGTTGTCGTTGATGTCCTGCGCGTAGGTGATGATCTTGAGGATGTCCGCCGGCATCTCGCACATGATTTCGTAAATCTGGTCGATGCGTTCGTCGGTGCGGGTGAAGTCGTGATGCGACAGGATGACCTGGCTTTGCCCTTTGTTCTCGAGGACCGATTTGAGCAGGGGGCCCGGTGTTGACGTTTCGATGTCGATATAGGGCGCGCCGAGGTCGATGGCTTTGCGGATGGAGGCGATGCGTTCCTCGTCCGGGCCGCGGTACTGGCCGCCGTCCATCTTGTTGCGATAGGTGACGATGACCGGTTTGCCCGCGGCCTGCATCAGGTTCTTTAAATCCGCGTCGGGCATCAGGTCCATGCGCAACTCGACGATGTCCGCGAGGTCGCGCGAGCGTTCGAGGTCCTTGAGCGCCTGTTGTTCCGTGGGGCCGACGATGGGGATGCAGATCATGGGGGTCCGGGAGAAAAGTGAATGCATTCGAAACCGGAATTATGCACGCAATGGTGGGAGGGGCGCAACCCATTAAAGGGAGAAATGAGGATCAGGCATGGAACGTGAGGTGTCTTTCGTCATGTCCCGTCCCCTCGCGGATGGCGCGCTTTGCATAACCCGGGAAATGCTTTCAATGGGGAAGAAATTGGGGCTTGAAGACCAGATTTTGTCCTCCGGCGGCATCCAACCCTGCTAAAGGTCTTTGAGGCAGCGCCATGAATGAGGGAATTTGTGCTGGTGCGCAAAGTGCAAATGAATATTATTCCCCATCAAATGCAGAGTGATACCTGACCTCTCCGGCCGGTACGGGATGCACAAAAGCGAGCCGCTGAAAATAGGCTGCCGGAGCAGAAAGAAATTGTAGTCCTGGGTCGCATGCAAAGCCAAATTGTTTGTAGTAGTCAGGGTCGCCGAGCACAACACACCCTTTTGCGCCCAGACCTTTCAGTTTTTCGAGCCCGTTATTTATTAAAGTGCGACCAATTCCCTGGGTTTGATGTTCCGGCCATACAGATACGGGGCCCAATCCATACCAGTCATCTTGCACGCCATTGATCGTGACAGGCGAGAACGCAATATGTCCCACAACCTTGGTGCTTTTTACAGCTACAAGCGAAATAGTGAGCCCGTTCTCATTGCGTAAGGCATCGATAATCGCTGACTCATTCTGATTGCTGAACGGCATCTTTTCAAATGCGGCATCCGTCAATGCCCGAATGACATGAACGTCATCTTCCTGTTCGAAGCGTAGTTCCATTATTTCGATCCTGTAAATCAGGTTTGAGCGGAATCATTATAGTAACCCATGGGCTTTTGCTTAAAAACGACGAGACCTTATTTTTTTTCTTAGAAGTGGCCCTCCGCCAGGAGTTCTGCAGAAAAACCTGACGAGGAAATGGCGCGTGCCAGGCCGCTGGCCGTGCGCCGGCACTAGTTCCAGCGGGAGTCCAGGCCTTCGCGGGAGAAGCGGGAGGATTGGTGGATGATGCGGGTTTTGAGGGTCAGCATGTTTTCCAGTGCCTGCACGCGTTTTGCCACGTTCAACTCTTCCAGGAAGAAACGCTGCTGTTCGAGGTTGCAGTCGAGCAGGTGGGCCATGCGGTCCGCCGCTTCGCCCAGGCACTGGCAGTCGTCGAGGTTCAGGTCCAGTTCGTCGCGTTTGTCTTCCGGCAGCAGTTCGCGGAAATTCCAGAAGCGCGAGGCGATATTGTAGAAGCGCGATCCCTTGTTTTTGTCGAGCGGGGCGTCGTCGACATTGGGCAGGACTTCGACCCGGGCCTGGCGGAACGGCCGGTCGCCGAATTCCTCCAGGATGCGGAATCGGGCTTTGCCGGAGAGGACGATGTCGTATTTGCCGTCGTCCATCTTTTTGGATTTGACGATCGGACCGGCGCAGCCGATGGGGTGGACCGGCGGGCTCCCGTAATACAATTCCTCCCAGCCCGGTTTCAGCAGCACCATGCCGATCCATTGCCCGGTTTCCAGAGAATGGGCGACCATTTCCCGGTAACGCATTTCAAAGATATGCAGCGGCAACAGGGTGGAGGGGAAATAGACCGTCGAAGGGAGCGGGAACAAGGAAATGTTTTGTGTTTCCGGCATGGGCTGGTTTTAGAACTCCAAATAGGATTATTGTACCATCCCCCGGGAGGCAAACCGCAAGCGCCGTGGCGGTTTATATTCCGGGTAATTTTTTGGTAATCTGCAACCGATGCCCGCCCCCGGCATCTAAGTATGTAAGAAATATTCTCAGGATAATTCAATGGAATCAGCGCTGGCCGAGCCAGGGGAACGGTGTGAAAAGATAAAAGATGACCTCACCCGATGGGGTCTTTATTCGCCCGCAGGAGACACAGCGGGCGACTCCTGGCGCATCTCTCCCGCGCCGTTCTTACTCGATGCGGAAGACGCCGCTTTCCTGAACGGTTTGGGAAACCACCTGCTGGCGTTTTATACCGCGCTCAACCGCCTCTATTTCGACAGCCTCAAGGGCCGCGTGCCCGCCTGGGTGGCGGACTATCTGGATGCGGGCAAGCCTTCGGATCTCCTCGGTTTGTCGCAGATGAAGCGGTTTAAAACACAATTGCCGGGTATTATCCGCCCCGACTTGATGGTCACCGACGGCGGCTTTGCGGTCACCGAACTGGACTCCGTGCCGGGGGGATTCGGACGGACCGCCGGCCTGATGGCCCTGTACGACACGGGCGATCCCCTGATTGGCCAGGAAAACGGGGGAATCCCGGCCCTTTTCCACAACATGTTGCAGTCGGTCTCGGGAAAAACCGACCCCAGGATCGCCCTTCTGGTTTCCGACGAGGCGCAGGACTACCTCGCCGAGATGCAGTACCTCGGGGGCGTGCTGCGGGAGCGGGGCGTCAGCATTTCAGTGTGTCATCCGCGCGACATCCTGTTCCGGGAAGAGGGGCTGTATATAGAAGAAGCGGGGGAGGCCGTTCCGCTGGACGCGGTGTACCGGTTTTATGAACTGTTTGACCTGCGCAATATTCCCAAGGCCGAGCTGATCGCTTACGCGGTAAAAAAAGGGAAGGTGGCCCTGACCCCCCCGTACAAGCCGCAATTGGAGGAAAAACTCAGTTTCGCCCTGTTCCACCACCCCGTTCTCCGGGCCTGGTGGGAAAAACAGTTGGGGGATGAAACCTTTGGATTGTTATCCCATCTAATCCCAAGGACGTGGATACTCGACGACCGTCCGCTGCCGCCGCAGGCGGTGATCCCGGGCCTGAAAATCCGGGGCAATGCCTTGACGGATTGGGAGGTTCTGTTCTCCCTGACCCAGAAGGAACGCGAACTGGTGGTGAAAACTTCCGGTTTTTCGCCAACCGCCTGGGGGGCGAGAGGCGTGGTGGTCGGCCACGATGTTCCCCAGGATGTCTGGGAGGAAACGCTGCGGGAGAGGTTGCAGAAATTCCCGCAGGAGCCGAGCATCCTCCAGGAATTCCACAAGGGAAAACGGTTCGGCATCCACTGGTGGGACGAAGCGTCCGGAACCCTGCGCGAAATGCAGAGCCGGGTTCGCCTGACGCCCTACTATTTTGTAGTGGAAAACGAGGCCCGGCTGGGTGGTGTTCTGGCGACGCTGTGTCCGCAGGACAAAAAGAAAATCCACGGCATGACCGACGCGGTCATGGTGCCCTGCGGCATCGCGGGCAGCAGGAAAAAGGATTGCAAAGCGTAAGTAAAATGACCCGTATTCGACTTTACAATATTGACGGTTGTGGTTATTGTGCCATGGTGCGGAATGCGCTGGCGCAATTGGGCATTGAGTATGAAAAGATCGATGTTCCCTGGCCGCATCACCTGCGATCGGAAGTCATCGAGATTTCCGGTCAAGCCACCGTCCCCGTTCTCGTCGATGAAGACATTGTGCTGAGCGACGAAAATGACATCATCGACTACCTCAAGAAAACATACGCTAAGGCCTGACCCGCTTTAATCCCGTATTAATTCAATCAAGGCGTTTTTTATGGAAACCTGGCAACGTCAGTTGAGCGGCAGTATTACCAAGGTGGACCAGCTTCCATTCATTCCCGAGGACCCGGATTACCGCCGGAAACTCAACAAGGTGGCCGAGGTCTTTCCGATCCGGATCAATGCTTATTTCGCGGACCAGATCAAATCCGCCAACGACCCCCTGTGGAAACAGGTGGTGCCGACGGAGGAAGAGCTGGACGATTTCCTGAGCGCGGAAGAAGCGCTGGAATCCGATCCGCTCAAGGAGGAACGCGACATGCCGGTGCCCGAACTGGTGCATCGCTATCCGGACCGCGTCCTGTTGATGATCAACAACCACTGCCCGATCATCTGCCGTTTTTGCACGCGCAAGCGCAAGATCGGTTTCCCCGGTCTGGTCACGCGTGAAACGCTCAGCCAGGGCATCGACTACATCGCCAAGCATCCGGAAGTGCGGGACGTGGTGATGTCCGGCGGCGATCCGCTGCTGGTGCCGGACCGCGAACTCGAACGCATCCTCACCGCCTTGCGGGACATTGAACACCTCGAGATCATCCGCCTCGGCACCCGGGTGCCGGGCACGCTGCCCGAACGCATCACGCCAAAGCTGTGCGAAATATTGAAAAAATTCCACCCGCTTTACGCCAACCTGCATTTCAACCACCCGGACGAGATCACGCCGGAAGTGGAGACGGCGTGCAATCGCCTGGCGGACGCGGGACTGCCACTGGGCAGCCAGACGGTGCTTCTCAAAGGCGTCAACGATTCGGTCGAGGTCATGAAGGAACTGATGCACAAGTTGCTCAAGATCCGCGTCAAGCCGTATTACATTTATCAGGCGGACATGACGATGGGCACCGATCACTTCCGCACCAGTGTCGAAAAGGGGTTGGAAATCATCAAGGGACTCATGGGCCACACCTCGGGCATGGGCGTCCCCTATTACGTGATCGATACCCCCGGCGGCGGCGGCAAGGTGCGCCTCCTGCCGGATACCGTGGTGCGCTTCACCGACAAGGAAGTGGTGCTCACCAACTTCGAAGGCAAAACCTACCGCTACCCCCAGCCCGCCGTGAAAAACGGCAAATCCCATCCGCCGGAAGACCAGCAGGACGAAACCGCCACACAAAACCTTTGCGGCCTGGCCTAACCGCTGGGCGCGGGGCCAACGTCTTGACGCGTTTGCCAACCTCGCGCAGTTTCCCTGCAGAATCGTACAGGTGCTCTCGTTGCCGACCGCTAGGTCCGCTCGGCGCGGGGCCAACGTCTTGACGCGTTTGTTGAACTCGCGTAGCTTTTCGCAGAGTCAGTGGTTAAAGGGCATTTACTTCAGATAT
>JAGQJZ010000039.1 GCA_020430445.1 Nitrospina sp.
GACTGCGCTCACTGGAGAGGAACAGGGTTTTGGACAATTGCTGGGTGATGGTGCTGCCGCCTTCCACCACATGGCCTGCCTGGATGTTCGTCAGGAAAGCGCGGAATATGGCCTTGGGATCGATTCCGAAATGCGAGTAGAAGTTCGAATCCTCCACCGCCAGGGTCGCCTCGCGCAGCTTGGCGGGGATGTTTTCCAGCGGCACGATGATTCGTTTTTCGATGTAGAACTCGGCGATCAGGTCGTCGTCGGTCGAGTAAACGCGGGTGATGGTGCTGGGCTGGTACTCGCGAAGCGTGCGGACGTCCGGCAGGTCCTGCGAGTAGTAATAGAAAATGAAACCGGCGCCGAGGAAACCGGCGAACAGTACCAGAAGAAAAAGCGAAAGTACCGAAACCAGGAGGATCTTTTTGGCGCCGGGTTTTTTCTTCTTTTTCTTTTTCAGTTTTTTTCTGAATGTGAGGGGCGGTTGGTTGTCCAGAATTCGACTCATGGTGCCTTCAGGGTTGAGTGACGCGGGGTCTTCAGGCCCTTCCCTCCTCAAGGTCGATCAGCGCGGCCCAGGTGGTGATGTCCTGACGCGAAGGGGCGAGGTCATTGCGGATTTTATCAAACTTTTCCTGCTTTTCCGGCGTGTCGGGCTTTTTCGCCAGGAGTTGCCGGTTGGCTTCGGCAATCTCCTCCGGGGTTTTGTTTTTCAGGTGGCCGGTGAGCCAGTGACTCAAGGCTGCGTCGGGATGTTCAAGAACGAGCGCGCTGAACCGGTCCGCTTCCAGTTGCAGAAAGTCGAGCATCAGCTTGTCCATCGGGCAGGGATACATGAATTCTCCCAGGCATCCGGCATCGGCGGCACGGGCCTTGTCCGCCATGCGGGGGATCCACACCAGCCCGGCGCATTCTTCCCGGGGGCCTCTGGGGTTTTCCGTGTTCAGGTCGGGTGGGGGCATGGTGTCAGGTTTCGGACAGGCGGACGCGGGTCAGATTTTTGTACAAGGGAGACTGTTTGATGGCTTCGGCCCCTTCCTTGCCGATCTTGGAACGGAACAGATCGAGGGTGGTCAGTTTCGTCAGGGTGCTGGAATTGGCGATAAGGCGCGCCCCTTCTTCTCCGATGTCGTTGAACTTCAGGATCAGTTGATCGAGGTTCGAAAGGTTGGGGGAGGAGGTCAGAGCCTGAATCCCGATGCTGGTGATTTTGTTGGACTTCAGATTGAGCGACTTCAAATTAGATACAAAGGGCGACAGGGCGAGGATCATCAGCCCCATGTCGGTGATGCCGTTTTCCCCCAATTCAAGACGGATCACCTCGCCGAGGACTTCCATTTGCGCGAGTTCGCTCACGCCGGCATCACCCAGGTTGTGTTTTTCAAGGTCGAGGACCTTGTTTTCCTGCAGGTTGTTTTTAACCAGTTCCTGAATATCCGGCACCGGGAGGGACTCCTGAAAAGGGGGTTTGAAACTTGCCTTTAAGCGCCCAGTGTATTGAATTTCAAGGTCTCAATCAACCCTTGAGACACCGCGGCCGGTTTTTCTTACTCGTTGCAACCGGGTGCCGGTTTTGGGCATAATAGAGAAGGGTGGATTTGTACTGAAACAAGTTATCCACAAACCTAAACTACTTGGGGGATTTGCCAATGAGATCACTGCTGACTATTTTGCTCCTGCTGGGCCTGATGATTCCGGTTTCGGCCATGGCCTCGGAAGGGCCGATGAAGCTGCCCGCGGGCTCAAATGATTCCGCCAATATGCACAATGAAGAAGGCATCAAGCACTTCGGCATGGGGCATTTTGAAGAGGCGCTCAAACATTTTGAAGAAGCGGCCGCAGCCGACAAGTCGATCGGCGAGGTTCATTTCAATGAAGCGGTCGCTCTGGACAAACTGGGACGTCATGCGGAAGCCACCATGCATTTCAAGGCGGCTAAAAAGAATGCCGGCGGCAACGATAAAATCATCAACTCGCCCATTCTCAACGCCCATATCGGCCACTGAAAAAACGGAAACCAATGGTTTGCTGAACCGGTCCCGGCTGTTTGCCGGGGCCGGTTTTTTTTGAAACCGGGGGGGCTTGAGGCTCTGGAGCGGGGGCGTTGGGAGAGATGGACCGTTTGTGATATAATCGGTTTAATCCAAATCTGTATTTGGAGTTCAACCACAGCGTCCGGGAGAAGAAGTTATGATGGGTATCGGGTTCGCCGAACTGGCGGTCATTCTGGTTATTATCATGATCATTTTTGGCGCGGGAAAGTTGCCGCAAATCGGCTCCGCATTCGGGCAGAGTATCCGGAATTTCAAGACCTCGATGAAAGAGGTGGATGAAATGGACGCTCAGGAAAAAGTGGAAGAAGCCACCCAGCCGTCTGCGGTCCCGGCAGGTGAAACCCAGGTGGCTTCATTGCCTGCCTCCGGTACGGCGGAACCGTCTCCGGCTCCCGCTCCGGTAACCGCGTCTGCCCCGGCGCAGGCTCCTGCAACCACGGCAAAAGCGCCGTCTCCCGCTCCGGCTCAGGCCCAGGCCACGCAAAATCCGAAAGCCAAAAAGGGCAAGGGAAAATCCGAAGAAAAATCCTTTGAAGAAGAGCTGATCGAGCAGGCCATCAAGGAACTCAAGGACAAGCGGATCGGCACCATCCGCACTCCGCACGATGGTCTGGTGCAGCAGGGCGATGTGTTCACCAAATCCGTCGACCGGACTCCCTGGCATCTCAAGGGACGCGATCGCGGCGTCAACCGCGACGTCATGTAGTGTGTAACGCTTCCGCCTGTTATTCGTCCTGGGAGGTTGCCGGAGGTTTCATGGCCGCCCGCCCACCCAGCGCCAGCCCCATTCCCACCCAGACCAGTTCTTTCACCCGGCGGACAAAAGACACTGCAAGGCCGATGTCCGCGGTGAGCCCGATGGACGAGAAAATCAGGATAAACCCGCCTTCCTGCGCACCGATACTCAGTGGTATGAAAAAACTGCAGACGCGGATCAGTTGCGAAACGGCTTCCATGATCCAGAGGTCGGTGAGCGAAACTTCCACCCCAAGAAAATACAGCGTCACATACAACTCGCCCAGGCCGATGATCCAGCCGGCAACCGCGTAACCGATGGAGAGCCCGAGCCGAGCGGGGTAACGCCGGTAGTAACCGGACATCAGTTGATCCAGTTCCACCATGTGGTCCAGGAATTCACTGCCGCGCAGTGGGGGGATCAGCCGGGCGAGGAATCCCATGACCTTGCCGAGACTGCCGGTCGCCTGAAACAGGAAGAACAGGAAGATGGCGGTCGTGAAGGTCGAGATCAGCGAGACGCTGATGGTTTTGAAGTTTTCATCGGCGGTGGCCGAGTTCAGCAGAAACAGGATGCCGGGAACCATGAAGCAGATCAGCGCGGTCAAGAACGTGGTGCGCGCCACCACCTGCGAGGCCACGCCCTGTTTGAAGGAAAGCCCGATGTGGTCCTTGATCAGTTGCGCTTTCACCGGCTCGCCTCCCATCGTGCCGAATGGCGTGATGGTGTTGAACGATTCCCCGATCTGGCGGATTTTCCAGAGCGGGAACAGGCCGATTTTTTCCGCTTCGTCCGGTTTGAAAGCGTACCGCCAGGAGATGGTGTCCACCCAGGTGACCACGCTGTAGATTGCCAGGACCAAAAGGAATCCCCAGCCCAACTGGACCATCAACTCCAAAACGCTTTTAATATCCACGGCCACCAGAGCCCAGCCGAACAGGGCGAAGCCCAGGGTCAGGAAAACAATTTTAAGAACTTTATTCGACATGGCGCCGGTCCGTGTGGGTGGGGGAGCCTGCAAGAGATAGAGAAAACGGCGCTCTGCAAATCGCGTCCGTGGCGGTGGAAAATAAACTCAAAGGCGCTTCCAGAAATTGCGTCTGCCGACTGACCGGTTCTGCTGTTTCAGGACCGGTGAGTTGCTGGAACAAATGAGACCGAACTGTGAGAAGCTCCCTTAAAAGACGGGGTGGGTGGGAGAACGGTGTAGGATTGGATTATCAAAATGACTGAAACTTATTTAAATTCCAATATTTGCGAGAGCGGTCATCTATCGCACTCCCCACCGATCATGTTGATCATGTCGAAGGTGGGGATGATGTCGGCCAGCATCTGGCCTTTGCAGATTTCTTCCATCGCCGCGGTCATGGTGAAGCAAGGGGGGCGAACCCGGCATTTGTAGGGCTTGCCGCCTCCGTCGCTGACCAGGTAAAACCCGAGTTCTCCGTTCGCCGCTTCGGTGGGCATGTAGATTTCTCCAACCGGGGGTTTCAGGCCTTCGATGGTGATCTTGAAATGGGCGATCATCTCTTCCATGCGGGCGTAAACGTCCTGCTTCGACGGCTGCCGCATGTAAGGGTTGTCGACGTTGATCGGACCGTCGGGCATGTCCTTCATCGCCTGCTTGATCATCTTGAAACTTTGCTTGATCTCTTCCATGCGGACGAGGTAGCGGTCGAAATTGTCGCCGACTGTGCCGATGGGAACGTCCCAGTCGAGCTTGTCGTAAACCAGATACGGATGCGCCTTGCGCACGTCGTAGTCGACACCGCATGCGCGGAGACAGGGGCCGGTGAAGCCGAAGGACAGGGCGCTTTCCTTTGAAAGAATGCCGGTGTCGCGCATGCGGTCGAGGAAAATGCGGTTCTTGGTCAGCAATTTGTCGACGTCGTCATACAGGGCGTCCAGTTTCGGGTAACGGGCTTCCAATTCGTCGTTGAAGTTTTCCGGAAGGTCGCACATGAGTCCGCCGATGCGCACGTAATTGGACGTGAGCCGCGCGCCGCAAATCATCTCCAGCAGGTCCCAGACGATTTCGCGGGTTTCGACAAAATAGATGAACGCGGTGAGCGCGCCGAGTTCCAGCGCCGCCGCCGCAATGTTGGTGTAATGGTCCGAAATGCGCGACAGTTCGTTAGTGACCACGCGGATGTACTTGCACCGTTCCGTGGCTTCAATGCCGAGAAGCTTTTCGACCGCCACGGCGTAGCCGATGTTGTTCATGATGGCGGAGCAGTAGTTCAGCCGGTCCGTATAAGGGAAGACGTTGGTCCAGGTGACGCTCTCGCACATCTTCTCGAAACCACGGTGCAGGTAGCCGACCTCCACCTCCATGTCCACTACCGTTTCACCGTCGAGCGTGAGAAGGAACTTCACCGTTCCGTGAGTGGCGGGGTGGGAGGGACCCATGTTCAGGGTCATGTGTTCTGTATGAAGGCTTTCTTTTAAATCGGTCATTGCGCGCTCGTTAAGAGTGAGAGTTCAATTTTGGAATTTTAAAAGGGGCCGGAGCCTCACCCCACCTTGTTGATCTTGACCGCCACGAGTCCTTCGTGGCCGTTTCTCATCATGTTGACTGGGACATCGACCCAGTTTTTGGGGAGGTACACCACGCCGGGGGTCGACCGTGAACTGATGCTGACGGGAACCTCCAGCGCGTGGGTGTCGGAGGCGATTTGAATTTTGTCGCCATCGGCCAGGTTGAGCGCACTGGCGTCTTCCCGGTTGATTTCGGCGATGCAGTCCGGTCCGATGTCCACCAGCGCACTGGCGTGATGCGTGTAGGTGCCGATGTGGAACATGTGGTTGTTGGTGATGAGCTTGAATGGATAACTTTCGTTGGGCGAGGGCTCGACGAACTGGTTGACCGGCGTGAAGCCCGCCTTGCCGCCGGATTGTTCCGGCTGCCATTGCTTGGATTTTCGGCCGGGAAACAGGCCCTTGTAGATCGGCGCGGCCTTGGCGATTTCATCCTGGGCTTCCTTCACATCGAACGTGGGGAAGGGCTTGCCGCAGGCTTCGGCGATGTCGGAGATGATTTCAAAGTCGGGGCGCGATTCGCCTTCCGGCAGGACCGCCGCCCGGACCTGCTGCACATGCCGCGACATGTTGGTGAAGGTGCCGTCCTTCTCGGCGTAGGAACAGACGGGAAGGACCAGGTCCGCCATCTGGCAGGTGTTCGACCAGTACATGTCCTGAACGACCAGAAAGGGGACCGTCTTCAAAGCGTCCTTGACCGGCTCCGCTTTATAATAGGAACGAATGGGATCTTCCCCGGCGATGTAAAGAAGTTTCACGAGGCCCTGCGAGCAGTTTTCCCAAAGGTTGGTGACCAGGTCTTCCTGCTCCAGTTTGAGGTCGCCCAGTCCCCAGGTTTCCCGCAGGCGCTCCAGAGCGTTGGCGTCATCGATACGCGCGCCGCCGGGCAGGTGTTCCGGTGTGCAGCCCATGTCCTGAACGCCCTGGCTGTTGCAGTGCTCCCTGGGGGGATAAATGCTGACACTGCCTTCTCCGCCGTGGTGGACCAGGATCGCCAGGTTGAGCAGGGCGTCGAGGATGGCTTCGCCCTGTCCGGTATCCAGGATATCGTTGCCGATGAGAATGCACCGGTCCGCTGTGCGGCCAAAGCGCTCTGCCGCCCGCACGAGCACGGAATCCTTGATTCCGGTGATCGCCTCGGTGGCGTCCGCCGTGTACGGGGCCAGCGACCGGATGAGGTCGTCGTAGTTGGGGACCGCGTCCTGAACCTTGGCGGTGTCAATAATGTTGTTGTCGATCAGGATCCGCGACAGGCGCGAGGCGACCGCCAGGTCCGTTCCCGGTTTGTAGGTCATGCGGATGTCGACGCGGGACTCGTTGTTGAAGACCACGCGGCGCGGATTGGCGATGAGGATGTCCGTTCCCGTGTAGATCGCGCCTTTGCGGATGGAGTTGCCCGCTACCGGATATTCCGACGGGATGTCCGAGTTGAAAATCAGCACCGCGTCCGCTGTTTCCAGTTCGGTGATCGGCTTGGAAACGATGCCGTTTTCGAAGCACTTGTCCTGGAAGCGGTTGATGTAGGGCGCGCGCAACTGCTGCAGGTTGGTCACCTGGTTGGAGCCGAACACGCCACGGAACAGTTTCTGGAAGAGGTAGGCTTCCTCGTTGGTCATCTTTTCCCCGGCGAGGCCGACAATGCTGGTGGGGCCGCTCCGGTTGACCTGTGTGGTCATGCGCTCGGCCACCATCTCGATCGCCTCGGCCCAACTGATTTCCTTGAAGGTGCCGCCGACGTTCATCATCGGGGTTTGGATACGTTTTTCATTCTGCACGATGCCGTGGCCGAAGCGGCCCTTGGCGCACAGGTTGCCTTCGTTGATGCCGAGGTCGAAGGTCTCGTCGCCTTCGATGCGGATCAGCTTGCCTTTTTTGGTTTCCAGCTTGACCGTGCAGCCCCAGGAACAGAAGCTGCAGGTCGACAGGGTGTTGGTGAACATCGCCGCCAGCCCGCGGGCTTCCGAGGTGAGGTCCATCAGCGCGCCGGTGGGGCAGACGGTGATGCACTGGCCGCAGAATTCGCAGTCGAGCGGCTCCTCGTTGGCGGTGCCGATCATGATCTTGTAACCGCGCTTGTGGTAGTCGAGCGCCTGCACGCCCTGGATTTCGTCGCAGATGCGGACGCACATGCCGCACATGATGCAGCGGTTGAGGTAGAACTCGATGATCGGGTTGGTTTTGATGCTGGGCTCGTTGCGGCGCTTGATCTCGAAACGGCCGTTGTACAGTTTCAACGCATCGGTGTTGTCCTGCAGGGGACAGACGCCGGACTTGTCGCAGATCGGGCAGTCGAGCGGGTGTTCGACCAGCAGCATCTCGAGACACGCGCCGTTGTAGCGGTCGGTTTCTTCCGTTTCCGAAAATACTTCCATGCCCTCCGACACCGGATGGGTGCAGGAGTACACCAGCTTTTTCTCGCCGTCTTCGCGCACGTCGACCATGCAGGTGCGGCAGGCCGCGAAGGGCTTCAGCTTCGGATTGGAACAGAGGTTGGTGATGAAGTTGCCGGAGCGCTTGGCCGCGTCCAGAATCATCGTGCCCTCGGGGGCTGTCAGGGGTTGTCCGTTCAGCTTGAAATTGATCGTTTTCTTAACGACGGTGCTCATCGTGGGGAACTCTCTTGATCGCTATTTATAACGCGTAGTTGTCGGTTACATCCGAATAGGTTTTTTCCGGGTCGATGTTGCCGTAGGTGTCTTCGCCGATGATGGCCATGGGAGCCGCGCCGCAGTTGCCCAGACAGGAGGCGAACTCCAGCGTGAACAGCTTCGACGGGTCGGTTTCGCCTTTGCCCATGCTGAACTTCTCTTTCAGCTTCTGGGCGATGATCGGCGCGCCCTTGACGAAGCAGGCCGTGCCGTAGCACAGCTTGAAGATGTATTTGCCCGGTTCCTCGATGCGGAACTGAGGGTAAAAGGAGATGATCCCGTAAATTTCCGCCCGCGTGACATTCAACTCCTCGCGCAGGACCTCGGTCAGCTCCGGCGGCAAAAAGCGGAATTCATTCTGGACTTTTGTCATCATCGGGATCAGGTAGCGCCGTTCCCGGGCCGGAAAACTGTCCAGAATCTTGTAGAAGGTGGTCATGCAAATCTTTTTTTCTTCAGGCGCTTCCAGGGTCGCTTCTGCGGTTTCGGTAGCTTCTGTCATAACCGTCTCGGGGATTGGATTTTTAAAGGGGCCTCCGGTTCCGGGGCCGCCAAACGCTTCATTTCCGGCCCAATATAGCAAAGGCCTCGGGAAAAAGGGAAGTATATCCGGGGGTTTTTAGGTGTGTCAACTCAATTGTGCCCCCGGAGGGTATTTAAATGGTTATTTTATAAGGGTTCGGAGGCTGGGCGGGGTGCACTCCCGGCAGGGATTTCCCCGGATAAAGGCTGATGTCCCGAGCGGGCAAACTCGTCCCGGAACCCATGAGGAAAACCGGTGGATCAATTCACGCCGCTGGGGAGACGGCCCGGGGCCATGCCGGGGTGGGAGGCGGAGTCGTTGAGATCGCCAATAAATTCCAGGGCGAAGCCGGTATTGGTGCCTTCAAAGACGACCGCGCCCCAATAGGCCAGCATGCGGATGTCCGGCATGCCGCCGCCCGATCCCGCAAGAGGCTGGGTGGGGGTGTCCGCCACCGGGTCCATGCGCAGAAAGCCCAGCCCGCCGGTGGTGTTGAGTCCGATCGCCGAGGGCGAGGTGAAAATGTAGGCCGATTCGGGGAAGTTGAGCGGGTTGATGGCCGGATGGTTCGGCCGGATGAAAAACACCCGCTGGGTCTGGCCCTCGTCCACGGTGAAGACGGACTTTCCGAGCAGTTTGCCTCCCTGCAAAAAGGCGCTGACGGTAACGCCGACCTGGGAGTTCATTCCCTGAAGGCCCGGATGCGAGACCGCGATGAAACTGTAGACTCCGTCTCCTGTCTGCCAGTAAGGCGCGACCACGGTGGGTCCTGTCAGGCTTGGTGACGCGGAATCATTGTTCTGGATCAGGTAAGTGTGGACGGACGGAGATCCCAGAGCCGCGCCGGACGGACTCGACAGGGTGATGATCACGCTCTCCTCGTTTTCAAAGACGTTGTCGTCGATCACGGTGAAGGTGATGTTTTTGGACGTTTCCCCGGCCGCAAACTGCAACTGTCCGCTGGCGGCGGTGAAATCGCTTCCGGCCGAGGCGGTTCCGGAAGACACGGAGTATTGGATAGTGGCTGTATTTGCCGATGCCGGGAACAGGGAGACGGGGACAGTAACGGAAGTCACCGATTCTGAACCGGAGCCTGTTGCACTTGGAAAAGAAAAGGTCGGGGTGGAATCATCATCCAGGATGGTGAAGGTGTAAACCGTTTGTGACCCCAGAACGGCATTGGTTGCATTGTAGAGTTCATAAATAATGGTTTCATTACTTTCTACTTCAGAATCGTCAAGGAGATGAATATTCATAGTTGCTGTAGTGGACCCTGGAGCAAAGAAAAAATCCCCGGCGCCTGAAGCATGGTCCACCAGGCTCGTTGCAGTCCCACCAATGATTCGGAAATCGACATAAATGGGTAGAGGCGAGGGCCGGTCCAGAGTAAGTGTCATGGTTCCCGGTGTTACATTTTCAGGACCGCTGCCTCCATTGGAGGTGAATTGGGCAATGGGCGCCGCATCGTCATCGTCTATTCCGTATGTATGGCTTGCCGGGCTCCCTAGGGTAGCGTTTGTCGGATTGGACAGTGTGATGACGATTGTTTCATTACTTTCTGGAACCGCGTCGTCGATCACAGTGAAGCTCATATTCTTGCTGGTCTCTCCGGGATTGAAGGTCAAGGTGCTGTTTGTCAGCGTGTAGTCGACTCCTCCCCCGGTGGCGGAGCCGCCCGTTGCGGCATAGTTCACGGTTACAGTCTGGTCGTGCGTGCTTGATAGCTCAACCGGAATCGTCACGCTGGTGATGGATTCGAGGGTGTTGGATGATGCGCTTGAAAACTGAATGCTCGGTGGCGGTTGGTCATCGTTTTGTATGGTGTACGTGTGCTGAACCGGCAGTATTAAATTGGCACCGGTTGGGCTTAACAGGGAAATGGCGATGGTTTCATCGCTTTCTACATCTGCATCGTTGACTACCGTGAAAGTGATGTTTTTTATGGTTTCTCCAGCCAGGAATTGCAACTGTCCATTGGTCGCAGTGAAGTCTGCACCCGGGGTCGCGGTTCCACCGACGAAGGAATAATTCACGGTTGTGGTACTTCCTGAACTGGGAGACAGGGTCACAGGTATCGATACGGAAGTTGTTGCCTCGGAACCTGAGCTCGAAGAGTTTTGGAAGGAAAACTTATTGGGAAATGAAACCTCATCGTCCTGAATGATGACCGTGTGTGTGGTCTGCGAACCCAGGACGGAGTTGAACGGATCATAAATTTCGATGGTAATGGTTTCGTCGCCCTCAAAAATAAAATCATCAATAATATCGAAATTGACACTGCTTGAGGTCTGCCCCGCTAAAATTGGAAAATCCCCCACGGCCAAAGTGTGGTCCTCCCCGGCAGTGGCCGTGCCTCCTGTGATTCTGAAGTTTACGGTCACAAACTGGGCTGAGGGTTGATCGATGACCGCTGTTATGGACACGGCTCCCGCATTTTCCTGAAAACTGCTGCCGCTCGATTGAAATTGGATCACGGGAACTGCCAGAGATAGAGAAGGGAGGGGTAATAGGAAGGCGGTGAGCATTACCAGAAGGCGAATGGACAAAGCCCATGAATTGAAATAAAACGGTTTTGTCAGTTTCCACATTTTTTCCTCAATACGGTCACAAGCCAGATCTTTTTGGGGGCAGATAGCACCTCTTAAACTTGGTAAAGAGGCCAAATGATGTATTGAAAACTTTGTTCGGAATTTCGATTTGTAGTCAGTCTAAGGTTGGAAGGGGTGACTGGCAACAAAAAAATTCAGCAATGGGATAAGAGTCACCGCCCTGAAACATCCGGGGTCATGGCGGGGATTTCGATTTCGGGCGCGGGTTTTTCAGGGATGACCGGCGCGGGTGCGGGTTTCGGCCTCAGGAAGGGGATCTCCTCCCGTACCGAGGCGGTGCGGGTTTGCAGGGTTTGGATTTCCTCAATCCGGTTTTTGGCGGCGGTGTGTCCGGCGTCGAGCATCAGCACTTCTTCGTAGGCCTGGCGTGCGGCAGGATAATCGCGCATCTGCTGGTACACCCAGCCCAGAGTGAACCGCGCGCTCACATCCTCGGGATACAGCCGGGCGGCGCTTGCCGCCACCTCCTGTGCTTCGAGAAACCGCTTCTTTTCACCCAGCGCCCAGGCCAAACTGACACGGGCTTCCACATGAGCGGGGTCGAGTTCGATGGCTCTGCGAAATGTGGGAATCGCTTCTTTGTACCGCCCGAGCAGGTCGAGCAGCAATCCCTTGTGGTAATGCACCCGGGCGTTTTTCGGATCCAGTTTGAGGGCTTGATTATAGGTACCGAGCGCCTGCACATGGTTTCCCGCCAGCGTTTGGGAACGCGCCAGCGCCAGGTGAAAATCGAATTCTTCCGGCGCCAGCCCGGCGGCATGCTGATACGCCTCGATGGCTTCCGGATAACGTTTTAACCCATCGTATGCCCGGCCGAGCGTCATCCACGGCGCGGGATCGTTTGGGTAACCGGGTTGCGAGGCGATGAGCGGTGCCAGTGCTTTTGCGTATTGGCTGAGCCGGGTATAGCTCTTTCCCAGCAAAAACTGCGCTTCGTAGTTTTTGGGATCGGATTCCACCGCTTCTTCGAGGTACTGCACCGCTTCGGTGGCGCGGTTGAGCTTGCCGTAAGTGATCCCGAGGTCCTTACGGGAATCGGAATGTCCGGGGAGCATGTCGACGGCTTTTTGGAGAGGTTCGAGCGCTTCCGGATAGCGGCCCAGTTTCACCAGCGCGTGCCCGAGGTAGTAGTGCGCCCAGGGCCGGCCGGGGTCGGCGCGCAGGGCCTGTTTGAGCGGGTCCAGCGCGCGCCGGTACTGTTCGAGCATGACATGGGAGCGGCCGAGCGCTTCCAGTGCCTGGGCCTGTCCGGGGTTTTCCTTCAACCCGGCTCGATAGGCCTCGATGGCTCCGGGGATGTCGTCCAGCTTGAGCAGGGTCTCGGCCAGCAGAAAATGCGATTCGGCGTTTTTCGGGTTGATGCGCACCAGTTCGCGGTAGGCCCGGGCCGCCGGCGGGTAGCGTTTGAGGTTGCTGTTGAGAGTACCGATGCGGCGGTAGGCTTCGGCGTTGTCCGGTGAAATCTGCACGACCTTCTGGTAATCGCGGAGCGCGTTGAAGGGTTTGTTCTGCTCTTCGTGGGTTTGCCCCAGGGTCAGCCAGGCGCGGACGTGATCGGGGTTGAGCCGGACGGCTTCCATGAAATTGGTGACCGCATCCTCCAGCCGTCCCACCTCCAGAAACTGGGTTCCCAGCAGGTAAAAGGCTTCCGGGTCCTTGAACCGAACCAGCGTCAGTTTGCGCAGCGGTTCGATGGCGGATTCATGCCGGCCCAGGTCGCTGTAGGCCCGGCCAAGATATTCCAGCGCGTTGTCGTCGTTCGGGTAATGGCGGAGGGCCTCACGCAGAGGACCCACGGCGAGGCGCGGTTTCCCGGTTTTGACGTAGACCCGGCCGATTCCACGGTACGCGGGGGCGAAGTTTTTGTTGATCTCAAGCGCCCGCCGGTAGGCCGAGATGGCGTTGTCGAACTCCAGGAGAGTCTCGAACCCCCGCCCCATGGCATGGTGGCCTTCGATGTCCAGCGGGTTCAACTGCACGGCGATTTTGAATTCTTCCAGTGCTTCCTTCGGGCGGCGCAAAGCTTCGTAGACCTGTCCCAGCGCAAAATGGGCCACGGCCATTTTGGGATTCAGTTCCAGCGCCGCTTTCAACGGTTCGATCGCCTTGGTGTGGTTTCCCTGGAAAAAGTAGGAACGGCCCAGCCCGTACTGCGCTTCGGGGTAAAGGGGGTCCAGATGCACGGCTTCAAGGTAAAACCGGGCGGCCTTGTCGTAATCCAGCAGTTGCAGGTAACTGCCGCCGATGCCGTGGTAGGCCGCTGGAAACAGGGGCTCGGTGTCCAGCGCGAGCTGGTACTCGTCAATGGCCTTCTGCCACAGGCCCATCTGCTGGTAGAGGCGGCCCAGGCCGAAATGCGCCCGGTAGTTTTTGGGGTCGTCGGTGATGGCCCTGCGGTAATCCTCGATCGTTCCGCGAAACGCCTTGTCCTCGGCCATCAGGTTGAACTTGTGTGACAACTGCGGCGCCGGCAGCAGCGGGGCGTTTGGCAACTCCTGTCCCTGTGCCTGGGGAGTACCGGTCAGGCAAAGCACGGCCGCGAGAACAGCGGTGAACAGGGCGCGGGATTTTAAATGGAAACGGCAGAACATGCTTGTCTTATCGACATTTGGCAAAAAAAGGCAAGCTGCAAAATGGTGTGGTTGGAGGGGCTTCTGTGCTGTGAAAATACAGATAGAATGACCGGGCTGTTATTAAGGTCTTATTTTAAGCTATATTATTTAAATAATTGACTTTAAATGATTATCCGTTGGCGGGTTTGATCTGGTATTTCATCACGGCGCGGTTGTGGTCTTCCAGGTTGGTGGAGAACTGATGGCTGCCATCCTGACGGGAAACAAAGTAAAGGGCGTCGGATTCGTCCGGAAACAGCGCCGCGGCGATTGAATCCTCTCCGGGGCTGGCGATGGGGCCGGGGGGAAGCCCGGCATAACGGTAGGTGTTGTAGGGGGAGTCGACCGAAAGGTCTTTTTTGCGGATATTGCCATCGAAATCCGCCAGGGCGTAGATGACCGTGGGGTCGGTCTGCAGTTTCATTTTGCGCTGCAGCCGGTTGTGGAAAACGGCGGCGATTTTAGGCCGTTCTTTTTCCAGTCCGGTTTCTTTTTCGATGAGCGAGGCGAGGGTCACGACTTCGTGGAAACTCATGCCCAGTTCTTTTGCCCGGTCGACGTAACGGGGCTGCAGGATGCGTTTTTTGAAATTGGCCACCAGGGTACGGACAATCTCCTTTTCTCCGGTCTGGAGGCTGAACTTGTAGGTATCGGGAAACAGGTAGCCCTCCAGGCTGCCGGTCGGAATATCGAGCTGTTTGAGCAACTCGGGGTCCTCAGTGGCTTTGAGGAACCGGTTGACGTTGGCCAGGCCAGCTGTGGCGAGGAGTTCGGCGATTTCCAGGATGCGGTACCCCTCCGGAATGGTGACCATGTGCGCCACGGTTTCGCCCCGGACCAGTTTTTGCAGAATCTGCGCCGGTTTTTGTGAGGGAGACAGAAGGTACTCTCCCGCCTGGATGCCTCTTTGCTGTCCTTTGAGATAGGTGTAAAGCCGGAAGGTGGTGGGATTGGCGATGACTTTCCGTTCCGCCAGGAGGTGCGCCACCTGGGTGAGGGACATGCCGGGATCAATGGTGACGGTGATTTCGGCTTTGGTTCTGCCGGCGGGCTGGTTGGAGTAAACGATGAAAACCGAGCCCACGGTGATGCCGACCAGGCACAGAACGGCGATGGAAGCGGCCAGAACGGTTTTGAATTTTCTCATGTCCATCCCCATGAGGCGCCACAGGGGTCAGTCCGTCTGCATGACGCCGCCCAGGGTTTCCAGAAACCGGTTGTTTTCCCCGGGCATCCCCACCGTGACGCGCAGGCAGTTTTTCAATCGGGGATGGCCGCCGAGGTCCCGTACCAGAATACCGCCCTGCGCCAGCTTTTGAAACACCCGGCTGGAATCGATTGCGGTGCGGAACAGGATAAAATTCGCGTCGGACCGGAAGGCGGTGATCCCCGGGATTTTGCCTAGCTGATCCTGCAGGCGGTGGCGCTCTTCGATGATGACGCCGATCTGTTCTTCCACCAGGTGAAAACGGGACAGCACGGCTTCGGAAAACACCTGCGAGACCATGTTTGAATTGTAGGGCAGGCGGATTTTATTGATTTCCGAGACGACGGCCGCCGGCGCGACGCCGTAGCCGACGCGCAACCCCGCCAGCCCGATTTTGGACAGGCTCCTCAAAATGACCAGGTTCGAATGCCGGGCCATTTCGGGAAGAAAGGTGGACTTCGCGAAATCGTAGTAGGCTTCGTCCAGAACGACCAGGCCTTCGTAACGTTCGAGCACTTTCAGGATTTCCCCCGGATTGAAGCAGTTGCCGGTGGGATTGTTGGGGTAACTGAAAAACAGGATCCGGGGATTGTGCTCCTCGATCGTTTGCAGAAGCGTCTCGGCTTCAAAATCCCATTCCTCGTTCAACGGAAAAGCGACCGGTTTCACGCCCAGCCCCCGGGCGATGAGGCCATACATGGCAAACGTCGGGTCCGGGAACAGGATGGCCTCGCCGGGGTCGCAGAACACCTGCACCAGGAGCTGCAGCAGTTCATCGGACCCGTTGCCGATCACCAGTTGCTCCGTCGACACGTTCAGCCGTTTGGCGATGATGTCCTTCAGCGCGCCGCATTCCGGATCGGGGTAGCGGTTGAGCGTCAGTTTCCCGATCTGATCGCGAAAGACTTCGATCAGGTCGGGAGCAAGCGGATACGAGTTCTCGTTGGCGTGGAGCTTGATCTCGGTATCGAAATTATCGACGTGATACGCCTTGAGGGATTTGATCCGGTCCTTGACCAGTTCTTGCAGATTGATTTGTGACATCAGGTTTTGATTCCTGGATCCATGAGGGAGCGGATCTCTTCGTTATCGGGACAGTAGCGCGTGCTCCGGTGCTTTTCGGCATGGAGGATGGCCATCATTGTTTGCACGGTGTCTTCGACAACATGGTTGGTGACCACGTAATCGTAGAGGGGGTAACGGGCGATTTCCGTTTTGGCGGTCTCCAGCCGCCGGGCGATTTTTTCCGGCGTCTCGGTGGCGCGGTGAACCAGCCGGCGCTCGAGTTCGGGAAGTGACGGGGGCAGGATCAGCACAAAAATGCCGGGAAAATTCTGCTCACGCAGAGAGGCCACGCCCTGGACATCGAGTTCCATCAACAGGTCGCGCCCCTGGCTCAACTGCTCCTCCACCGGTTGACGCAGGGTTCCGTAAAGGTCTGTGTGGACCTGGGCCCATTCCAGAAAATCGCCCCGGTCGACGCCTTCCTGAAATTCCTTGGTGTCGATGAAATGGTAGTGCACGCCGTCGACCTCGCCGGTGCGGGGATTGCGCGTGGTGTGGGAGACCTTGATGCCGAGTTCCGGCAGCAGTTCCCTCAGTTTTCCGCACACGGTGGTTTTGCCTGTACCCGAAGGCGCGGACACGATGAGCGCCAGGCCATCCGTTGATGTCAGTTTCAGCGGCATGATGAGGTGGGCTTTATTCTATGTTGGCCAGCTGTTCGCGGATTTTTTCCAGAATGCTTTTGATCTCGATCACCTGCTGGGACACTTCGAGGTCGATACTCTTGGAGCCGATGGTGTTGGTTTCTCGGTTGATTTCCTGGGTCAGGAATTCCAGCTTGCGTCCCACCGGCTCTCCAACCCGGATCAGGTCGCGAAACTGCGCCAGATGGCTCTTGAGCCGGATCAGTTCCTCCGAGATGTCGGACTTGTCGGCCAGGATTGCCGTTTCCTGCGCCAGACGGGTTTCGTCGAGGTCCAGGCCTTCTCCCAGGGCCTTGAGTTTTTCGTTCAGTTTATCGCGGTAGGCGCGGATGATTTCCGGCTGGCGCGATTCGATTTTTTGCGTCCACTGTTCGATCTGGTTGATCCGGTTTTCCAGATCGTCATAGAGACTCTTGCCTTCCTCAAGCCGCATGCGGATCAGTTCTTCCAGGGCGGCGTCCACTGCCTCGAGCACCATCGTTTGCTTTTCCTCGTCGAACTCAAGGGGTTCCGCCTTGACGATGTCGCGTATGGAAAGCAGGGAGGCGATGTCGATGGAGCCGGTCAGACCCAGTTGATCCTGGATGGCCCGGAAGGCGGAATGGTATTGGGCGGCCAGTTCCAGATTGGGGCGGATTTCCATGTCCTGGACCCCGTTCTGTTTCTCGATCGTGATGAAGACGTCGAACGAGCCCCGCGCACAGCGGGACTTCACCAGGTTTTTGAGCGGAAGCTCGACGCAGGAAAGGTATTTGGGCAACCGCGCGGAAATCTCGATGAACCGGCTGTTGACCGACCGAACCTCCGCCTTGCAGGAGAACGCCCCGTTTTGTTTTTCAGAACGGCCAAAGCCGGTCATGCTCTTCAGCATCCGGGGCTACACCTTTTCTTCGTGCTTACCGTGGGTGACATCGAAAAACGTGTCCCGGGTCGGCGTGTGGCCGCCGTCGGGTCCGTCGGAGCCTTCGACCCGGACCCGCAGGGTCCCCTGGGTCTGCATTTTGTCGTAGGCATCCTTGCTTTCCTTGACCAGGGCTCCGGCTTCGATCATGTAATTCCGCGCATCCTCTTCTCCCATCGATTCCGGATCGGCGGCATACCGGTCGGCGATTCCCGAATGGTTTTCGCTGACGACGCCGGCGTCGACGATGAGGCTTTCAAACTTCTGAATGGTGAGGGTGTTGTCGGTGAAGTCGATCCCTTCGGTGTGCATCATTCCGCGCGCGCAACAGATGAACGCCCGCTGTGCCTGCCGGATGCCGTCCGCGTACTCGCCTTTTTCGATCAGCTTTTTGCCCTGGAACAGGGCGCGCTGGGCCTCGGAAATCATATCCGAGATCAGCTCGCTGATGGGACCTGCGCACTCTCCCTGCCCGCGGTCGTCGAGGGAAAACCGCGTGGTGGAGTGGTAGTCGATATAGGACTCCGGCGACTCCTCAATGGGCGGCAGGGTCTTGAGGTCCGCAAGCAGTTCCCCGAAATACGGTTTTCCCATGCGGTCGTAGTAATCGTTGAAGGTCTCACCATTGTTGCGGACTTTTTTGTAATCGGCGATCAACCGGCGCACGGCATTGGGAGCGTTCTTCGCCGGAATCTTGGTGACCACCTGGCCGAAAACGGCTTCGTCTCCGTCGATCCTGCCGCCGAGCATGACTTCGTAATGCGGCGCCAGGATGCCGTTGACCTTGCGGGCCGAGCCCGAAAAGCCGATGGAGGCGATGTGGTGCTGGCCGCAGGAATTGGGACAGCCACTGGCCTTGACCGAAATGTGGTCGAGGTCGGTGTCGCCGGTGTATTCGTTGTCCACGTCATCGCTCAACTGGTCGATGAGCCCCCGTGAGTGGGTGATGCCCAGGTTACAGGTTTCCGACCCCGGGCAACTGGTCATGTCCTTGAGTTCTTCCGTTCCCGCCCGGCTCAGGTTGAGACTCTTCAACTCGGCGAACACGCGCCCGAGGGAAGCGGTGCGGATCCAGGGGATCATGATGTTCTGGTGCGCGGTGTTGATCAACTGACCGGCGCCGAGTTTGTCGGCGATGTCCGCGATGGCCCGCGCCTGGTCCGTGTTGAGGTCGCCGAGCAGCAGTTTGATGTGGATGTTGTGATAACCCTTTTGCCGCTGCTCAAACGTGTTGCGCGCCACCCAGGCCTGGAACTCGGGGTCCTGATCGAATTCAGCGGTTGCGGCAAGCTCCGGAACCTGCGGAATGGTTTCCTCCGGCGCTTCAATCAGGGGGTAGACCTTGTCCGCCAGGTTTTCGAATTCTTCCTGGACGAGTTGCCGGGTTTTGTCCATGCCGTAGCGTTCCAGGACGAACTTGAAGCGCGCCTTGTTGCGGTTGGTTTTGTCGCCGTATTTATCGAACACCGCCACGACAGCCTCGCAGGTGCGGATGAGGTCCCGGACCGGCAGAAACTCGTGCAGGACTTCCGCCGATTTAGGATAGGAGCCGAGGCCGCCGCCGATGATCATGCGAAAGCCGCGCTGTCCGTCCCGGACCCGGGCGTTCAACCCGATGTCGTTGATGGCGGCCAGTCCGCAGCCGTGACAGCCGCCGAAGGTGATCTTGAATTTGCGCGGCAGGGTCTGGGTCAGCGGATGGCGGATCAGGTAGCTCTGCACGGCTTTGGCGTACGGCGTGACGTTGAACAGTTCCTCCGGGCAGGTGCCGGTCTTGTGGCAGGCGGTGACATTGCGCACGGTGTTGCCGCAGGCCTCGCGCGTGGTCAGGCCGTGCTTCGCCAGCAGGGTGAGCGCTTTCGGAACCTGGGCGATTTTGACAAAATGGAACTGGATATCCTGCCGCGTGGTGACGTGCAGGATGCCGTTTGAATAGGTATCGCCTAATTCGGCGAGACAACGCAACTGCTCCGAGGTATATTGGCCGAAGGGAAGCTTGGTCCGCACCATCTGCTCGGCATCCTGCCGTTGTCCGTAGATGCCCTGTTGCAGGCGGAACCGTTTGAAATCTTCTTCCGGCAGTTCTCCGGCGGACAGGCGTTCCACCTCCGTGGCGAAATCTTCGATTTCCTGCCGCACCGCCGGTGGAATGTCCAGGTTTTTAAGTTCAGAGATGTCCATGACAAGCCTCGAATATAGGCAAACGGTCACAGGAACCGTTCATTTTATTGAATTCCAGGGGGGTGGGATAAAGCCGTTATGTACGGCTGGTTTTCTTGGGCAAGGAAGCACCCATGCTAACCCCTCATGAATTGTTCCCGTTATAATATAACAAATCAGGCCTGAAAAACAGGAGAATACAGGCGTCTGGCCCGGATCTGGGCCTTTTCTGATCTGGAACCCGGCTATGGACTTTACGGCGATTATTCCACAGGAGATCGGGACCCTCTGGGTCGGGTTTAATTTTGCCCTGTATTTGTGCGTTTTTGGATTTTCCCTGTACGCCAATCTGAATTTCAACACCGTGGTGGTGGGCCTGATTTACCTTGCGCCTTTGGCTCCGGTGGGGCTGGACCCGGAAAACCTGACGCGGGTGGTTCTGGTGTCGGTTCAGAACACGGTCTTCGGGGTGATCGAACTTGTGATTTTTGTGTTGACGGTGAAGCCCTCGGACGCCACCTTCGACCGGGAACATATTCAGCAGTTTTTCGGGCACACCCTGCCTATTGCCGCCGCCCTCATCGGCTTGTCCTGGTACGCGCGGCTGTCCCCGGAGCCGGTGACGTGGGTGGAAGGGCTGACCGTTTTGCTGGTCTTCCTCGCCGGGGCGGTTTTCCGGGTGCTGGCGGTGTACCAGCTCGGCACTTCGGGCTTCAAGTTTGATATTGTGTTCAGGGAAGAGCAGAAACTGATGACGCTGAAACTGTACTCCCGGATGCGCCACCCCTCCTACACGGGCATGATGGTGGTCATCTTCGCCTACGCCCTGACCACGGGCAGTTTTTATGCCGCCGCGCTGGGATTGTTCTCCGCCTGGGTGGGGTTTCAGTACCGTATCCACCACGAGGAGCTGGCGCTGGAGAAGCAGTTCGGCGAGGCGTACCGGCAATATAGATCTGCCACGGGGATGTGGTGGCCGAGGAAGCAGGGCGGGGACTCCGCGCCTTAATGCGGAACTTCGGTGAACCAGCTTTTCCAGTAGGGCTTGGTCATGCCATCGAGTTCCACCGGATGCTGAAACCAGGCGGACAAGGCGTAAAGCGCGACCAGGTAGCCGAAGCTCGAAGCGTAGAACAGGGGCTTGTTGACCGGCGGACCCGGATTCTTTTCGTTTCCCAGGTGGGTCTTGTCCCGCAGCCGGAAGTAATTGGAGACGAGCATCAGGAAGAACAGGATCATCGGGTTGTAATTGAAGATGGCGATGAAAAACGCCCCCGGCACGGCCAGCGCCAGCAGGACCGGAAACTTCAGCGGACTGTTGCCCAGCTTGTCGTCGGTGATGTTGAGCACGGCCATGTACAGGACGAGGTAAAACAGGGCGGTGAATACCACCCAGAGAACGAAGCCCAGTCCCGCGATGTCTTCCCAGTTGAGAACCATGGCGCAAAGAATAGCAGGGTCCGGTTTCCTCTGCAATTGATGAGACAATGACCTTCAAAAGAAAAAAATTCGGCGAGGCGGGGGAGGCTCTGGCCGTCCAGTATCTTAAGGGCAGGAAGTACCGTATCCTGGAGACGAATTTTCGCACCCCCAGCGGCGAAATCGACATTGTGGCGGAGCAGGGCGGGGTGCTGGTTTTCGTGGAAGTGAAGAGCCGGGCCGGCGGTGAATACGGAAGCCCGTTGTCTGCGGTCAACACCGCCAAACAGAAAAAGCTGGTGCAGATGGCCCAGCGTTTCCGCGCGCGCCATAATCTGTGGGACCAGGACTGCCGGTTCGATGTGGTGGCGGTCTCCGGCGAGCCGGAAGATCCGGCCACCTGGCAGGTGGAACTGGTGCCGAACGCCTTTCAATGGAAATGAGTTATGAAACTTTTCGCGTTCCCCGGCAATCTTAACAGGGAAGGCTGAGCTTTAATTTTAGAATTTCCCTCCTGTGAAGACAGGTCAGAACATATCAGGAATCAACAGGGAGAACCCAGGAATGACACCCATGCTGAAGAAATTGTCCAAATGGTTCAATGGCGGTTCCAAGGCGGAGCCCTCGAAGCTTTCCAGCGAAACGCGCACGGAAAAGGCGGTTGAAACCCGTCAGGAAAAGGCGGCCCGGATCGCGGAGGATATTCGCAACCGTGAGGCGAAAGAAGCCCCATCGCCGCAGCAAACGCCACCGGCCTCGATGATGCCGCCCCGGGAAGAAATGACGCCTCCGCAGGAGGAACCCCGTCAACCTGTCCGCCGGACGATCATCCAGGCTCCCATTGTCGCGCAGAAAAAGGAAGAGACGCCGGATGACGGCACGATCCGCATCAAGGCGGAACCTTCGAAGGAAGGGGATTCCTGCAAGTTCATGGTCAACCGGAGCCTGTTTCCGGGGCATTCCTGGTATTTCCCTTCGTTTGAAAGCGCCGGCGGGTCTCCCCTGGCGGAGCGGATGTTCAGTCTGGATGAGGTGGAGAACCTGCTGATCCATGAATCGACCGCGACCGTAACGCGCAAGACCAAGGGCCACGCGGACTGGAAGCCGATGGCGACCGAGATCGGAAAGGTGATCCGCGAAATCCTGGAAGCGGGGCAGGGGGTGGTCGACAAAAAAATCGAAGAGGACATGCCGCCTGCCGAGAGCATCCGGGAAGAGATTCAGAAAGTGATCGACGAGGAGGTCAACCCCGGTGTCGCCGGTCACGGCGGCCGGATCACCCTGCGGCAGGTGGAAGGCAATACCGTCACCATCGAGATGGGCGGCGGTTGCCAGGGATGCAGCGCGGCGGATTTGACGCTGAAGCAGGGCATCCACAATGCGTTCCGCAAATCCGTTCCCTTTGTCGGCGCGATTTACGACGAGACCGATCACGCCGCCGGCCAGAACCCTTACTTCAGTTGAGTGAACGATGCCCAGACTTCTTGATTTCAAACTCACCATTGAGACCGGCGACCGGGGAACGGAAGGTCCCGTGCTTTTTTCCATCAACAACCATCAGGTGCCCCTGGAAAACCTCATGGGGGGGACGGGACCGGGCGAAACCCTGGAGGGCGGATTCTCGGTCAACAGTTTCGCCCACAGCCTCACCTTGATCGGGCCCGAAGCGGGTGAGTGGGGCATCAAATCGATCAAGGTGGATTACAACTGCGAAAACACCGAACCGTATTCCGTCACTTTTGGGGAAGTGACGCTAAACGACAGGACCGAGGTCAATATCTGGCAGGACCCGCCGTTGCCGACTTTCGACGTGTGACCGGTTCGGCCCGGCTCAGGGAGAAGGGTCGACCTTGCGTTCCTTCAGCTTGACGTGAAGGTCTCCCAACAGGACGTAGTCGCGGACCCGTGTCTCCAGCGGGATAAAATGTTTTGATCCCCAGAACAGCAACTCCCCGGTTTTCGTTTTGAACACATCCTTCGGGATGACCACGTTGAGCAGGTACTCGTCGTTTTTCGGCCGGTCCTGGTCTTCTCTTATCTTTTCCTGCTCTCCTTCCGGCAGGATGAACACCTTGATGTCCTTCATGCTTTTGTCGGGGATGGTGTCGATCACGTAGTTTTTGCCTTTTTCCAGCGGACCGTACACGCTGTTGCGGAAGTTGTAAAACGCCGCCAGGATGTCGTCGTAATATTTTCCGTCGGGGATGACTTCGTCTTCCTGTTCCGTCAGTTTATTGTTGTTGTAGCGGAACCAGAAATGTTTGCGGTTGTGGTAGTCCAGATAGTGGACGGTTTTTTCAACATCGTCGCCGGTGATGACTTCGCGTTCAAACTTTCGCGTGAGAACGCGAGAATGGTCCTTGGACAGGTCGAAGGTGGCCTTGTAATAATGCTTGCGGTAAGAGGTGAAAAAGCCGACGAACCCCTTGGTCTCGGCGGTCAGGACGGCGGTGAAGTGGCCTTCTTTTTTGAAGAAGCGGACTTCGGCGGTGGCGGCGTCGTCGAACATCATGAAACTGATGTCGAAGCTCAGGCGTTCTCCCTCGAAGCGGCGGATGTCGCCCCTGGCCTGAAAATCAGAGTAGAGCCCTTTGTCACGCGGTCCGGCAAAACCGGCTGCCGGAATCAACAGCGCGCCGATGGCGAAAACCCACGCCATCCGCTTCAAGGGCGTCCCCGAAAATTGGCCCGGGACGTGGGCCGGGTCCGCTTTATCAGGGCTTGCGGATTGCCGGAGCGCAAAATATCGAATGATTAAAGATTCCCTTGAATGGCGGGAAACAGGCTTTGGACGGGGAGGGCAGGGGAGCTTGCGGTTCGGGCTCTCCAGGGCGCGGGCCGCTCTCCGGAAAGCCATAAAGGGATTGAATACATGGGCGCTGTATTTTAAGATAAGGCGAAACATGAATCCTCTGTTACAGGCCAATTTCATTTTTAACTCTTATTTCCGTATTCGACCCTTATGAATACAGCGCCAATGCCTTCATTCGCCTCGGTTGTGGAAGATCAGCCCGATGTCATCCAGGTTGAAGAAACCGGGCTGAAAACCGGCTACCTTCCCCTGTACCGGGTGATCATGTGGGACGACGATGTGACGACGATGGAATTCGTGATCCGCGTCCTGGTCAAGATATTCGCCAAGGATATCAAAACCGCCGAGAAACTGATGTATGAAATTCATTATAGCGGCTCCGCTCATGTCGACACCCTTCCCCTGGAAAGAGCCGAGTTCAAGGTCGAGCAGGTCCATTCCGCTGCCCGTCTGGAAGGCTATCCCTTCCGCTGCACCATCGAGCCCCTTTAGTCCGGCTCCCTTTCTTTTCAATACATCCCGCTCTTATCGTTTGTCCAGCGGCAGGTAATCGGTGTGGGGGTTCCCCATATACACCTGACGCGGCCGGCCGATTTTAAAATCCGCGTCTTCCTGCAGCTCCTTCCATTGTGCGATCCATCCCGGCAGTCTTCCCATGGCGAACATGACGGTGAACATATTGACCGGAATGCCCAGCGCCTTGTAGATGAGCCCGGAATAAAAATCCACGTTGGGGTACAGTTTGCGCTCGATGAAGAATTCGTCCTTGAGGGCGATCTCCTCGAGTTGCAGGGCGATGTCGAGCAGGGGCTCGTGCACTCCAGAGCGCTCGACGATCCGGTGCGCCAGGTCCTTGATGATCCGGGATCGCGGATCGAAGTTTTTGTAGACGCGGTGGCCGAAGCCCATCAGGCGGAAGGAGTCGTCGGGGTCCTTGGCCCGGTTGACGAATTTGTCGACGCCGCCGCCGTCCGCCTGGATCGTCTGCAGCATTTCAATAACCGCCTGGTTCGCCCCACCGTGAAGCGGTCCCCACAGCGCATAGATTCCGGCGGAAACCGAAGCGTACAGGTTGCACAGGGAGCTCCCAACGAGCCGTACCGTGCTGGTGGAGCAATTCTGTTCGTGGTCGGCGTGCAGCATCAGCAGGATGTCGAGCGCCTTGGCCGCGAGGGGGTCGACCTCGTATTCCTCGCAGGGATTTGAAAACATCATGTAGAGGAAGTTTTCGGTGTAACTGAGCGAATTTTTGGGATAGGGTAAAGGCTGGCCGATCGACTTCTTGTAACTGTAGGCGGCAATCGTTGGCAGTTTGGCGATGAGGCGATGGATCGATATTTCCAGTTGGCGTTCATCGCGCACCTGGGTCTGCGACTCCTGATAAAAAGTGGCCAGCGACCCGACGATGGCGCTGCAGACCGCCATGGGATGCGGGTTTTTGGGGAACCCGTCGTAGAGGTTTTTGATCGATTCGTGCACCATGGAATGATGGGTGACATGGTGATTGAAATAATCCAGTTCCTCTTTCTTCGGCAGGTGTCCGTAGATCAGAAGATAGGCCGTCTCCAGAAAGTTGCTGTGTTCCGCCAGTTGTTCGATGGGAATTCCACGGTACAGCAGAATTCCTTTTTCACCATTCAGAAAGGTGATTTCACTTTTGCAGCTTCCCGTACTCATGAATCCGGGATCGAAGGTGATCAATCCCGTCTCACTGCGCAAGTTGGATATGTCCAACGCCTTTTCCCCGCAGGTGCCTTCGACGAGGGGAAATTCGAACGTTTTTCCATCGTAAATGATCTGAACTGTCTGACTCATGGAATCACTCCTGAAAAAAGAATGAAGGGGCATCCCTGTTTCCAATTATAACGGGTTTGGTTTGAGAGAAAAGGACTTAAAACTCAAACCCGGACGGACAAATTCATCGGAATAAAAAATGAATTCATCAAACCGTCTGCTTTATTTCATCATCACCGGCGCCGGATTCGGTCTCCTTGCGGGCTGGTTCTTCGGCGAAAGCATGAGCTCGGTTGCCTGGCTGGGCACGCTGTTCCTGAACGCGCTCAAAATGCTGGTCGTTCCCCTGGTGGTTTCTTCGCTCATTGTGGGCGTGGCCGGACTGGGCGATGTGACCAAGATGGGCAAGACCGGGGCCATCACCATTTTGTATTACATGGCGACGACGGCGGTCTCGGTGGCTCTCGGTCTGGTTTTCGTCAACCTGCTGCAACCGGGGGTCGGCGTTGTGATGCAGGGGGAGGCCCCTGAAGCCGCGCATGCGAAAAAGGACACGAGTTTCATCGACGTCATTTTGAGTGTGGTGTCGCCCAACCTGATTCAAAGCATGGCGAACATGGAGATCCTGCCGCTGATCGTGTTCTCCCTCGCGTTCGGTGGAGTCCTGACCACGCTGGGCGATCGCGGGATGCGGGTCATCGCTTTTTTCGAAACCGTCAACGAGGCGGTGATGAAAATGGTGCACTTGGTTCTGTACCTGGCGCCGCTCGGTATTTTTGGGCTGGTGGCTTCAAAACTGGGGGCGGCGGGAGGCGGGGACGCCTTTTTCAACGAACTGCTGAAGATAGGAAAGTTTGCCGTCACGGTGCTGCTGGCCCTTGGGGTGCACGCCTTTGTGGTGCTTCCCCTGATCCTATACAAGGTCACGCGGCGCAATCCCTGGATGTACATGAAAAATGCCGTGGAGGCGCTGGCGACGGCTTTTTCGACCGCCAGCAGTTCCGCCACCCTGCCGGTCACCATGGAGTGCGCCGAAGAGAAGAACCGGGTTTCCAAAAGGATGGCGCAGTTCGTCCTGCCCATCGGCGCGACGGTCAACATGGACGGCACGGCCTTGTATGAAGCGGTGGCGGCGATGTTCATCGCCCAGATGGTGGGTGTCGCGCTGGACCCCATCCAGCAGATGGTGATTTTTCTCACTGCAACCCTGGCCGCCGTCGGCGCGGCGGGAATTCCGGAAGCGGGACTGGTCACCATGGTCATGGTGCTGCAATCGGTGGGGCTGCCGCTTGAGGGCATCGGGATGTTACTGGCGATCGACTGGTTTCTCGACCGTTGCCGGACGACGGTGAATGTGTGGGGCGATTCCGTCGGCGCCGCGGTGGTCGACCATCTTGAAACAAAATATGTGGAAGGAGGGTGACGTTTTGTGGCAGATGATCCTGTTCGGTGTGTTGATCGGTGTGCTGGCCTCTCTTTCCGGATTGGGAGGGGGGTTCATGGTCGTCCCCTTCATGATGTGGCTGGGAAAAAAATCACACCTCGCGGTGGGGACGTCTTTCCTGGTCGTGTTCATGATCGCGCTGTCGTCTTTGATCGCCCACTGGAGGCTTGGGCATATTGAATGGAAGACCGGCTTCATCCTGGCCATTGGCGGGGTGGTGGGAGCGCAGATCGGCCCGGTGTTGCTGGCCAATATCCCCGACGTGGTGTTCAAGCGGGGGTTTGCCACGGTGATGATCGGAATCGGTTTGTGGCTGCTCTGGTCTTCGCGCACCCCGGCCTGAAGATCACCCTTTGCGTTCCCCACGGACCAGGCGGGCGGCGAAGGGCCCTTCGCCCAGCTTGTTGATCCAGTTGGACCGTCCCTTGATCAGGTTGTACATCATGGCGCGGTCGCCGTTCACCGTGTCCGTCCAGGTGACGTCCGCGCAGTCAGGTTCGAACACCGCCGGCAGGTGGATCATGTCCCCCCCCTTGGCTTTCAACTGGCAGTTCTTGTCGAAGATGGTCTTGATGTCTTCCAGCGAACACACGCGCCAGTCGTCAAAGCCGCCGAACTTTTCCTGATTCAATTCCTGCGCGTAGTCTTTGCACTGTTCGAGGTTGCGCCATTTGCCGAGCATCTGCCGGGTGTCTTTCCTGGCCCAGGTCAGTCCCGTCTCGTTGTCGGTTACCGTGTCATTGCCGTTGTCGACGAATCTTGTATCGGTCATCCTGCTCCTCGCGGTGTCTGGAAATAGAATTGAGAGGACCTCTAACAACGCGAAATTTTATCGCGGCCACTCGCAGTCCCTGAAAATCAGGGTCTGTTGGCATAGAGGCGCCTTTATAGGTTGCGGTACATTATAACAAAATCAGCGGAAGGGAATGGGAGACATGCCCGAGGAGAAGTGGATTCCCTGGAAGTGGTAATTGAATTTGACGGGAAGCCGCACCTGAAACGAGTCTTCCGCGTAGGGGCGCTGGTACCCCTGGGCGAGCACCGCCTTGTAGTCG
>JAGQJZ010000040.1 GCA_020430445.1 Nitrospina sp.
TGAAGCAAGTCAGCGTGCCGCGCAAGATCGAAGATCCGGTTCTAGGGCACCGGCCCAACCCGGATTTTTTAGAACATGACGCAAAGGGATTCAGAAACGCCGGGGTCCCGGAGCCGGGGCAGGTGGACCTCGTTGCTCTGGGTGACTCGCAGACCTACGGTGCCAATGTACACCGCACCGAAGCATGGCCCCAGCAACTGGAAGGCTTGACCGGTCTCCGGGTCTACAATCTGTCCTTCGGCGGTTACAGTCCGGCGCACTACCTGTTCCTTATCGACGAAGCGCTGGCTTTCAAGCCGAAGAAAGTGATCACGGCCGTCTATTTCGGCAATGATATCCTGGAATCCTTTCTGTTCGCATCGCGCGAGCAACACCGCAAACGGTTTTCACCAAAGGATCCCCAACGCTTCGAACAGGCCATCCGGATGGAGAAGGAAACGCCCATCACCCGAAAGGTCAACCTCACCTCCAGAAACCCGGAATCCTTTCTCGCTTACGAAAACACATCGTTGCAACAACGCCTGGCAAGGAACCTGAAAACCGTCCAATATGCCATGGAACTCAGGAAATGGTTTACAGGGCGGAGCACTTCTCCCTGCGGAGACGAGGCAAACAATATGCCCTCTCATGCCGCGCCCAGCGTACTCACGCCACAATACCGGCTATTAACACTCGACCAGAGAGACATCCGGGTTCAGGAGGGTCTACGCATTACACAAGAAGCGCTTGCCACATTGGATGAAACACTGAATCAATCCGGGGTGGATCACCTCGTCATGCTCATCCCCACCAAAGAAAGAGTGTACGAGGAACTGGTGTTGAAGGCTTCACCCACTGAAGCGTTCCTCAATCTTATGGAAAATGAAAAATGGGCTCACGACGCGCTCATCGATTTTATGCGCGGGAAAAACATCGCCCATCTTTCCCTGTTACCGGCGCTTAAGAAAAGTTTGTGGGTAGGAAAAACGCCTTATCAAAATTCAAATGATGGCCATCCCTCTCGCGAAGGTCAACGCGCCATTGCCGAATGCATCGCGGATTATTTCGCGAAAGGTTGAACCCTGCCCTTGCGGGAAGCCTGTTCCAAGCCAAGCCCAAAATCCTCAGAATGACACAGTTGCGGTTTTCCGTATTTTTTCGTTTCCGAGGGAAAACGCGTCGAGGAATTTTTGCGGGCCAGGAAGCCGCCCGGCTGGCGAGGACCCGCTAAGGGGTCATGAGTTTGGGGTTGGGCAGCATCTGACCGAAGGCCTCTACCTTTTCGGGCTGCACGGTGAACTCCCGGTAGAGAGCGTGGAACTGGTCGTTGTCCAGAGTAGGATCGAGCAGGCGGTTCAACTGCTCCGGCGTGATGTGGCTAAAGGAGTTTTCAGCAAACAGGGAAGTGGCCAGGCCCACCCAGTGCGGGGCGACGAACCCCGGATGCACCAGGCTTTTGACCTCACCGTAATATTCCACCGTTTTTTCGAGAATGTGGCGAGCGATGTAGGCCGGAACGCAACTGCCGATCGCCACCACGCGCGATGGATTCTCACCCGGGTAGGTGAAGATCGAAACGTAGGTGTTGCCCATGCGGCGAAAGGCTTTTCGCATTTCACGGAACTCGGGATACCGCTTCTTGGTCATCCAGGCTTCCACCTTGATGGGCCGCTCATCAAGCGGACGGCAGGGCGCACCGGCCTCCGCCGGCAGGGAGGCCGTCAACCAGGCGATGGCGATAAAAAAGGGTATCGCTTTCAATGTTCTCAATCCACTTTCTTGACGTTCGCCGGCGTGCTGCCGAAATAGGGCACGGTTGCGTTCTGTACGGAATATTCCCGGTACAGGTTTTGAAACTCCTCGTCCGTCAACTCAGGATTCATCAGCGCCTTCAACTGCTCCGCATTGATGACCTGTTGTGATGGTTCATCGAACTGGGTCGTACCGATGCCGACCCAGAACGGTGGCAGAAAAGCCTGGTTGACGAGGCTTTCCACCCCGCCGGTATACTTCAGGGCCTTTTCCATCGCGTGCCGGGCGATGTAAGCCGGAACACAGCGGCCCACGCCGATGACCTTGGCTGTGTCCCCCATCGGGAACACTTTGATCCGGGCCCGGGTTTGCGGCAATTCCTTGAATTCCTGGACGATGGCCTTGTATTCCTTACGGTGCTCGCGGTTGATCCAGCCCTCAATCTTGACCTTCTTTTTCTTTTCAGTATCACAGGCCTGCGGCGCCTCGGCCTGCGCTCCTGTCGCGAAAAAACCGCCGATCACAGCCGCCAGCAAAAGGTTCCGGGCCACCTTTAACAAACGGATCCCACTACAGTTCCCATCAAAAAAATACTTCATCAACACCTTCACTTTCCAATACTTCCCCAAAAACGAAAACCTTCGTAGCCACCCCCTATGCTACAATAAAAGACCTATCGATCCCGGGGTCAAAGCCCGCGCCGGGCTTTCCAGGTTAGCGATCAGGAAGCGCTGTTATGCGCGTTCCTGCTCTGATATTCATCGGCACACTTTTGACTGCAAAAATAACAGTCCCGGTCTCCCACCTTGCGGAACACAGCTTCGGGTTTGGGAACAAACGTCCCGCAATTGGGGTCCTGCACCATCTCGGTGGACGGGGCCGCGTAGGGATCGGAGCGTAAAAACGAACGGAACAACAGAACGATTACGGCCAGTAACGCGGCGATGATTGCCAGTCTTGCCATGGTTCCATTGTACTTTTAATCGGCGACGGGTTCAACGCCGGTAACCGCCTGTTTCCTGTAAGCAACATGGATTCCGAACACGAAATCAACGGCAGCGGCGAAGAAGAAACCTCCGGCGACCCGGAACCTCTGGACCCGGAAATCCTCGACGAGGACGACTTCGCGGTGGAAGAGGGTTCTCTGGAAGGTGAGGAGGAGGAACAGGAGCGCCTGCTGCCGGTTCCCCGGGCTTCCGGCTCCCTGGCCCGGCTCGACCCGCTGACGGCCTATCTCAATGAAATCCGCGCCTACGAGGACCTCACGGAGGAGGAAGAACACGAACTGGCGGTCCGGTTCAAGGAAACGGGCGACCTCAAGGCGGCCTACCGTCTGGCCACGCACAATCTGACCCTGGTGGTCAAGATCGCCATGACCTTCCGCCGCGAATGGGAAAACATGATGGACCTCATCCAGGAAGGCAACGTCGGCCTGATGAAAGCGGTTCAGCATTTCGACCCCTTCCGCGGCGTGCGCCTGCCCGCCTACGCGAGCTGGTGGATCAAGGCCTACATCCTCAAATTCATTCTCGACAACTGGCGTCTGGTCAAGGTGGGCACCACCAACACCCGGCGAAAGCTGCTGTACAACCTGCGCAAGGAGAAGGCGCGGCTGGAGGAAATGGGCATCGCCCCCACCACCCAGCGCCTGGCGGAACATTTCGGCGTGGACGAAAAGGAGGTCATCGACGTGGAAGCCAGCATCGGCGCGGCGGACGTCTCCATGGACACGCCCGCCCACCCGGACAGCACCCTGACGCCCATGCAGACCCTGAGCAACGCAGCCTCCGAACATGAGGACGATGTGGTCGAGGAAGACTTTTTTCAGGTTTTGCGTGAAAAAATAAGCGAGTTCATGGAAAACCTGAAACCCGTTGAACGCGATCTCATCGCCACCCGGATCCTCTCGGAGACCCCCCGCTCGCTCAAGGAAATAGGCGAGGATTACGGCGTTACCCGGGAAGCGGTGCGCCAGACGGAGCAACGGCTGCTCAACAAAATCAAACTCTATCTGGCCGAACACCTCCCCGAAGCCGCGGATTATTTCGAGAACAACTGACCAGTCTCCCTTTCTTCTGCTAAAACTCTGGAAACCATTTTCAGACTGGCCGCAGGTGACCGGGCCACGGCTCAGGTTTGATAACAGGCCACAAGGGAATTGAAGACATCCTCATCAATCTTGTTCTCCTTAGCATCCCGGCCCATTATCTCGAAAGCATCTTTTGGACTCAATCCGGGCCGGTAACAACGGTTCGAGGTCAACGCATCGAAAATATCGGACACCGTCGCAATCCGCACCGGCAAACTGATAGCATCCCCCTTAATGCCATTCGGGTAACCACTCCCATCCAGTTTTTCGTGATGGTTTAAAATGATATCCCGGGCCTTGCCCAGGGAATCCAGTTCCTTGCACAGGTCGAAACCGGTTTTGGAATGGGTCCGGATCACATCGAATTCCTCTCGCGTCAGTTTTCCTTCCTTCAGCAAAACCGTATCCGGGATTCCTATCTTCCCGATGTCGTGCAGCCGACACCCGATCTCAAGCTCTTCGGTCTCTCCCGCTGAAAGGCCCAGCATATTCGCCAGCTTGAGCGCAATGGAACAGACGCGCGAAATATGGCCCCCTGTATACGGGTCGCGGGCTTCGACCAATCCCCCCAGTGTGATGACCACGTTAAAAGCCGATTCCAGGCTGTCCGTAAGGCTTTTGATCTTGAGTAATGATTTGACCCGCGCCAGGAGTTCCGGCGGAGAAAACGGTTTACTCATGAACTCGTTGACTCCCAGATCAAAGGACTCGACCCGGTCTTCCATCTGGTCCAGCGCGGTCAAAAATATGATGGGGATGAGCTGAAACTCCGGATCGCTTTTCAGCTTCCTGCAAACTTCCATTCCGGTCATTCCCGGCATTAAAACATCCAGCAAAATCAGGTCAACGGGTGTTTGCCGGATCAGCTCAAGAACTTCATTACCGTTTTGGGCGGTGACAATATGATAGTTTTCCGAGGAAAGAATAATTTCGATCAGCTCCCTGGAGGCAGCGTCATCGTCAGCAACCAAAATAGCGGGCGGTGTTTGCATGAAAAATAGTTTAATGAAAACCAAAAATATCTCAAGGCCAATAACCGCGTTCCAAAATTCCTACAAAGGATCACTGTATCGAATAATAATTATTCCATTTTTTTTCGTATTCTTTTTTCAAGATTCAAAACCGCGGTTCGAAACGACCTCCCGTTCCGGGCCCCCGGCAGCGCCTAACGTATCGCCTCAAACCATTCCTCACCTTGCCCGCCCACTCCGGGCTCCACCCGGTGGAATACATTCTGTTCACAAATTTCGAAAAAATTGTTTAGAATGTCCCCTTACCCGAAACAGTCAACCAGCCTTTGTATCAACAAAAACGAGGGGATTTAAATATGGAACACCGGACTGAAACAGACAGCATGGGGGAAATCAAAGTTCCCGCCGACCGCTATTACGGCGCCCAGACGGCGCGTTCGCTCATCCATTTCAACATCGGGTGGGAAACAATGCCGCGCGAAATCATCCGCGCCATGGGCATTCTCAAAAAAGCGGCCGCGCTGACCAATGCCGAACTCAGTCTGCTCCCCCAGAACAAGTGCGACCTCATCATCCAGGCGGCGGACGAGGTCATCTCCGGCAAACTCGACGGCCACTTCCCGCTCAAGGTCTGGCAGACCGGTTCCGGCACGCAGACCAACATGAACACGAACGAGGTCATCGCCAACCGCGCGATTGAAATCTCCGGCGGCAAAATGGGCAGCAAGGACCCGGTGCATCCCAACGACGACGTCAACCGCGGGCAGTCTTCCAACGACACGTTCCCGACGGCCATGCACATCGCGGCGGTCGAACGCATTCACGAACGCCTCATTCCCGCGATCAAGGGCCTGCGCGACGCACTGAATCAAAAGGCCGAAGTATTCAAGGAAATCATCAAAATCGGGCGCACGCACCTGATGGACGCCACGCCCCTGACGCTGGGCCAGGAATTCTCCGGCTACGTCACGCAGATGGACAACGCTCTGCAGCGCATCGACGCCTGCCTGCCCCGCCTGTACCAGATCGCCCTCGGCGGAACGGCTGTCGGCACCGGCATCAACACGCACAAGGATTTTCCGAAAAAGGTTGCCGCTCAAATCGCCCGGCTGACCAACCACCCCTTCATCACCGCGCCCAACAAGTTCGAAGCCCTGGCCGCGCACGACGCCATCGTCGAGGCCTCCGGCGTGCTCAAGACCATCGCCTGCTCGCTGATGAAAATCGGCAACGACGTCCGCTGGCTCGGTTCCGGCCCGCGTTGCGGTATCGGCGAGCTCATCCTGCCGGCCAACGAACCGGGATCTTCCATCATGCCGGGCAAGGTCAACCCCACGCAATCGGAAGCGCTGACCATGGTGGCGGCACAGGTGATCGGCAACGACGTCGCGGTCAATGTCGGCGGTTCTTCCGGCAACTTCGAACTCAACGTCTTCAAACCGGTCATGATCTACAATCTCCTGCAATCGATCCGCCTCATATCCGATGCCTGCGAATCGTTCACCCAGCACTGCGTCGTCGGCATCGAGCCGAACAAACAGAGGATCGCCGACTTGATGAGCCAGTCGCTGATGCTGGTCACGGCGCTGAATCCGCACATCGGTTACGATAACGCAGCCAAAGTGGCCAAGAAAGCCTACGAAGACAACACCACATTGAAGACGGCTGCAATAGAACTGGGCCTGCTCACCGACGCGGAGTTCGATGAAAAAGTACAACCCAAAAATATGATCGGGCCCAAATCCTAACTCCGTAGCCGGAGAGGCGGCTTCTTGGCACGAACAATTTCTTCCATGGGTTTTTCTGCAGAATCGGGCGGGCCTTCACATTGGCCGTGCGCCAAGCACCTTGCGGTGGGCAATTTCTTGACACCTGAATTTTCTGCAAAGTGAGGCCCTGCCATGCGCCTCTGGTCGATCCATCCCAAATTTCTCGACGCGCAGGGGCTCGTGGCCTTGTGGCGGGAAGGCCTGCTGGCTAAAAAAGTTCTGGAAGGCAACACGCGCGGTTACAAAAATCATCCCCAACTTGAGCGCTTCCGCGAACAGACCGATCCACTCCGTGCGATCGCTTTTTATCTGCACACAGTGTGTGACGAGGCGGACAGGAGGGGCTACACGTTCAACCGCGAAAAACTTCCACCCCGCGCCACACCCGCTGAAAAAATCCCGGTGACGCGAGGCCAGCGGGATTTTGAGATCACCCATCTCAGACGCAAGCTGTACCACCGCTGCCGGAAAGACCACCGCCGGTTGGTGAACACCAGGGCGCCGGGGCTCCATCCACTGTTTAAAATCCGGCCCGGTGGTATTGAAAATTGGGAAAAAACGGATTGATCCACGTTGCCCGGCCTTTCCCATTCCCACAACGAAAAACATTGAAAAATGCTTTATTTTAATTTTTTCGAAATTTTCGGGAATTTTTTGAAATACCTTCACACAACACCTGCCCTATTGATAGGGTCAACGCAAGCCGAAATTTCAAGAAAAGGTTGGTTTTTAAATCCTCACGTCTTAAAATAATTTGCAGAATCCAGGCTATTCTTTTGATATTCCTTTTGGAAGAGTTTTCAGGGCAAACACCGGGCCCGAATTATGGCTCCACAATCCTTCTTGGAAGGTGACCCATGATCGAAGAAAACAACGGACACAAAATGCCCATCCTCATTGCTGAAGATGATGAAGATGATTACATGCTCACCCTCGAGGCATTGAATGAAGCCGGTATTGTGTCCAAGATCACATGGGTCAAGGACGGCGAAGAGTTGATGAATTTTCTCAGCAAGTGTTCGGAAAAAAGTGAAAATGCCGACCCCTCTCCATGGCCACGTTTGATTCTCCTGGATCTCAACATGCCGCGAATGGATGGAAGGGAAGCGCTCAAGGAAATTAAAAGCAATCAACACCTGAAATCGATCCCCGTTGTGGTGTTGTCCACTTCCAAATCGGATTCGGATATCGATCACTCCTACGAACTTGGAGTCAATTCCTTTATTCAAAAACCGGTCCGGTTTCACGAATTTGTGGCAATGGTCCGCGTACTGTCCAACTACTGGTTTTCCACTGTCCAGTTACCCGACTGAGAGTTTTTTTTCTTCATGGAATCCCGTTTACAAATACTCCTTGTGGAAGACGATGAGGACGACGCCTTCCTGATTCAGGACCTGATGCGCGAATTGTCCATCAGGCCCACCCCGAAAATCTACCACGCGCCCGATGGCGACGCCGCCCTGACGGAAATCACGGCGCGGCATTTCGATATCTGTATTTTCGATTTTCGGCTGGGACAGCAAAACGGAATCGATCTTTTAAAGGAAGTGCGCAACCTGGGATGTGAAGCTCCCATTATTTTTCTTACCGGACAAGGCGATCAGGAAACCGCCGTGCAAGCCATGAAAAGCGGCGCCACCGATTACCTGGTCAAAAACGATCTTTCCCCGGAAACACTGTTCCAGTCCATCCGCCACGCCACCAAACTTAAAAAAGAGGAAGACCTTCGAAAACGCGCCGAAAACGATTTGCGCATTTCCCACGAGGAACTCAAGCACGCGCACGCGGAATTGAAGCAATCCCTGGACAAGCTGCAAAACGCGCAGGACCACATCATCCGTTCCGAAAAACTCGCCAGCGTCGGGCGTCTGGCGGCGGGTGTCTGCCACGAAATCCTGAATCCTCTCAACATCATTTCAGGGCACATCCAGGCCTTGAGCCTGGAACGGGAGGGCGATGCTCCCTTGCAGGACGATATCCGGTCGATCATGGAGGAAATCCAGAGAATAGAGGTGATCATCGCCGGTCTGCTGAAGTTTTCCCGCAAGGATGAAATGGTACTCAAGATCGGCGACATCAATCACGAGATTGAATCCGTTCTCACGCTCACGGCAAAAGAGATGGCGCATCAGGGCATCACCCTCAACTGCAGGCTCTCGGCCGAGTTGCCCGAAATCAAATTCGATCCCAACCGCATGCGTCAGGTCTTTCTGAACCTCGTCAACAACGCCCGCCATGCCATGGAAAAAGGCGGCACCCTGACGGTCGTCACGAGAATGGTAAAAGAAGTCGAGGAGGGCGGACAACACACGATGCAACCCGTTGATCTCGACAGCGGCGGGGAACCGGGGCGGAACTGTTTTCTTCAAATCCGGTTTCAGGACACGGGGCCTGGTATCCAAAAGGAAAACATCGACAAACTGTTTGAACCCTTCTTCACCACAAAACCCGAAGAGCAGGGCACAGGTCTGGGCCTTTCCATCTGCTATTCCATCATTGAAAAACACCAGGGAAACCTGGAAGTGGAGAGCGAATACGGAAAAGGCGCCACTTTCATCATCGAGCTGCCCTGCAACCTGTCTCCAGGGCAAAGCACACCCACCTCCCCCGGAAAACAAAGCGGCGCCTCCTCGTAACCAGGCACGCGCCGGAACATTCCGCTCCGAATCGACCGTTTTAAAAAAGGGAAGAGCCCGCGCCTTTAGCGGAGAAAGTCGAGCAGGCTCGGCTGGATGATTCTCGCCGTCGTGTTGAGGGTGGCGTTCAATGCGAAATCCAGTTGCGCCACGGTGGACGCCTCTTTGGTGATGTCCGCGTCTTGCACCAGAGACAACTGTTCGCTCTGGGTCACGATATCGGATTCGTGGATGGATCCCGTTTGGTCCAGCCGCCGTTGGATGGCGCCGACCTCGGCCCGCACATTGTTCATCTGCGCCTGGGTGGTTTCCAGAACATCAAGCGACGCCAGAATGCCGAAGCTGTCGTCCTTCGCCAGCGCTTCCCTCAGCTTGGTGAGGGCAACGAACACATTGCGTCCACCGCCGATCCCCAGCGCCTCTGCCGTCTTGCCAGTCCCCACTTCACGGATGATGGCCGCCGTGTTCGGGCTGTTGGAATTCACCTCCAGCGCATTGCCCTGCGTGTTGATCGTCGCCGTGACATTGAACCCCGACCCGTTGATCGTTGCCAGCACATCGTTTAGCGACGCCGCGCCGGACAGGTCAACCACCCCGGAAGCCGCGCCGTTGACAATATTGATCGACGTCAGGTTCAGGCCCTGACCGCCGTTCAGGTCGGAAATCAGCGTGTTGCCCGTTACGCGCGGGTCGATATCGCGTCCCATCAGGTTGCCGTCGATGCGGCCTTCGATCCCCAACGCCTGCGCGGTATGGCCGCCGCCCGCTTCGGCCACGGTGAGCGAACCGACAATCGTTGGGCTGTTGTCGGTCAGGGCGAGCCCGTTGCCGGCCGCGTTGATCGAAGCCGTCACGTTCAAACCCGCGCCGTTGATCGCGCTGATCACGGAGTTGATCGTCCCGCCCGCCGGTATGTTGATCGTCGCGGTATTGCCCCCCCGGTCGGTGATCGTAAACGATCCCGGAGGCACCCCCGCGCCCGCGTTCAGATCGGAAAGCAGCGTCCCGCCCGTCAACAGGGGGTTGAGGTCTGTCGCCAGCATTTCCGAGCCCGGGATCGTCAGCGGTATCGGCGAATTGTTGGCGATCTGCACCTCGAACCGTTGCGAATTACCGAGATAAACAATACTGGAACCCGCCGTTTTCATGAACGGTTCCGTCCGCAACTCCGTCCCGGAAAACAGGTACTGGTTCTTCACCTTGGAGTTGGCCGACTGCAGGGCCTGGTCGATGATATTGCCCAGTTCGATGGCGGCGAACTGGCGCGTTTCCGCCGAATCCGTGCCCGCCAGCGCCCCGAGGCTGAGTTCACGCGCCCGCACCAGCCCCAGTCCGATCGACCCCAGTGCGGTGTCGGCGTTTTGCAGAAACACCACGTTATTGTCGATATTGCGCTGGAATTGCTGGATCTGGCTGATCGAGTTTTTCAGCGACAGGGAATCGCGGATCGCCGTCGGATCGTCCGAAAGGTTGTTGATCCTTTTTCCGGTGGCAATGCGTTCATTTGCCTTGAACAGACCTTCGGTGATACGGAAAATGTTCTGCAGCGCCGTTGCCTGCTGTGCCTGGTTGGTGACCCGTTGCACCATGGTCGTCTCGTCCTTAAATTTTGTTGCGTTGCCCGCTAGATCCTATTCGCCAGGATGTCGAGCATTTCATCCGCCACGTTGATCAGCCGCGCCGCCGCCGCGAACGCCTGCTGGAACTTGATCAGGTTGATCATTTCCTCGTCGATCGAAACACCCGACAGGCTCTCGCGCCGGTTGTTGAGTTGCAGCATGACCCCTTCCTGCGCCGTCACAGCGGAACTGACCGAGCGCGAATCCACGCCGATGCCGCTGACCAGCGAATTGTAAAACTCGACAAACGTGAACGCCCCGGAACCGGAGTTGACCAGCGAATTGCCGTCGAACAACAGTTGATTCTGCAACTGGGAAAGCCGCGTGGCGTTTTTCCCGTCGCCGACTCCGTTCAGGCCCGCGGCAATGTTCGAGCCGTTGGTCGCCACCGCCGGGTCCATTGCAAGCGTTGCCGCCGCATTCTCCGAAATCGAAAAGTCCACCACATCCCCCGCCGCGCCGGTGCCGGTGATGTTGACCGCCAGCCCATTGCCCAGGTTGAAGGTGCTTCCCGGCGTGAACACAAACGTGCCGGAAGACGCGCCCGTGGTCCGGTTGATCAGGTCAAAAGACGTCGCGCCGGTGAACTGGATCCGGTACTGGTCGATGGACGCCGTCGTCGGGCTGGCGTTGGCGACCGACACCACCGCGCTTCCGGTATTGAGTACACTGGGACGAACGGTGGCTTGAAGCGGTTTGAAAAAATCGCGCCCGGAGCCGCCGTCCAGGCCGAACCCTTCACGGTGAACGCGGTTGACCTCGCGCACCAGGCTCGCCGCCAGGCGGTCGAAATGATCCTGAATGCCCGGCACCTCGACGTCGCGCAAATCCAGGAGCCCGCGCAGCTTGCCTCCGTTGATCTGATTGGTGATGTTGATCGTGCCGTTCTGGCCGTCGGAAATCAGGATGTCCTTGAAACCGTTGTTGTCGCCGTTGAGCTCGGTGCCGAGCGGGAAGTCCTTCAACCCCAGGACCAGCGGCGTGCCGTCGGCCAGGGTCAGGCGCACCTGGTTGTTCTGTTCGTCCACCAGCGTCACATCGAGGTATTCCGCGAGGCTCTTGACCATGCGGTCGCGTTCGTCGCGCAGGTCGTTGGCGGTGGAGGTGGTGCCGATGTTCTCGTTCTGGAAAATCGTCCGGTTGAGCTTGGCGATGCCGCTCAGCAGGGAATTGATTTCGGAGACCGTGTCCTGCACCATCAGGTCGAGGTTCTGCCGTTCCTGGAATAACGCGTTTCCGATCGTGTTGAATGCCGATGCCAGCGACCGCGCGTTTCCCTGAATGGTGGTGCGCTCGGGCAAGCCGGACGGATTCGCCGCCAGATCCTCGAACGACGTGAAGAAATTGCTCATCTCCGTGCTGATGCTGCGGCCCGTTGTTTCGTTGAACAAAAGTTCGAGCCGGTCGAAGCCTTCCTTGCGGATCTGGAAACTGCCCATGGGCGTGGTTTCGCTGAGCGTCTGGGAAAACAGGAAGCGATCGAAATTCCGCGTGATGCTTTTGACGCGGACACCGGTTCCCAACTGGCCGAGGCCGATCTGCCGCGGCGTGTTGTTTTCCAGATTGACCGTCTGCCGGGTGTACCCCGGAGTCTGGACGTTGGCAATGTTGTTCCCGGTCACCTCGATCGCCAGTTGCTGGCTGAGGAGGCCGAGCTTGCCTTCATTCAAAACGCTGAATATATTCGTGCCCATGGGTTTTCCGTTCAGGCGCTGGTGCGCACCATTCTGCCTTCAAGGGGGACGTCCGCCACGTCGCCTTTGGGGTTGTACGGCGAGAACTGCTGCGGCGCCGGTTCCACCAGGTAGTCAATGGATTCCTTGACCGTCCGCGCCGACTGGCGCACCAGTTTGCGGTTGGTCTGGTTCATGCGGTTGATTGTATCGATTTGCGAACGCAGCACGCGGCGAAAATGCTGCAACCGCGTCCGGTGCGTGTTGCCGGGCAGGCGGATGATCTCCTTAAGCGTCAGGCTCACCGGGTCGATTTCGAACTGCTCGCCGATCGCGCGCACCACCTGTTCCCGCTGCAGATTGATTTCATGAATGGTGATGAGAAGCGCTTCCTTGCGTACGAGCAGGGCTTCGAGTTTTTCGAGATCGCTGTCGCCGATATGCCGCCATTCCTCGTTGAGCAAATCGATCAACTGTCCGTAGTGAACCGTCTTTTTTTCGACCAGCCGGTCCAGTTGTTCAAACAATTCCATCATGCCAACCTCCCTGTTAAAGCGCCGGTTCCCCTTCCAGCTTCGACAGCTGGCGGTACACCATGTCCGCCAGCCCCATGCTCTTGTTCTTCACCATGTCGCGGGCCCATTCCTGGTCCATCAGCTCCTGGTAGGTTTCCTCGGCATAGCTGTGCAGGGGGTCGAATTTGGGAACAGCGCTCCGCATTTCCTTCAACATCATGTTGAGGAAGATCGATTCAAATTCACTCGAAACCTTGCGCAGCGCCTTGTCATCCTTCCCCTTTTCAAGACCGCGGGCGAGCTCCCCCGCACGCTGGGCGGGATTCGGAATTTCGGTCAACGGGGTGGAGGAACGGTTCAGGATTGAATTGAGAGGCGCCATGGAAGTTTCCTTAGCGGGCGGTTTTTAAAGAAATCCTTTTCCACCAATCAGAAATGCAAAGGCAATGCCAAAACTGGAGCGAATTTCAGGCTCTGAAACGGCCATCGAAACCATTTGAAATAAAGCGGCTTAAAAGGCCCGGTCAAAATCCGGCGGGATTTTTCGCCCGGGCCGGGGCGTCCACCCGGCAAAAATTACCCGCCATAAAATTCCCAAAACTCAGATGATACTCAGTTCCGCATGCAGGGAGCCCGCCGCCTTGATCGCCTGCAGAATCGCGATGAGGTCGCGCGGGTTGACGCCGATGGCGTTCAACGCGTTGACCACCTCGCCAATGCCGATCCCTTCCGGCACCACGATCAGGCGGTCCTCACCCTCTTCCGCCGTGACGCGGGTTCGCGGAACGATGACGGTTTCCCCCGTTTCCGACAGCGGCGGCGGCTGGGAAACCACCGGCTCTTCCTTGATCTGCACAAACAGGCTGCCGTGCGCCACCGCCACGGTGGAGATGCGCACATTTTCGCCCATCACCACGGTTCCCGTGCGTTCGTCGATGATCACCCGCGCCACCGTGTCCGGGTTGACCTGCAACCGTTCGATACGAGTGACGAATCCCGACGTGTTGTCGCGGTAGAACGGCGGCACCTTGAGGTGCAGCGTGCGGCCATCCAGCGGGGTGGCGATCACTTCCTTCACATCGGTATTGACCGCCTGGGCGATGCGCGAGGCGGTGGTGAAATCCGCCCGCTTGAGCGACAGGTAAATTTCCTTTTTCACGTTGAAGTCGTTGGGAATTTCCTTTTCCACCACCGCGCCGTTGGCGATACGGCCAACGGTCGGGTGGTTCTTCTGCACGCCCTGGGCCGCGCCCTGCACGACAAAACCGCCGATGGACACCGGCCCCTGCGCCACCGCGTAGGTCACCGAGTCCGGCCCCTTGAGCGGCGTCATCAAAAGGGTTCCACCCTGCAGGCTGACCGAGTCACCGATCGAAGACACCGTCACGTCGATGTTGTCGCCCTGACGCGAGAACGGCGGCATGTTGGCCGTGACCATGACCACGGCGATGTTCTTGAACTGCAACTGGGCGACCCGTTCCGAAGGCACCGTGACGCCAAGCTTCTGCAGCATGTTGACGATGGTCTGGATGGAAAAGAACACGTTCGTCGCCCGGTCACCGGTATTGGCCAGACCGATCACCAGTCCGAAGCCGATGAGCTGGTTGTTCCTCACACCCGTGATGTTGACCAGGTCCTTCACGCGCACCGCATGGGCGGAAGTCGCCATGAGGGCGATGATCAGGATGCCAACAACAAATTTAAGAAGACCATCCATCATGCGAAATTTTTTGTTCCGGCAACCCGCAGGCCTTGCGTGGCCCAGGCCCGCCCGTGGTCCAAAACAGTTTTTTGAGGTGTCTTTAAGAGACCGTCGATGGTGATTCATAAGCCTTTCCTTATTGTGCGATCAAAGTCAAAGTAGCCGTGCCCGAGGTGGCGATTCCGTCGGCCGCGGTGATCGTAAGCGCCTGATTGCCCTGCGCCAGCGTCGGCATGGTGGTGATGGTGACCACGCCGGTATCACTGTCGATGCTTGCCCCGGTGTACCCCACGGCGCCGCTCATGGAGAAAATCACCGTTCCCACATTCCCCACCGCATCGAAATCCGGCGCCGTGGCCGGTATGGCGTTCAGCGTCAACGCCGACGGGGTGACCAGTATGGTCGATTGCGTGATGGTCACCGAGGCGGTTGCCGTCTCTCCTGTGGCATCCGTCACCGTGACTGTCACCGTTCCCGGCAGGGTTCCCGCCGTAAACGCACCCGTGCCGACATTGATATTGGCCAGGGTCGTGTTGCTGACCGTCCAGGAAACCGGCGTTTTGGCGTTCGTGGCGATGAAAGTCAACGTTCCGCCGGGTGCCAGGACAACCTTTTCCGGCGTGATGAACAGGGCCTGCGGCGTCGATGAAAATGGATTGGGGTCGTCGACCATGTTGTCACAGGCCGCCACAATCAAAATCAGCATGGCCAGGGCGACTGCGTACCGCCGGAAGATCCATTCATCTTTTAGGAAGCGTTTCATAGCCGGTCAGGTTGCCGCTCCTGTGATGTTCACTATTGGCACGATGGTGTAGGCGGTGATGTTTTCCACCGTTGCCACGACCGTTGCCGTACCGGGAGTCGAAACCGAGGTCAGCGTGGTGACGCCGACTCCGTTAGAAACCGTGAGCGAGCTCGTTCCCAATGTTCCCATCGTCGTGGTGAGCGTGACTGTCGTGTTCACCCCCCGACCCAATTCATCCGTCACCTCGACGCGGATCGTCGCCTGGGACGTGCCGTCCGCGGGCAGGCCCGCCTCGCCATAGAACGCCTTGATCCCGATGCTGAATCCGGAGTTGCTCGGCCCGACGATATCCGACACCTGATCGCTGCAGGCACTCAAAGCGGCCAGCAAAAGGCAAAGCCCCGCCAGTCCGCAAGACAGGCGGGTTTTGGTGAATGACAGCCAATTGTGTTTGCCTAGAAGGGCCATATCCTAGCCAGAATCCGGGTCAGCCAGCCAACGCGCTGTTCGTCCGAAACCACCCCTTCACCGGAGAGGGCGATGCGTGCGTCGGCGATCTGGCTCGAATTGATCGTGTTGTTGAAGGTGATGTCCACGCGCCGGATGATGCCGGTCAGGATCATCTGCTGTTCTTCATTGTTGTATTGAACAGTGCGCTTGCCCTGGATCACAAACTGGTCATTGGGCAAACTTTCCTTGATGACCGCGGCCATGGTACCGGTCATGGTGCCTTCACGCGTGGTCGTGCCGGAACCGTCCGTCGAGCGGCTGGTGGTCGCGTTCAGGTTCGGGTCAAATTGATTGCCCCCGCCCAGGAAATTGGTGATCCCCAGATTGGTGGGCAGGCCCAGCATTTGTCCGGTCTGCAGATTGATGTTGGAGCTTTTTGAAGTCGCCGTGGTTGCCGTGGCGGACGATGTGAAGTTTTCGTCGAGTAGAACCGTCACCACATCGCCGATATTACGCGCCTTGGTGTCGCCGAACAGCAGGTTCTGCGACGTGTCGCCCGGCCAGAGGGATCCCTCATTCGGCCTTGGTGGAGCCTTCGGATAAATTTCACCGGTTACGATCTGCGAACCGGCATCGCCGTCCGGCTTGATTTCCTTGAGACCGGAGGAACAGGCCCCCAGGCTGAGGGCCAGTCCCGCGATCAAGATCAGTTTCATGAATGGGCGTAACGGGTTTTCGCTTGAAGAATGCATATCAGAATTCCACCTTGATGGTTTTGGAATCGACGACAGTGCCGTAAATTGTTTTATTGGTTTGCAGGTTTTCCACCTGAATCATCGAACCCTTGAAGCCGACCTCCCGGGCCAGTCCCGGCGCGGTGATTCGGATGCGCCCGCTTTCCGCGACGAGCAGAACCCGGTCGCCCCGTTTGATCAACGGAACCTGTTTCAGCATATAGGGGGAGAATGTCTGGCCCAGATCAATGTCGCGAACCGCGCGTTTTCCGATCACCTCTTCCGGGTCGTAAATGATGTTGCGCAACGGACGCGACGAACGGACGCGCACGATCTCGACATCGCCCGGCGACAGGATGCGGTCACGCGGTACCGCCCGCGACGCCTGGACAACGGCAAAGAACACCTCGACATTGGCGTTGAGCCATATTTTCCGTTTGACCTCCTCGTCCACACGCACGACCAGACTCAACAGGGTGTGGCCCACCGGATGGCGGTTGCCGGTCAGTTGAAACTCCATGTCCAGCCGGCCCGCGGGAAGGTCGATCTCGCGGCCGGTGTAGTTAACGGAAATATCCACATCGTTCGGATTCCAGTCCATGGAGTTCAACAAATAGTTCCGGGCCGACTCCACGATCTTCTCCCGGGTCAGGATCTGGTTTTCTTCCTCCGCCATTACCGGCGTCAGGGAAACCACCCAGAAAGCCAGCAGCGCTAGCAGAAGAAGCGCCCCTTTTATCGTTCTGCTTTCATGATTCATGGCGTCCCCTTACCGTTTGAGATTGCTCGCCACCTGCAGCATTTCATCGGCTGTCTGCACGGTGCGGGAATTGACTTCGTAGGCGCGCTGGGCGGTGATCAGGTTCACCATTTCCTCCACCACGCTGACGTTGGACAGTTCCAGAAATCCCTGGCGCACCGTGCCACGGTCGGCAATCCCGGGATTGCCCACGTTGGGCGCGCCGGAAGCGGAAGTCTGGATGAACAGGTTCGACCCGATGGCCTGCAGACCGGCGGGATTCTGAAAGGTCGCCGTCTGGATGGTGCCCACGACCGAGGGCGTGGTCGCGCCCGGCTGGGTGACCGCAACCTGGCCCGTGGGGTCGATCCCCACATTCAACGCGTTCTGCGGAATGGTGATCGCCGGTTGCAGCAAAAGCCCGTCGGAGGTGACCAACTGGCCTGCCTGATCGAGTTTGAAAGTACCGGCCCGTGTGTAACCGATGGTGCCGTTGGGCAGGGTGATCTGGAAAAACCCCTTGCCTTCGATGGCGATATCCAACGGATTCTGCGTCTGCGCGAAGTCTCCCTGGATGAAAATTTTCTGGATGGCGGCCGGTTTAACACCGAGCCCGAGCTGGGCGCCGGTCGGCACCTGGTTACCGGTGACGTTGAGCGTGCCGACCAGTCTCAAATTCTGATAAACCAGGTCCTGGAAATCCGGCCGGCTGCGTTTGAATCCGGCCGTGTTGACGTTCGACAGGTTGTTGGCGATGACGCTGACATTGAGGTCCTGGGCGTGCATGCCCGTGGATGCGGTGAAGAGTGAGCGGATCATTCAGTGACTTCCTCCCAAAGACTGAAAAAAACGGACGCGGCTGGATCAGGCCACCCGCGCAATGCTGTTGACCGAAAGGCCGTTTGCGTCGTCCACGGCTTGAATCAGTTTTTGCATGGCTTCAAAAGTGCGTGTGGTCTGGATCATTTTGGTCATTTCCTCGACCACGCTGACATTGGAACTCTCGGTGAAACCCTGCTTCACGGTGGTGGTGGGCGAAGCTTTCTCCGGGGTATCGCCCCAGACCTGGCGGAACAGGCTGTCGCCGTCTTTCTGCAACTGGGACTTGTCCCGGAACTGCACCCGCTTTAACTGGCCGATGGTGACGGTCTGCGTGGCGTTGCCAACGGTAATCGCCCCTTGCGGGTCGATGGTCACCTCGCCAGAATTGGGCGGCACCACCAGGTCCTGATCCGACTCGCTGAGCAACGGCTGGCCGGAAGCGGACACGATGCGGTTTTCCTCATCCAGATGAAAATTGCCCTTGCGCGTGTAGCGCACACCTTCCTGGGTCTGGACCGCAAAAAAACCGTCCCCTTCCAAGGCAACATCCAGGGGATTCCCGGTGGAGAGCAACGCGCCCTGCTTGTAATGAGTAGCGAACCCGTTCACGGCGGCGTATCCCACCGAGCGCTGGCTGTATTTGGGCTCCAGAAGGGCGGTGCGGGTCGATTCAAAATCGAGATCCGGGTTGAGCGTCGGCAGGATTTCCTTGAAGACGAGGCCGTCTTTCTTGAAACCCGTGGTGCTGACATTGGCCAGGTTGTTGGCCAGCGTTTCGAGTTTTCTTTGTTGAATCATGCCGCCTGACGCGGCAATATAAAGGCTTTCCTGCATTCCGGGCTCCTGGAGGATTTACCACCATGAAAGCAAGGCCCGTACCAAAAACGCAGGGATTTCCAAAAAAACCCATAACCTCAAACAAATAAAAGGTTTAATACCATCGGGTTAAATACAACCGGGGAATTTCAGGCCATTTCCGGCTGGCCAAGGCGGCAGTTTATGCCTAGTAAGTCTTTGATAAAAAATACATTGGTTCCCCCTTTTGGGAACCGTCCCTGTCATTGATCAAAGGAGAAAAAAGCCATGGAAAAGATCAGCATCGACAAACTGCACGATGAAATCATTCCCAATCTCGGGAGCGACGAGTTGATTCTCGACGTCCGCACTCCGGCGGAATTTGCCGAGGGGCACATCAAGGGAGCGCGCAACCAGGACCACGAGCAGGTGGCGGAAATCGCCGGAGAACTGGAAAAATACAAGACCGTCTACGTCCATTGCAAGATGGGCGGCCGGGCGCAGCGTGCAGCCGAAACCCTTGATATGGAAGGACTTGACAACGTCGTTTGCGTTTCCGACGGAGGTATGGCACGCTGGATAGAGATGGGATGGGAGGTGGAACGCTAATCCTCCCGTTCCCAAATCAGGCCGGAAGCGGTGCTGTTCCGGCCTTGAAGGGAGGTTTTACATGAGCCTGAAAGAAGAATATCAACGCAAACTGGAAGCGAAAATTGACGAATGGTCTGCCGAGCTGGAGGTGCTCAAGGCCAAAGCCAATTCCGCGCAGGCGGACGCCCGGATCAAATACCAGCAGGAATTGCAGGAACTGAATTCCCGGCTGAATGAACTGCGGCAAAAGCGCGACCGGCTTAAAACTTCGGGAGAAGACGCCTGGGAAGACATCAAGGCAGGCGTCGACAAAGCCTGGGATTCTTTAAGCGAAGGCCTGAAATCGGCCGCTTCCCGTTTCAAGTAGAGGAGGAAACAGCAACCCAAACGAAAGGAGATTTTGATGTCTTTCATTAAGAATAAATTTCTTCTGTTAACCGTTCTCATCCCCGCTTTAACCCTGCCCGTCCCCTCCCTTGCATCCACTCCGGATGATACGGGAACCTTGAACGAAGTGAAGCAGGAGACCCGCGAACTGGTCGATGCCCTGAAATCCTACACCTATGAGCAAAAGGAACAGGCATTGAAAAATATCGAGGTCACCCTGGACAATCTGGACCGTGAAATCGATGCCCTGGAAAAACGCATCGACAAAAACTGGGACCAGATGAAGCAAAAGACGCGAGAAGAATCCCGCGCCCTGCTGGCAAAACTCAGGAAGCAGAGAATCAAAGTCGCCGAAACGTATGGCAGTCTTAAAAACAGTTCGGTGAACGCCTGGGGCCACATGCGGGAAGGGTTCTCAAACGCTTACACCACCCTTCAAAAAGCCTGGGAAAATGCGCTGAAGGAGTATTAGCGCCGCAAGGTTTTCAATTCCCCGATCTGAATCACCCGGGTATCCGCACATTTCCAAAGAGAGCTTTGCGTAAGTCAAAAGCGAACGCCCACGGCGAGATTCTTCGGGCCTTCTGGCCCTCAGAATGACAAGCAAACATTAACGCCATACTGAGCCTTTGCCGCCAACCACCAGGGGGGCCTGTCCTGAGCAAAGTCGAAGGAAAGCATCTCGACTCGCAGGTATTTTCCGGGTTATGCAAAGCTCTCGTTGCCAAAACCCCTGTTCCGGGTTTTCCCTGTTGTTTTCCTGATACAGGGGGAACCCGGAACAGGGGCGGACTTGAACGTTGACTTGCAACGCCGGGGGTTACGACCCGGCATTTCCTGCAGGAGGAGTGTTCGATGAAATCCCGAAACTGGCGGCCCCTCATTGGCGTGACCACCTCGGTCAAGGGAGGAATGCTTTCCTGGCTGTTCAATCGTTTTGCCGTCTGGCGTGCCGGCGGGCGGGCCGTGCGGATCAGCGCCGGATCACCGGTGTTCTATGACCGGCTGGACGGTTTGATCGTTGGCGGGGGAGACGATATCAACGCGGAATTGTACGAAGGTGATATTGAACTGAACATCCGGGTCGACCACAGGCGGGACCAGCTGGAGCAGTCCCTGCTCGCCCGGTCGGAGAAAACCCCGCTTCCGGTCCTTGGAATCTGCCGCGGAGCCCAGATGATCAATATCCATCATCACGGGACGCTGCATGAAGACATGTACCGGATCTACGAAACCGCTCCCCGGATGCGCACCGTTCTGCCCCGCAAGAAGGTGAACATCGAATCCGGCAGCAGGTTATTTCAAATCATGAAAAAGAAACGGCACCGCATCAACTGCCTGCATCACCAATCCATCAACCGTGTTGGAAAAGATTTGCAGGTGGCGGCGAAAGACGATCACGAAATCATCCAGGCCATCGAGAATCCCGACCATCCGTTCCTGGTGGGAGTGCAGTGGCATCCGGAATACTTACCGCTCAGTCAAATCCATCAACGCCTGTTTCGCGCTCTGGTCAAAAAGGCAAGAGAGTACGCCGTGAAGAAATTCCATCACTCGGGAAGTGTTGGCTGCCTCAGAAAACCGGGAAACGAACAAACCCGATTTCCGCTGGAAGCGTTTTTTTTAACCTGAGATCTGGCACGAAAAACAGCGGCCCCGCGCGAAGATCATGCGTCTCCGGCCAGCCCGGAGTTTTTATTGGGAGTGCGTTTTCTCCACCAGATCATGACTCCGGTGACCGAAAGGCTCACCACAATTATGCCGGTGGTGCAGACGATGATCTGCATGGGCCTGCCGAAGACCCGCGCCGTGTGCAGCCAGGTGATCCAGCGGTGGACCGCGTCGCCCACGGAATCCGTTGCCGGGAGCGTGAGCCGGATCAGTTCCCCTGTGTAAGCGTTCAAAACCGTAACGGTTGCACCGCCCTTCCCCATATCCTGATCGGTCTTCACCCGGTAATCGTAGACGCCGCGTTCCCGGTCGACGGCAATGGAAATTTCCTGCGCGATGGAAAAGCCGTAACGTGCCGACGCCACCCGCACATGACGCCGCCCGTGTTCCCGCGCCGCGCGCCAGTCCATAAGGGGCGTGTTCACCGGAGGCTTTACCGCAGGCGGGGCGTCGGCCCGCATGTTGAGCATTCCGCTCATGACGGGCTCGTAGACTTCCTTCAGATTGAACGCCATACCGGACCACGCCATGACCAGCAGCAGACCCCACACCCACAAGCCACTCGCCCGGTGAAGGTCGTAAGTGAACCGGCTGAACTTGACCTTCCAGGCCGGTTTCCAGCGTTTCAGGAAGCGGCGCAAACTTTTACCCGGCGGATTGCTTTTTTCACGGGGTTTTCCGTTTTGTTTCTGGCGGGCGGGAAAGGTCAAATACAATCCAACGAAATTGTCAAAAAACCAGAGCAACGCCGCCACGCCCAGTACCAAACTGCCAAACCGGAATAATTGGTCCGGCATCGCCAGCGCGTAATGCAGTCGGTACAGAAAGGACATGACGCTCTCCTTTGCAAACAAAGTTTTTGCAAAAGTACGCGTCCCCACCAGCTCCCCGGTATAGGGGTTGAAGTACATTTCGTTATACGGCAGCTTGAAAGGCTCGCCCGTTTCCGGGTTGATGCGCGGCAGCAGAAAGTAACGCACCGTGCGGCCCGGCTTATAGCGAAGATCAAACCAGTCCACACGGCCACGGGGTTGCAGCGCCTCCGCTTTCCCGCGCAGGGCAAACGGATCGAACGGTGTGCCCGGGTCATTTTCCGGAACAGGGACGGTCAATAAGGAAGGATTGAGCCAGCGGTCCAGCCCATCATAAAAGGCGAGGACACTGCCCGTCAGCCCCACGATGAGCAGAAACGGGACCAGCATCAGGCCGACGTAGCGGTGCATCAGAATCAGGAAATGCCGCATGATCTGCCCTGGAAAAATAGAGACGGGAGGACGGGCGCCGGACAGGGAGAAAGCTCCTGCCGGGTCATCCTCCCGCGCTTTCAATTCATTCGTTAACCCGGATCACCAGAGCGCGTAACGAACCGTGCCGGTAAAAGTACGCGGATTATTGACGTTGATGGTGAAGCGGTCGCCCAGGGTGCCGCCATAGAGCGTTTCGTCCGCCAGGTTGTTCACGTTCAACTGCAGGGTCAGGTGGGGGTCGATGAACTCCGGCCGGTAGCGCAGCATGGCGTCCACCTGCGTCTGCGCCGGCAGGAAATACGAGTTGGCGTTGTCGCCGGGCCGTTCACCCTGGACGTACAGCCCCGCCCCCACCGTGAGGCCGCGCACCCATTCTTCCGGCAGGTCGTACCGCACCCACAGGCTGCCCGCGTTTCTCGGAACATTCCAAAGCCGGTTGCCCTGGTTGGTTCCCTGCGTGATTTCCGCATCGGTGTAAGCGTAAGTGAGGATCAGGCTCAGGTCGTCGGTGACCTGGCCGGAGACATCCACCTCCACGCCCTGGCTCCTGGCCTCGCCGATGGCGTTCGAAAAAGCGGTGCCGGGAACCGGCACCGCCACGTTTTCCTTGGTCAAATGGTAAAAAGCAACGGTGGAATTGAGCCGCCCATTAAAGAAAGACGTCTTGAACCCTCCCTCATACTGTTCGGCGATTTCGGGATCGAGAATATTTCCAGAAGCGTCGAACGACCCGTTGGGGCTGCCCAGGGACTTCACCCAGTTGCCATAGAGGGACAACCATTCCCAGGGCTGGAACAGGATTCCCGCCCGCGGGCTGAACCGTTCATTGTACACATCCATGCTGGCAGCTTCCGCGGCAGCAAGAGACTGGTTGGCGCCAAAGGCCAGGCCCAGGTTCCGCAACGCCCAGTCATAGCGCCCGCCGCCCATGATATGCAGTTTGTCGAACAGCGTGATCTGGTCCTGAAAGTACACGCCATTCCAACGGTTGGTTTGTGAAATGAAAAAATTGTACGGTTGCAGGGAACGGTCAACGTTTTCGTATTGCGGATTGAAGATGTTGATGGAACCGGCGGTATCGGTGACGGAAGTAACGCCAGCCGAATCATTGTAAAAATCCCATCCCACCAGGACATTGTGCTCCACCCCTGCCGTATCGAAACGGCCGTTCACATCCACCGAAGCCTGATACGTTGTTGACCTGGACACACCATCATAAAATCCCCGTTGCAGGACACCCGTTGTCTCATCCAAAGCGAAAGGACCCGTTTGAGGATCGTCCGTAAACCGGTGCATGTGGTTGAAGCGCGCCCGTACCTGCCAGTCCGGGGTAAAATTGTGGGTGAGCAACGCCGTGGTGTTGTACATGACCTGTTCGGTCTCGTCGAGCGGTTCCTGCAGAAACCGCGAGCGGGGGATGGGCGCAGGGCGGTTGCCCAAAGCCACAAGACCGTAATCTTCGCGCGTGTCTTCGTTGGAATAGGTGAAGTCCACATCAAGTTGGGTCCTGGGTGTGATCTTCCAGGTCAGCGAGGGGGCAGCCAGAACCCGGTCGTGGAAATAGAAATCGCGAAACGATTCCTGCTCCAGGATTTCCGTGTTGAACCGGTAGAGCAGGGTGCCGCTTTCATTCAACGCCCCCGTGGCGTCGAACTGGGTCTGGTAACGATCGTAAGAACCGAATTGCTGGCTCAGGGAATAGTAGGCCTCTTCACGCGGACGCTTGGTGACCATGTTGATCATGCCGCCCGGCTCGATACGTCCGTACAAGTTGGTTGACGGCCCCTTGACCACCTCCACACGCTCAACATTAGCCAGGGAAAGCTGGGCATTGAGCGGGAAGCGGAACCCGTCGCGGTAGAGCCCGGAAAATCCCGCATCAAATCCCCGGATTAAAAAGCCCTGACCCAATCCTCCAAAAGCAAAACCCTGGAAAACGCCGCTGACGTTTCTCACCACATCCAGCGGCTGAAGAGCAACCTGGTCGTCCATCACCGCTTTCGGCATCACATGGATGGCCATCGGCGTTTTGATGATCGGCATGCTGGTTTTGCTGGCCGTGGCGGATTCCGTACGGGTGTAACTGATATTGGACGGAGCATTCGGGTCGACCTTGTCGAACACCCGGACTTCCGGCAGTGTGATTTTCTTGTCCGAATCCACCACATTCTCCGCGACAAGCAGGTCATGGGCCAACAACTCCTGCTCCGCTTTCCGCGTTTTGGACGCGGCCGGGCGGGCGCTCTCAGGCGGGTCGTCCACCGGGCGGATCGACAGATAGGTTTTGCCGTGTGGTATTTTTTCCAGAGTCAGGCTGTTTTTCCCGCCGGGCTTGAAAGTCAAACCGGTTCCAGACAGGAGGAGGGTGAGGGCCGTTTCGGGATCGGTGGTTTGCCGGACGCCTCGCGAGGTGAGCCCCTGGGTCAAACCTGAGTCGTACAGAATATTGAGATCGCTTTTTTCCCCAAAAGCGACCAGGGCCGAATTCAGGGATTGAGGGGCAATATTAAAATCCAGCTCCGTGGCCGAAGCCTGTCCTGTCCCGAAAGAAAAACACACGAACAATCCCACCAGCGCCATGAACTTCCGGCCTATTCCATCCATAAAGCCCGACTCCTCTTAAAACGAATTGGTCATTGAATCTAAGACGTCTGAGGAGGGAAATACCCTAGGCGGGAATCTAAAAAAATATGGATTTAACTGAGGACGACCAAAAACGTTCCCAATTGCAGGGACTGGACCTTGAAGGAGTGTTCCAGGGATTCGAGAATGCCATCGAGATCGCGGATGTTGAATATTCCGCTGATCCGGATTTTTTCCAGCTCGGGATTGAGCACAATAAATCTGGTGTTGTGGTAGCGATTGATTTCATCCAGCGCTTCCTGGAAAGGCTCGTCCGAAAAAATCAGCTTGCCGCGATGCCAGGCACTGGCCCGGTCCGGGTCCACATCGCGGACCCTTCCCAAAGCACCGTCTTCGAAAACAATCTCCTGGCCCGCACTCAGGTCCAGGGGCGGGACCCGGCCCCCGGAGCCGGGTTCGCTGCTTTTTATCTTCAACGCCCCTTCAAAAAGGATGATCCGTTCGCGCCCCTCCTGGATCACGACATCAAAGTTCGTCCCCACCGTCAGGATTTGAAGGTGAGGCGTGTCCACGATAAACGGACGGGCGGCGTCCGATTTTGGGGAAAAGTTGACCTGCCCCAGATGCAAACCGATCCTGCGCCCTGCTTCATCGTAATGGACCGAAAGCGCGGAATTCGTGTTCAGAAACAGGGAGGATTGATCCGCAAGGAGGACCTGCCTCTGTTCGCCGACAGCCGTGCTGTAGTCGCTGAACCAGACCCTCGGATTTTGCAAATAGGAAACGGCCAATATCCCGGCAAGCAGGAATGCCACCACGGCCGCAATCCGCGCAGGCGCGAACCTGTTCGCGGGCGATGCGGAAACCGGGACCCTGTTTTTCAGATAAGGGGCAAGCGAATCGAAGTCATCCCACAGACTGGAAAGTTTCGAAAACTCCTTTTCGTGCTCGGGGCTTTCTTCCAGCCATTCGCGGAACTTCTGCCGGTCGCGGGCGGAGGCCTCGCCCGATTTCAGAATGTTGAACCAGAACAACGCTTCGTCACGAGGATTCTTCCGCCCCAATTTGAACTCCATGAAAACCGGACCGGCTTCCGGAAACATCCGCTAAAGAAATCCAGCAACAGGGTTTTGCCAGCTAGCACTCAGCCTGTTCCAGGGCAGAACGGCATCGCTTGAGCGCAAGGGTCATGTGCTGTTCCACCCCCTTGATGGATATTCCGAGTCTGGAGGCAATTTCACGGTATGTCAATCCTTCAAATTTACTCAGAAGCAAAACCTCCTGACACCGGGGGGGCAATTCTTCAATGGTCTCCATTAGAAAGCGCATCTGCTCGTTGAGTTCAAAGGAAGCTTCCTCCGACCGGGTGGACTGGAGAGGAGACTCCACCGCAAAGTTCTGGCTGAGAATCTGGGCGCGCTTTTTTTCCTGACGCAGGGCATCGAGCGCCAGGTTGCCTGCAATTTTGAATATGAAAGCTCTCGGATTCGAGATTTTCCGGGGCAGGCTTTTCGATTCGCGTATTTTCAAAAAAACGTTTTGAACGATTTCCTCGGCATAATCCGTACACCGCACTCTGCAGTTTACAAAATTCACCAATTCCCCGTTCAAATCCTTCAAGACTTCGATCAATAATCGTTGCGATTCCTGCAGCATTACATTTCTCATGGTTGTCCCTGCTGATTTTGGCAAACCTTGTGTTCCCCCGAATAAGGGTGAATCACCCCTGCCCGTGGCACACGCTTTTGTGACGGGCCTTGCACCTTGGGTGCCGTCCCCGGTCCGCTCATCCTGTCACGTCAAAACCTGCCGCGTGGAACACAACAATCCTGGCCAGACTACAGGCATTGAACCGGATTGAAATGCCGCACTGAAACGGGTGCAGCCTTCATTCAAAAAACCATGCCGATGGAATTTTCCCGAACCGGCGCGCTAAAGCGCTGGGTTCTCTGCGGAAATTACCAGCGATGCAAAAGGTGCCGCGCAAACGTGATGAGTGGATCCGGACTTAGGAAATCAGGAGGAACAACCTGGGAGGGGGATCGGGCAGGTTCAACCGTTCCCGTATGTTTGGATGGAATCCGTTTGAGAGAATCCGGCCTGTTTCCGAATGCAAGGGAGGCATGGAAAGAGCCGATTGAATCATAGTGGGCAAGGGGGTGCTGGAAAAACTCAGGGAAGGAAACGATTTAGAACCGCATTCAGTTTGAAGAATGCACTTTTTCCCATCAT
>JAGQJZ010000041.1:0-22586 GCA_020430445.1 Nitrospina sp.
TCGGCGATTATTTCAAGGAAGAGGCCATCGCCTACGCCTGGGAGTTTTTGACGAAAATCATCGGCCTGCCGGTGGACCGTCTCTACGCCTCGGTCTTCGAAAACGACGACGACGCGTTCCATATCTGGGAAAACAGCATCGGCCTGGCCAAAGAACGCATCTACCGCATGGGGGAAAAGGACAACTTCTGGGCCATGGGCCCCACCGGCCCCTGCGGTCCCTGTTCTGAAATTTATATCGACCAGGGCGAAGCCCTGGGCTGCGGCACGCCGGACTGTGCCGTCGGCTGCGACTGCGACCGCTACCTCGAAATCTGGAACCTCGTCTTCATGCAGTACGACCGCGACGAAGCCGGCACCCTCTCTCCGCTGCCCAAACCCTGCATCGACACCGGCATGGGGCTGGAGCGGCTCGCCGCCGTGGTGCAGCACAAGCCCAGCAATTACGACTGCGACCTGTTGATGGGCATCATCAAAAAGATCGCCGACGTCACCGGAGTGGCCTACGATCCTTCAAAGGAAAGCGGCGTCTCCCAGCGCGTCATTGCCGATCATGCCCGGTCCGCCGCCTTTCTGATCGCAGACGGCGTGCTGCCCTCCAACGAAGGACGCGGTTACGTCCTGCGCCGGATCATGCGCCGCGCCCTGCGCCACGGGCGGCTCCTCGGACGCGAAACGCCTTTCCTGTTCGAAATCACCGACGAGGTGGTCACGCAGTTTCAGGACGCCTACCCGGACCTCGAGAGCAACCGCAGTTTCATCCAGAAAGTCGTCCGCCACGAAGAGCAGGGATTCATCAACACCCTCACCTACGGCACGCAACGGCTCGACGAAATCCTCGACGCCATGCAGAAGGACAACCGGACCACGATCCCGGGTGACGAGATTTTCAAACTGTACGACACCTACGGCTTTCCCGTCGACCTGGTGGAAGAAACGGCCAAGGACACCGGTTACACGCTCGACATGGACGGATTCGACCGCGCCATGCAGGAGCAGAAAACCAAGGCCATGGCCTCGTGGAAAGGTTCCGGCGAGAAAACCATCGCCCCGGTCTACAACCAGATACTCGAACAGAACGGTCCCACGCGTTTTCTCGGTTACGAAAACCTCAAGCACGACGGCCGCGTGATCGCCATCCTCGTCGACCAAAAAGAAACCGGCCAGTTGAACTCCGGCGACGAAGGCGAACTGATCTTCGATCAGACTCCGTTTTACGGCGAGTCCGGCGGCCAGGTCGGCGACTCCGGACGCGCGCACAACGACCAGGTGCACCTGGAAATCACCAGCGCCACCAAGCCTGTTCCGCAACTGATCGCGCACAAGGTCCGCGTCCGTCAGGGAACGGTGCGGCTGGGCGACGTGCTGCACCTGGAAGTCGATGGTGAACGCCGCGCCAGCACCATGTACAACCACACCGCCACGCACCTGCTCCACGCGGCGCTCAAGGAAACCCTGGGCAACCACGTCAAACAGGCCGGCTCGCTCGTCGCGCCGGACAAGCTGCGTTTCGACTTCACCCATTTCACTCCGCTCACTCCGCAGGAACGATTGTGCCTTGAGGATCTGGTCAACGACAAGATCCGTCACAACATCGCGGTGCAGAAAGAGGAAATGGAGATCGAACAGGCGATCGAAGGCGGAGCTGTCGCCCTTTTCGGCGAGAAATACGGCGACCGCGTGCGCGTGGTCGATGTTCCCGGATTCAGCAAGGAACTGTGCGGCGGAACGCACGTCAACGCCACGGGCGAGATCGGCTTCTTCCGCATCACGCAGGAAACCGGCGTCGCCTCCGGCGTGCGCCGCATCGAAGCGGTCACCGGCCCGGCGTCCTACGAGCGTATCCAGAAAGAATATCAGGACATGAGCGCCGTGCGTTCGCTGCTCAAAGCCCCGCCGGACGAAGAAGTCGCGCGCCTCGAAAAAATCCTCGCCCGGCAGAAGGAACTGGAAAAAGAAGTCGCGGCCCTGAAAGAAAAACTCATCAGCGGCAAAGGCTCCGGTGGCGGCGTACTGGACGGCGTCGAAAAAATCGGCGACGTCTCCCTGCTGGTCAAGAAACTCGAAAGCGTCGACGCTAAAACCCTGCGCGGCTTCATCGACAACGCCAAGGAGCAGATCAAATCCGGCGTCGTCGTCGCCGGCGGCACGGACAACGGCAAGGTGATCCTGGCGGCGGGTGTCACCCCGGACCTGGTCAAGACTTACCATGCCGGCAACATTCTGAAACATATTTCCGCCATTGTCGGCGGCAGCGGCGGCGGCCGCCCGGACATGGCCCAGGCCGGCGGAACGCAACCGGAAAAACTCGACGAAGCCCTCGCCGCCGTCAAGGGACTTTTGTAATAATCAGGATCGGGTTCATCACCCCCCTGAGAGCAACTGAATTTTTAAGCGGCGGAGAACACACCGCGCCGTCGAAAGTTTGCATAAACCAACCGGCACCACTCACGGGAGATTCATGAAAAACGCACGCAAGGAAGAACTCAACGGCAAGTGGAAAAAAGTAGCCACGAAAGCGGTCAGCGACGACAAATTCAAGGCCAAACTGGTCGCCGATCCATTGGGCATGATGGAAGGATTCGAACTCGCCCTGCCTGAAGAAGTCGAAGTCCTCAGAGGACACGGCAACACCATCACCCTGATCGAACCGAAGGGCGCTTCCGAACACCTGTCGTCCGAGGTCAAATGGTGGCGCGTCCGCCTGGCCGTGATCCAGGAGTTTGGCGAGGATGAAGACCGTCACCGCGAACACGGCACCGCCGGTCCGCAAGGCGCGGAAGACGACGACGCGTAAGCCCATCACCAAGCCGGAAGCAACACAAAGACCGCGTGGGCTCTCGCCCCCGCTGGGCCGCAGGTCTGCATTATTCACTCCCTTCGCTGATGGGGCCGTCCCCGGTTCCGAATGCTTCTGAACCGGGTCTTCCCCACGTCCGCCGGGAGATCCCTCCCGAATCAACCCTATTGTGTTTGCACGATGTGCGGCAGGAACTTGCCGTTCATCGTCACCACCATGCGGTCCTCTCCCTTGTCCCCCTTGACCTTGTCGATGGTCAGGCGAAAGTCGATGGCGGACATGATGCCGTCGCCGAACTTTTCGTTCATGATCGCCTTGATCGCCTCTCCATAGTGCAGGCACACCTCCGTCATGCGGTAAACATTCGGCTCCTGAATGAGGTTCGGATCGTAAGACCGCATGGGACAGCGCGACATCTCCTTGAGCATGGCCTTCGTGATGCCCGGCACCAGCTTGGTGAGTTTCTTCGCCTGCTCGGGTTGCAATTGCGCCTGCAACTGGAACAACTGCCCGGCGTAACCGTTGGTCACTCCGAGCGCTTTGGCGATTTGATCGTAGGTCTTGCCGGATTTTTCCTTGGCCTCAAGCAGTTTGTTCACGAGTTCTTTTTTATCCATGACAGTTCCTCTCACGTGCAGGGTAATAAAACATTCTGAGCCGCTCTCAACAACAGGAGCAAATCAGATACCAAACCGGACGTTTGCTGCGGCACACGCAAATCCCATAAAACCATGCGGTTGTGAAAAGGAAACGTTTCTCAGACAAACGCCGGTGCCGCAAAAAGCGTCAGGCTTCCCCCACCCTGTTCAAAAAATATGCAGAGAGAAGACGGCGGTTCAATTCTCTCCTGCCGGAACGAGGCAATCAGGAGAATCGTTTTTCGGGGAGTTCACCGCTTTGGTAACGGGGAAAAATTCCAGCAGGTCGCCCGCGAGCGGTTTGAGCGCGGCGTGCAGATCCGCCGCTGAAGTTTTGGGATTGAGCCAGCGGGCATAGAAATCCGGCGGCAGGATCACCGGCATGCGGTGGTGCAGGGGCTTCAGAAAATCGTTGGCTTCCGTTGTGATGATAGCGAAGGTATGGAGCGGGCTCTCGCCGCCTTTCCATTCCGACCACAGGCCCGCGAAGGCGAACAGGCCGTTGTCCCTGCGGTGGATGTAGTACGGCGTCTTGCCGTTTTCCCCCGCCACCCATTCGTAAAAACCGTCGCAGGGGACGAGGCAGCGCTTCATTTTGAACGAGGAGCGGAAGCTCGGTTTTTCCGCCACCGTCTCGGCGCGGGCGTTGATCATGCGGTTGCCGATGCTTTCCTCCTTGGCCCAGGCGGGGACGAGTCCCCAACGCATCCCGCGGAGTTCGACACCGGCATCACCGGCGACGGCAACGGGCAGCGTCTGCGTCGGGGCGACATTGAAGCGGGGGCCGAAATTCATCCCGGCGAGGCGGGCCTGAAAATGCCCGGCGATTTCCTCAAGCGATCTGGTCAGCGAGTAGCGTCCACACATGTGGAAGAGTTTAGCATTTTAACGGAAAAAGAAAGAACCGCGCGACCCGCCAGGGAGTGCAGGCCGCCCCTTGCCGGACGTTGCATACGTTTTACTGACGCAATTTTGCGCTATTTTCAAAAAGGAATTTTCTGGCCTTTCCCCTAACCTATGGTAAGATTTGCCTCTAACGCACTATTGCGCCTGTAGCTCAGCTGGATAGAGTGCCGGATTCCGGTTCCGTAGGTCGGGGGTTCGAATCCCTCCAGGCGCGCTCCTTGCGGAGGGCCAATGCCTTACGCGAAAAACAATCTCTGATCTGCCTTGAGCAGAATCAGGCCGTTTTTTTACTGCTGAGGGGCCGGGAGAAATCTCCCGGCCCCTTTTCTTTTTCTCCAGGTTTTACCAATTCAAGACACCTCCCACGGGTTGGCCAGCTCTATATCACAACCTTCGAAGTCCCGCGTATTGCGGGTGGCGAGACCCGCATTGCGGCTTTTGGCGATAGCCGCGATCATCATGTCCACCGCATCGGCGTGCAGTCCCTTCGCCTCGCGCTGGGAAGCCAGACTTCCATAAACATGCGCCGCCTTTTCATCGAACGGGAATACACGGTCTGCGAACGCTTCCGACACGAACCGGGTGAAGTTAATTTCCAGCCTTGAACGGCGTTTGCCTTTAGGTAGGCGGGTGAGTTCGCGTTGGATTTCGGCAATGGCGATGCTGGTTAGACCGAGTTGAAGGGGGTTCTGCAAGCCAATCCAACGCGCAACGGATTCCTCCGGTGTGTCCCGCATCAACTCGGAGATCACATTGGTATCCAGAATAATCATGAATCAGGATTCCAGGGCACCCGGAAAAAAGCTAGAAGCAAAACCGGCAGTTTTGTCCGGAAGGAACTCATTGCCATTCCGACGGGGAATGGACCTCCCTGCGCTTTGACTTGCGCGTTGGAAGCTGCAGCTCAACTCCGTTTGTTGAACCGAAGTAGTGTTCCGCGAGCCCCAGAATGCTCAATTCATCGGCGCTCTCTTGAGATGAGGCCTTGTGCAGAATCCGGCGGACATAGGCTTCCAAAGAAAGGCCTTCCTCCGCCGCGCGAGTGCGAAGGATTTTCTTGGTTTGTTCCGGCAGGTTTCGGATCAGGATGTTGGCCATGGGAACCTCCACTTTCATCATGTGATATCAATGATATCATAATAGTCAGAACTTTCGACACACTTTCCCCTTTTTCCCGCCTCCTCTGTTCCACAATTGTTCAACCCTTTATAAAAATCCGCACACCGTCCCTTGAAAACCTTTGAATTTGGCTCCTGCCCCCAATTGCTAAAAACGGCCGCTTTCCTCTAACTCATTTTTTTAAAATGAGTTAAGAGCCCCTCCCCTCCGAAAGCCGTATTCCGGTCAAATCGGGGGTTTTTGGAACGGTAATTGCTGTAAAGCTGTAGACACGCTCAGTCGGTACCCAACCGTCTTTGAAAGGAGAATCCAATGCTTTATCCAGTGAAAATCTACGGCGGCAACGGAGCATTGAAGCAGGTAATTTCGTCCGAACAATTGAGCCGGGTCCACTGGCAGGTTTTTGAGGAACGGGAAGCCCGGACCTCGCAATCGATCCCGGTCAGAGGACGAGGACGGAAATGGGCCAAAAGCTTGGGCTTGCTTTCTGGCAAATAAAAGACGGACTTTAAAAGGCTTTCCTGAAAAGCCGGGGATTTACAACACCCTTCCCTCCAGGGCAGTTTGCCGGGCTGTTCCTGTTTTCATGATATTTCCCACCTGTGGGCGGTGCCTCAGGCCCTGCTCGCCCCCGGAAATGTTCCATAGATATTTAGCCTCATTTCCTTCCAACTTGTTCGTCTGAAAGTAACCTAGGGTCGCTTTCCGTCTTTTTTTTCATTTTTTTGAAATATTTTGGACCGCAGGCGGTTTTGTTTCATCAAAACATACGAAAACGGTTCAAAGTTCGAAAAAAACTAGGGTATTTAATTCAAAAAAAATGGTTGACACTCCCTTGGTTTTTATCGACTATTGCCGGATACTCTTTTTCCTTTAACAACTTATAGTCATTTCTTCAATGGGGTAAAAAAACAATGGCCGAAACTGCACAGCCCGATATCATCTACACCAAAGTCGACGAAGCGCCGGAACTTGCGAGTGGCTCCTTTCTTCCAATCATACAATCCTTTACGAAGGTTGCCGGGGTTAACGTTGGAACAATGGATATCTCCCTGGCGGGCCGCATCATCGCCCAGTTTCCCGAAAGGCTGACGGACGCACAGCGCCAGCCCGATGATTTGGCTCTCCTTGGCGAGATGGTTCTGGACCCGAATGCCAACATCATCAAACTGCCGAATATCAGTGCTTCTATTCCTCAGATCAAGGCAGCGGTCAAGGAATTGCAGGAGCAGGGTTACAACATTCCGGATTTCCCGGACGACCCCAAGACCGATGAAGAAAAAGACTTCCGCGCCCGTTTCAACAAGGTCATGGGCAGCGCGGTGAACCCGGTTCTGCGCCAGGGCAACTCGGACCGCCGTGCGGCGGCTTCGGTCAAGAACTACGCCAAGAGCAATCCGCACAAAATGGGCGCCTGGAGCAAGGACTCCAAGACCAATGTCGCCACCATGGGCCAGAACGATTTCGCATCCAACGAAGTGTCGGCAACCATCACGGATCAAAATGCGGGTAAAGCCCGGATCGAATTTGTCGATGCCTCAGGCAACGCGACCGTTCTCAAGGATGGCATCAAGATAGACGCCGGGGACGTTGTGGACGCCACGAGCATGAACGTGAAAGCCCTTCGCAAATTCATGAAGGAACAAAAAGAAGTTGCGAAACAGCAAGGGGTTCTTTTTTCCCTGCACATGAAAGCCACGATGATGAAGATTTCCGATCCGATCATCTTCGGCCATTGCGTGACCACCTTTTTTGAAGACGTGTTCACCAAGCACGCCAACACCTTCAAGGAACTGGGCGTGAACCCCAACAACGGTCTCGGCGATGTCTACGCGAAAATCGACAAACTGCCGGCGGACAAAAAGCAGGAAATCGAAAACGACATCAAGGCCTGCCTGGATGCCGGCCCTGAAATGGCGATGGTGGATTCCGACAAGGGCATCACCAACCTGCATGTCCCCAGTGACATCATCATTGACGCCTCCGTAGCCGCGTTTATCCGTAACGGTGGCAAGATGTGGGGTCCCGATGGCAAGGAACACGATACCCTGGCCCTCATCCCGGACAGCAGCTACGCGGGTTGCTACCAGGCCTGCATCGACTTCTGCCGCGACAATGGAGCTTTCGATCCCACAACGATGGGATCCGTGCCCAATGTCGGCCTGATGGCTCAAAAAGCACAGGAATACGGTTCTCACGACAAGACGTTCGAAGCACCGGGCAACGGCAAGATCCGTGTGATCGACGGTGCCGGCAACACGCTGCACGAACTCGATGTTGAGCAAGGCGATATTTTCCGTTCCTGCATCGTAAAGGACATCCCAATTCAGGACTGGGTGAAACTGGCGATCAACCGCTCGCGTCTGTCCAACACGCCGGTCGTTTTCTGGCTGGACAAGAACCGCGCGCACGATGCCCAGTTGATCGAAAAGCTCAACACATACCTGAAAGACCACGACACCAACGGCCTTGACATTCAGGTCATGTCGCCGCTGGAAGCGATGAAGCATTCGCTGCAACGCGCGAAGGAAGGCAAGGACACGATCTCGGCCACCGGCAACGTGCTGCGGGACTACCTGACGGACAAGTGCGTAAACCTCGGAGGGCGCCGTAGCGCCAAGATGCTGTCCATCGTTCCGTTGATCAAGGGTGGCGGACTGTTTGAAACCGGCGCCGGCGGTTCGGCCCCGAAACACGTCCAGCAGTTCGTCAAGGAAGGCCACCTGCGGTGGGAATCGCTGGGTGAGTTCATGGCGCTGTCCGAGTCGCTGGCGCATCTGGCCCGCTCCAAGGGCAACGCGCGTGCCCAGGTTCTGGCGGACACGCTGGAGCGCGCCACCGGCAAACTGATGGAGAACAAGAAGTCTCCCGGCCGCGAAGTGGGCCAGCTCGACAATGCCGGAACGCACGTTTACCTGTCGCTCTACTGGGCGCAGGAACTGGCCAACCAGAACGACGATGCCGCGCTCAAGGAAAAATTTGGCCCGATTGCCCAGAATCTGGAGAGCAACCTGGACAAAATCTTTGACGAGATGAACGCAGCAAAAGGCAAAGCGGTGGACATTGGCGGCTATTTCCGCCCCGACCCGGCAAAGGTCGCGGCTGGAATGCGCTCCAGTTCCACCTTCAATGGGATTGTGGAGAGCCTGAACTGAAACCGGCCTTGCCTCTATCCCTGATAAAGTGAAACAAAAAGGGTCATGCCCTCCGGGCATGGCCCTTTTCTTTTTTTATGCTGTTTCAGCAATCGTCAGGAATTGTTCTGCTTCTGGCGCTCTCGTCTCTCTTCCATACGCACAAGAAAAAGGAACGCCGCGACCGACCAGAGAATATTGGACCCGATATTGTCCCAGGCTCTGGGGAAAAGATTCACGCCCCGCACCAGCGAACGGACACCGATCACGGCAATAAAACCGACGACTACCAGACTGTACATGCGCAGATATTTCATGGAAATCAATTTTAGCCGCAAGCCGTGAAATAATGAATTCAAATTTGACTCGGCGGGATCAAAAGAATTATGCTGAAAAGCGTCCGATGCGCCGCGTTGTGACCTGCCAATGAATTTCCCCCAATCCCGCATGCTGGAAAAAATCATCGAAATCACCCAGGAAGCCGGAGACCGCATTCTCCAGGTTTATAAATCCGGCGACTTGCGGACCCAGACCAAGGCAGACGGCTCGCCCGTGACCCGCGCCGACTTCATTTCTCATGAATTCATTTCAGGGGAACTGGAACGAGAATTTGGCTACCCTGTCCTTTCGGAAGAAGGGGACCTGCCCCCGCATTCCACGCGCCGGGACTGGACGCACTTTTTCCTGGTGGACCCTCTGGACGGCACCAAGGATTTTATCGCCCAAAATGACCAGTTCACGATCAACGTCGCCCTGATCCAGAACAACAAGCCGGTGCTGGGGGTTGTGGCCCTGCCAGCAATGGGCGAACTCTTTTTTGGTCAAACCGGCCAGGGCGCGTGGAAACGTTCCGGACAACAGACCGACGCCCTCCCTCTGTCCATAGCCAAGGGAAAAGTACTGGCCCGCAGCCTGCTGCACGACAACTCCATGCTGGAGAGTTTTTCCAGGCAAAACAGCATCGACGAATGCATCAAAATGAGTTCCGCGGTGCGCCTGCCCCGTCTCGCCCAGGGCCAGATCAACCTGTGCGTCATCTCCAGCCGGTCCCAGGAATGGGACATCGCCGCCGGTCATGTGCTTGTCGCGGAAACCGGCGGACAAATTTTCGGTATGCAATCAAAAGTGGAACCCGGGTACAACAAACCCAACCTGGGCAATGAGTTTTCGATCGCCTGTTCAAAAGAGATCCAGCCGGACGATCTGGTTTTCTAGCTTTTTCATCCCCGCCCCCTTGACAACTTCTTCAGGGGTCCACATGTTATTTAGGAAAGATTTGAGCGTTTTCCGTTAAGGCCCCCGCTCAACTAAAAGGGAGGTGTCAAAATGGAATGGCTGGATATGTCTAACAGTGGCATGATTTTTCTCGGGATCGCCGCAGGACTCGCAGTTCTCGGCATGTTCTTTTTCCTCGGGAAAAATATGGAATAAAAAAAGGCCGCCCAAATGGGCGGCCTTTTTTCATCTTATTTTTATTCAGTCCCGACCGGCAGATCAGGTTTTCATCAAATCCTTGTATGTGAATATTCCCACCACTTTGCCCTGCTCGGTCACGGCCAGTCTTTTGACATTTTTGCGCATCAACTTATCCCGGGTCTCGTCAACCGTCAGCAGGTAATCCATGGTCAGAAGCGGACGGGTGCAGGCCTCCCCCACTGTCATTTCGCCCGGATCCTTGCCTTCCCCCAAAACGCGGTTGATGATGTCCGAACGCGTGATCATCCCCGTGTAATCGTCTTTTTCCTTGACCAGCAGGCTGCCGATACTTTTTTCCGCCATGAGCTTCGCGGCTTCATAAATATTGGCTTCCGGGGCAATGCTGATTACGGGAGCGGTCATATAATCTCTTAAAATTTGCATACGCCTCCTGGGGATTAAGTCAACTTTAGTAGTCAATATAATGGGAAACCGGAAAAAAGCAATCAGTATGTGATCAACGAATCCCGTCGCATTCTCCCGACAAAAGCTCGCCGTAGGCCTTCAGGGTTTCACCCGCGGCATGCTCCCAGTTGTGCTTTTCAGCGACAAGCGGTCCGGCCTTCACCCCCCATTCCCGGTATTTCAGGGGATTTTGCAATATCGCAACCAGGCATTCGGCAAGACCGTCAACATCCTCCGGCTCCACCAGTCGGCCTGTGCGCCCATCCTCTATGATTTCCGGCAAAGCCCCCACCCGGGTGGCGACCACAGGCAGTCCCGTGGCCATGGCCTCGGCAACCGCCAGGCCGAAACTTTCTATGCGCGAAGGGAAAACCCCCACCGCGCTTTCCTGTGCGAGACCAAGGATACCCTCGACATCCTTCCATCCCTGAAACTGGACGCCGCTGCCGACACCCAGCGTTTCCGACAGTTTTTCATACGCGGCCCGGCAAGCGCCTTCCCCCACCAACACGAGAGTGGCGTCTTTTATTCTCTCCCGGACACGCTGGAAAGAGCGGAGCAACAGATCCACGCCTTTCTGTTCCGCCATCCGCCCCCAGAAAAGAATCTGCTTTTTTATGTCTGCCGTCTCCCCCAGAAACCGCCATCGGGGATCAATTCCCGGCCGGATCACCCGGATGCGCCCGGCGACCTCTCGGCCCAGGGCACGCGCCACCAACCCTTCCGAAAACCGGCTGAAGGTGAAAACAAGATCGGCCTGACGGGCCGTCTCCCGCTCCAGGTACGCATTGACAGATTTTAAAAATGGAATCGGGCGGAGCATCCCGCGCAGGATGCCAACCGGCGGCAGGTAATTGGCGTGGGAGGTATAACAAAAGGGAACACCCGCCTTCCGGCAAAGCGCGGGAGCAAACAGCGCCTCTTCCGCGTTGCCGTGCACCACATCAAATTTTTGGGACCGGATGAGACGCGCCAGCTTTTTCCTGAATGAGAAAATATTCAGATTGAGCGTCGCCACCTGGTAGAAGTGCGCCCACTCGGTTTCATAGGGCAACGTGGGGGGAGCCGGGTCGCCGGGCCGTCTCCCATAAAGAACAGTGACAGCGTGCCCCTGTGCGGCAAGTGCTTCCGCCAGGTGGTGCACGGCCAGGGTGCCGCCTCCACGGTTGCGGGTCCAGGGCGATCCGTTGGCCGTCAGGAGAATACGCATGAACGGAGAATCTTCTTCAAGGATAGAGACGGAATATTCTGCAAGGCGCGGTCCCTTTAGCCACAAGGCCCTGATAGATAGAATGCTGCCAGGTGTACGAGGAAATCAGGATCCTGTCCTCCCCTTCCCTCCAGTATTCGGCGGGAACAGCATCCGGCGTCAGCACTGGAATCCCGTGAATGCGCATCCCCGTTTTCAAGGGATCACGGTCCACAATGACAAAGCGGCGCTGCGGCGTGAACAGCGGGGTCAGAGCGGCCAGAAACTCGGTGTGATGGCCCGCTCCCCAGATCATAATATTACACCGTTCAGGAAGGTCCTGCAGGATTTCACAAACCGCCGCAATCGAATTCCGGCGATACTCGGCGTACTCAAGGGCGAGGCGGCGCTCCCGCTCCACCTGGACCGGTTCCGCAACCTGCCGAACAGGTTCCGCCCGCCGCGCCAGGACACGGTAGCCATTGCCCGCAAGGTCGGTACGCTGTTCGACCTGCCACCCGCAATGCGATAGCATGCGGTCCAGAGTGTGGCGGCTGAAATGCGTCCGGTGGGGGATGGAAAAAAAGCCGCACAGGTCCGGCCCCTGGGTTTCAATCGCCCGGTCCAGGATGGGAACCTCGACCACCAGCCGGGTGGTTTCTGCCGCGGCCTGGCGGATGCGGGTCAACAAATTACGCGGATCGGTCACGTGTTCCAGGAGATGGAACAACATGATGACATCGGCTTGTGGGATTTCAAATGCGTCTTCCAGGTCGTGATGCCGGAAGGTGATTTTCTTGTGGGTTTTTAGCGCAATTGAAACCAGATGCGCATCGGAGTCGATCCCGTACCGGTCGAGAGAAGGCGGAAATCCTCCCAGCAGGGAGCCATCGCCGCACCCCAGGTCCAGAACCGACCGGACACCGGGCACCCGGCTCAGCACCCAGGCCACCCGCTCTTCCGGATCACAGTGACCGTAACTGGCCCCGGCCTTGGCCAGCAAGCCACGGGCCGCGTCCCGGGTCAGCCAGGGATCGGTGTGCACCTGTCCACACTGTTTGCAGAAGACCACACGGTGGGTGATCCGGTTGCAACCATCCCGGTCTTCAAAACACTGGAAGTCGTCGAGCCGGAGCAATTCCCCGCCTGCGTCACCCCCACCGCAAAAGGGACAGGGGACCCTGACCTGGAGCGGTGTTGCCGGTTTTTGGGCCGGCAATCTCTGATAACAACTCCAGGGAACGTCCAAGGCTGTGGGCATGGTCTGATTATCGCGCAGGGGTCCCGCGATTCCAAGCCGGTTTCAAGCGGGAGCATTAGTGAGTCGGGTTTCTTTTCGACCGTTTCGAAAAAAAACTCAAGACCGCCCCTTCCCCCGCCGGGCGTTCAGGACGCTTTCGTCCCCACCGCTTCCGCGCCCTCTATCGAGGGCAGGGCCTGCTCCTGCGCCGCGCCGGGAAGGCTGGCGTACCAGTAGACGATACCGACAAACACCGCCCCACCGACAATATTGCCCAGGCTCACCCACAACAGGTTGTGCCCCATTCCGGCAACCGAGATCAGGTCTCCGTGCGGCAGGAACAACGCCATTCCAAGAACCGTCATGTTGGCGACGCAATGTTCGAAACCGGAAGCGATGAAGGCGAACAGGCACCAGAAAATCATGATCAGCCTGCCGGCATCACCGCTGATCCGTCCGGACGTCCACACCGCCAGGCAAACCAGCCAGTTGCACAGGATGCCGCGCAGGAAAAGGGCCCAGGCGCCTGCGGTCATCTTCTTTTCTCCAACGTCCAGGAGAAGCCCGACGGCACCGGAGGACAGGCTCCCGGATTCGACCACCAGCCAGGCGAGGAACAGGGAGCCGGCAAGGTTGCCGAGGTAGCACAACAGAAACAGCCTGAACACCGCCTGCCAGCGGACGGCGCCCTGAAGCGCGCCCACGGTCAGCGTCATGTTGTTGCCGGTGAACAGCTCGGACCCGGCGAATATCACCAGACTCAGGGCGATACCGAAACTCGCTCCCATGATCAGTTTCAACCAGGCCCCCGCGCCCGCCGCCTGAATGGGGCCGCCGATGGAAAAAATCAGAACAATGCCAAAGCCCACGTAAATTCCCGCCAGGCAGGAAAGAAGAAAATACCCTCCGGGAGAAGCCTCCAGGTACTGGATTTTTTTCCTCGAGCCCTGCACAAGCGTGTCGATTTCGTTGCCAAACATGGTCCTGCTCTCCTGATTGAGTGTTAAGCGCTTCCCATTGCAACGGGGATGACCCGGATATTTCCGGGCGGCTCTTCTTCATCCGGCAGACGCACCGAACGGGGTTTCCGTTTCCGGCGCACGGGATGCATTTTTTCCCGTGTGTGATACGGCACCACGTGCTTGAGCACATCCGCCAGGTCATCGCAGGGCACGTTTTCCATGATGCGCGTGGCGAGCGCCGGATTGGGGCCCGTGCGCCCTCCCACGTAGATGTCGACGGCATCGACCACCTTTCCCTTCACGCGGGCCTTCTTCCCCAGCAGTCCGACGTCGGCGACGAGGTGGTTGCCGCAACCCGCCGGACAACCCGACCAGTGGATGGAAAGCGGCGTGGCGTCGTCCAGCTTTTTCTCCAGTTCCCGGGAAACCTGGACCGCGCGGGATTTGGTTTCAATCGTCGCCATGCTGCAATAATCCGAGCCCACGCAACTGACCAGATGCCGCGTCATGCCGAAAGGCGCGTACAGCAATTCCTTGAGCAGCGGCTCTTCCAGAAGGTCGCCCAGTTTTTTGTCCGACACATGCGGCAAAACAAGGTTCTGGCTCGGGGTCAGGCGGATGTCGCCATTGCCATAACGTTCGGCCAGTTCGCCCGCCTCACGAAAGCTTTTTCCGGTGATGCGCCCGGTCACCACCTTAAGGCCGACATAGTTCATCCCCGGCTGCTTCTGGCGGAATATCCCGACATGGTCGTTCTTTTTTATTTCACGGGCGTCTTCACCGGCGGTCTGCAGCGGACGTTTCAGCAGCTTCACCACCTCCGCCCGGACACGCTCTTCCCCCCATTCTTCCACCAGGAAAGCAAAGCGGTTGGCCGTCCGGGTTTCACGGTCACCGTAATCCCGGTAGAGACGGATGATGGCGTCGCACACCTCCACCGCATCTTCGGACCGGACAAAAATATCCAGCGGCGTGGCGATGCGATAACCACCGGAACCCAGCTTCCCTCCGGCAAGAATGTTGAAGCCGGTGACCTCTTCTCCATCGATGACCTTCCGCGCCGGAACCAGCGCCAGGTCCTGCGTTTCCGCTTCAATGCAGTTGTGCGGACATCCGGTGACCGCCATGTTGAACTTGCGCGGCAGATTGGTGAACTCACGATTTTCCAGAATATGCTGGTTCAGGGCCGCCACCAGCGGAAAGCCGTTGAGCACCTCGGTGGACTGCAAACCCGCGACAGGACACCCCATGATGTTGCGGACATTGTCCATGCCGGTCTGCAGGGAGGTCAGGCCGACGGCGTCCATCATTTCAAAAACCATCAGAATATTTTCAATCCGGAGATGGCGCAACTGGACCTGCTGCCGGGTGGTGATGTCGATCACGCCATTGCCATACGTGTCCGCAATATCCGCCAGAGTCTTGACCTGATGGGAATAGGTCAGGCCATTGGGAATTCGAACGCGCAGCATGAAATATCCCGGTGTCGGCTTCCGCAGGAACAGGCCGTACCATTTCAGGCGCTGCACATCGTCTTCTGAAATGGACTCCCACCCTTCCTGCGCAAAACGGGCCAGATCGTTTTTGATTTCCAGACTGTCTTTTTCTTTTTTAAACTTTTCGACCTTGTTCATGAAACGCTCCTTTGGCTTCGGGTTCCTCGTGAACCTGTAACTCATAGTTCAAAGGCCGTGCCAAACGCCGGAACAAGCGGGAAAAGCGTTTTGTTATCAGGATCTACGACCGGTCTTCACACCCGTGCGGCCAGCGGCGGTCCCAAAAGCGTTCGCAGGAAACGCCCAATAAAAGGACAGCAAAAACCAGGGATGCTTCATTTTGAAACACACAGGGAATACGCGGAAATCTGATTTTTGAAAGAACTTTTCCAGGAACTGTCTCAAAGAAGGTCTGGAATGGGAGAAGGCGTGGCGGGCGGGTCAGGGACTCGTTTCAACCCGTTTTTGACGAATCACAAACAGCTTGTCGGCGAAAACATCGATTTCATAATTGCGAATTCTCGACAGGGTATCGAGCGTCCGGTTGCTGAAGAACCCGACATGGGTGGGATCGTCTTTGTACCACCAGTCAGAAAACAGTTCACGGCTTTGCGGGTGGTCGATGAAGGGATTGGTCAGCAAGGTTGAAAACACCATGACGCCACCGGGAGCCAGGACCTTCTCCAGTTCACGGAGTTCGCCCAAAGGGTCCGGCAGGTGTTCGATGACTTCCACCCCGACGATAGCGTCAAAAGGCTGTGCGTAATGCTGGTCTTTTAAAAACCCGTGGATCATCGGTTCCAGCGGAGTCGTGGAAATCCCCAGTCCCCTGAGAGCTTCCGTCAGGCCGCCGCAGCCGGATCCAAAGTCCAGGATCGATCGCGGGTCCGTGTACTGCCAGAATCAAATTCAGCAGCAGTTCCGCCTTGGAGCGCCAGCTCTGTGGTTCCGCCAGCCCCCACTGGCCTTTATAATGCTGCTCCTCCTGCCTCCGGGAAACCGCCAGATCGGAGAAAATAAAGTCGCAAGCGGAGCAACGGAAAAACTGCCGGCCGTTTTCGTAATACAGCGGGGAAGTGCCCCCGCACACTCTGCATGTCATGCTTTTTTCTTAAAATAAACGGTTGTTTACAGATTCAGTTTCAGGTGGCGGAAACGTGAAATATCCATTACCCTGTTGGAACAAATGATTGAGCTTTTCCACAATCTTTTCGGATGTTACGGGAACTTTCCTTAGAGAAAACGGTTATTCGGCACCTGACACAATGGACAGAATTAAAGTAATGGTGGTGGACGACTCGGTGGTGATCCGGAAGATTGTTTCGGATTCCCTGAGCAAGGATCTGGCTCTTGAAGTCGTGGGAACCGCCTCGAACGGCAAGATCGCCCTGCAAAAAGTTCCCCTCCTGAAACCGGACATCATCACGCTGGACATGGAAATGCCGGAGATGGACGGCCTGGAGACGCTCGACCATCTGAAAAAGCAGTTCCCCGAAATCCCGGTCATCATGTTCAGCACCCTGACGCAAAAGGGCGCGGCGGCCACTCTCGACGCCCTGGCCCGGGGAGCGGTGGACTACACCGGCAAACCCACCAACCTGGGAAACAACGTCGGGGGCCAGGACCAGATCAAGGACGACCTGATCCCCAAGATAAAAAACATTTGCGCGCGGCGGGTCAAAAAACCGGCCAGCGCGCCCACGGCATCGGCCACCCCCGCAAGCACAGTTCTAAAACCAACAGCGCCTCCGGCCCTCACCAAAATACCCGTCACCCCGAACCGGATCGATTGCGTCGTCATCGGAGTGTCCACCGGCGGCCCCAACGCCCTGTCCGAACTGATGCCCACCTTCCCGAAGGATTTTCCGGTACCGATCCTGGTCGTGCAACACATGCCGCCCCATTTCACAAAATTGCTGGCGGAGCGGCTGGACCTCAAATCCAACATTGAAATTCTGGAGAATTCCCCAGGAATGGAAGTGAAGCCGGGCCGCGCGATTATCGCGGCAGGGGACTTTCACATGACGGTGGAACGCAATGGGACCCGATTGCTCACCAAGGCCAATCAGGGGCCTCCGGAAAACTCCTGCCGGCCGGCAGTCGATGTTCTGTTCCGGTCCGTAGCGGATCTGTTCGGCCCCAAACTCCTCGGCGTCATCCTGACCGGAATGGGACAGGACGGACTGAAGGGGGCCCGGGTGATCCATGAAAAGGGAGGGAGGATTCTGGTTCAAGACGAGCAGAGCAGCGTCGTCTGGGGAATGCCGGGATACGTCGCCCACGCCGGTCTGGCGGAAAAAATTCTACCGCTCGACCAGATCGGGCAAACCATCATTCATATCTGCAAAAACCATCGGTAAAAAACCACAACGGAATACTCAACACGAATAAAACAGTTTCAGCAGGCGGCCAGGATCAGGTCCCCGGCCGTTTTCCCAACCCTTCACGCGCTCCGGCGATTTTCACGAACACCTCATCGTCATCCAGAGTGAACTGCATCATGTGACTGGGAACCCCCCGGGGCAACAGCGGCTCCACATTGTGCCCTTTCATGATGGTCGGCAGGGACATGGCCACCTTGACCTCGTCATTGGCCAGGCGCGCGACGATATCTCCCGCCAGGACATTGGCCAACTCGCCCACAACATCGCCCATTTCAGGGCTGTCGTAAGCCAGATCAAAACCGGCAAACTTGAATGCCAGGCTCTCCGCGGATTTCTTCGGCAGGGTGACCATCAGCAACCAGGTGATATCCCCGACAAAGGAGATGATCCCCACCACTCCCTCGCCCGCGGAATTGGAAGACGCGTCTTCAGAGACGGGCGCCTTTCCGAACATGGTTTCAAATATGCTCAGAACGGAATTGTTGACACAGGCCGCCAATTCTTCGGGTATCGAGTCTGTTTTGAATTCATACGGCATGGCGTTCCCCTTTGATAGGTTGTGGTCGGTAAAATCAACCGGTTATGCCTTCCTCCCGCCTCAAAAACAAGGTCCCTTCCGCAGCGGGTTCCCGACCCCGGACCGGGGCCATAAGCCTTTAATTAAAAGGGCTATAGGTTTTACCCATTATCTTTAATAGAAATGGAACAGCGAAAAATGTCAACCTGAAAATTCTTCTTTTTCAACAGCTTTTCCACAAACCCCGCCGCGGAAAAATATTTCGGGGCGAGATGTTTCCCGGGCTCGTCCGAATCTATCCAAGAGGAACACGGCAGGTTCAGAACAGGTCTTCCGCTCGAGACGCCAACAAAAAAGGCACCTCCCCAAAGGAAGGTGCCTTTTTCATCGAGGTGAGTCCTCTAGCGGTATTCGACGAAAACGTCCGGGACCTACTTAAAGATAGCCTTGATCTTCTCCTCAAGCTGATTGGCGTTGAACGGTTTCACAATGTACTGACTCACACCGGATTGAACCGCTTCCACAATCTTGTCCTTGTCTGCTTCGGAGGTCACCATCAGAAACGGAGTGCCTTTGATATTACCGTCGGCCCGAACCGCCTTTAAAAATTCGATCCCTGTCATTTTCGGCATGTTCCAATCCGAGATAATCAGGTCAAGCCCCCCTTCAGTCGCACGTTTGAGTCCCATTGAGCCGTCTTCCGCGTCGGCCAGGTTGTCCGCCCCAAACCCCAACTGTTTTAATGTATTCTTGATGATCTGACGCATTACCGAAGAATCGTCCACCACCAGAACCTTTTTTGCCTCATAACCCATATCAGTCCCCATCACAAAGGTTATCGGGTTGTAAAACCGCAGGCCAGCCTGGAAGTACGTTCGAAGTCCGGCCTCCTCCGATCTTCTTATTTAAGTAGAAAGCCCGGACCGGTACCTGTCAAGTGAAAATAAAAACAGGTCGCGCCCTGTTGCGAGTCATCAGGCCTTCCCCGATCGTTCAAGCCGTGACCGCGTGGGTTTCCTCGTACAGGGTGTCGCGTTCCATGGGGATGCGTCCGGCTTCTTCTATCATTTGGATGATAGTGTTCTGGTGAAAAATCTGATCGGTGGTGGCTCCGGCGGCGTGAATGATTTTTTCCTCAACCACCGTTCCATCCATGTCATCCGCCCCGTAAGACTGGGCAAGTTGCGCGATAGCCGGTGTGATCATGATCCAGAACGCCTTGACGTGCGGAAAGTTGTCGAGCATCAGCCGGGACACCGCAAGCGCCCTGAGGTCGAGCTGGCCCGAAGTGGAGGGCAGAAAACTCAGCACCGTGTTTTCCGGATGAAACGCCAGCGGAATGAACGTCACAAAACCGCCGGTGCGGTCCTGCAACTCCCGAAGCCGCACCAGATGGTCGACCCGTTCCTCAACCGTCTCCAGGTGGCCGTACAACATGGTGGCGTTGCTTTTGAGTCCCACGCCGTGCGCGGTTTCATGAACGTGCAACCAGTTTTCGCCGGTCAGCTTTTCGTTGCAGATTTTTTTGCGCACGCGTTTGGCGAATATTTCCGCGCCGCCTCCGGGGATGGACCCCAGCCCGGCCTCGTACAGCTCCGCCAGCGTGTCCTCCAACGGCTTGCCCGCCAACTCCGCCAGGTAGCCGAGTTCGATCGCCGTGAACGCCTGGATGTGCACCTCGGGGAACCGCTGCTTGAGCCCTTTCACCATGTCGAGGTAATACGAGTACGGCAGGTCGGGATGCAGGCCCCCGACAATGTGGAACTCGCTGACCTTGCCGCGGTTGTAAGCGGCGGCGTCATCGAAAATCTGCTCAAGCGATTTCATGTAGGCGTGCGGATGGTCTTCCTTCACGCCGAATGCGCAAAACTGGCAACTGTGAATGCAGATATTGGTCGGGTTGATATGGCGGTTGTGAATGAAGTACGTGTTGTCCCCATTCATCCGCTCGCGCACCCGGTTGGCCAGATGGCCAACGCCGAGAATGTCCGGCGTCTTCCAAAGAGTCACTCCCTCCTCGAAAGACAGCCGTTCGCCAGCGTCCACCTTGCATTCTATATTTTTCAGTGATGGATCGAGATAATCAAACATGTCGTTTTCAGTTCCCTGTTGAGGTGCCGTTTTCAAACTGGACTGGGAATCGTATCACAGGTTTTCCGGCGATTCCAACCCCCGCAGGCCGGGCGGATCACTATTCCGATACAACGCGCCGCGCCGCCTGCCGTTGCTTTTTCCGGTCGTAAACTTTTTTCGAGGGTTTGATCTGACGCCGGTATTTTTTCTGCATCAATTCCCGGGCCACGGGGTCCTGGGTGATGATCATGATCTTTCGGCCCTGCGATTCGGGGCCTGTCTTTTTAGTTTGAGTCATTGCAGCCACATGCAGTCGGCGATCACCGTGGCCATGAGCAGAACGCTGATCACTCCGTTAACGTTAAAAAAAGCGATGTTCACTTTGGTCAGGTCATTGGGTTTGACCAGCGAGTGCTCGTACCACAGCAGTCCCGCCACCAGCAGGACGCCGGTAAAATAAAACCACCCAAGCAGCGGCGATATGAGCAGTCCCAGTAAAAAGACCACCATCACCACATGCGATCCACCGGCCAGTTTCAGCGCGCGGTCCACGCCGAAGCGCTGGGGAACCGAGTTGAGCCGGTGCCGGCGGTCGTTCTCCACATCCAGACAGGCATAGAGGATATCGAATCCCGCCAGCCAGAAGATCACCGCCGCGCCGAGCACCATGGACAGCAGCGAAATCTCCTCTCGGATCGCCACCCACGCCCCCACCGGCGCGACCGAAAGCGCCAGCCCCAGAAACAGATGCGACGACCAGGTGAACCGCTTGGTCAGCGAATAAAAAAACACGATGATCAAGGCCAACGGCGACAACATCAACGCCAGCCGGTTCAGCATCCCGGCGGACACGATGAACACCGCCGACGCGGCGATCAGAAACGTCCAGTAGGTCCCCGCCTTGACAGCGCCCGAAGGCAGAGCCCGGCCCTTCGTGCGCGGGTTGACCGCGTCGATGCGCGCGTCGGCGATGCGGTTGAACGCCATCGCCGCGCTGCGGGCCGAAACCATGCACATGACGATCCAGAACAGTTGCCGCCCGGTGGGCAGCCCCTCCGCCGCCAGAAACGCGCTCATCACCGCGAACGGCAGAGCGAAGATCGTGTGCTGAACCTTGATGTCCTTTAAAATGACGAGCAGCTTGTCCAACCACCCTCTCCTTCTCAATCACCCTTTTACCGCCCGCATTTTAACTGATACTCCCCACACGGTTATTATTTTTTTCCCACACAGGCGGACAGGCGGTATGATACTCCCTTTTCAATCACCACCGGATTCCATGAAATCATTAAAACGCCTGGGAAGGCTGCTGATCCCCTACAAACGCGCCCTGTTGTGGGGAACGCTGTTTCTCATCGTCGCCTCGGCGACGAACCTCATCGTTCCCATGTTCGTACGCGACCTGGTCGATGTCGTCATGGTGCAGAAAGACCTCGACGCGCTCAACAGCATGGCGTGGACGATCTTCGGCCTGTTCATTGTGCAGATGGTGTTCTCCACGGCGCACAATTACCTGTTCGACCTCACGGAAAAACGGGTCATCACCGATTTCCGCAAGAAAATTTTCAACCACCTGCACACCCTGTCGCTCAGCTTCTTCGTGAAGCGGCGCACGGGGGAAATCCTCTCGCGCCTGACCAACGACGTCACCACGGTCGAGGGCTTCATCACCGACCTTCCCGCAACCGTGATCCAGCAGTCGATCCGCCTGCTCGGCGGCATCGTCATCATCGTCTACCTCAACTGGAAGCTGACCTTCACCATCCTCGTCCTGCTCCCCATCCTGGTCCTGTACGCCCGCACCTACGGCCGCCGCCTGCGCCAGCTTTCCAGAGAAATACAGGACAAGCTGGCCACCTCGACCACCATTGTCGAGGAAAACATCAGTTGCATTCCCGTGGTGAAATCCTTCGTGCGCGACGGGCTGGAGATGGACCGCTTTTCCGATGCCGTCGAGGACAGTTTCCAGTCGGCGAAAAAGCGCGTCGCCATCTCGGCGTTTTTCGGCCCCACCATCGGCCTGATCTCGTTCACCACCGCCCTGGCGCTGTTGTGGTACGGCGGGCACGAGGTCATCAGCGGCAACATCAGCCCCGGTGAACTGATCGCGTTTATCCTGTACGCCACCATCATCGCCGGCCCCATGGGCAGTTTCGCCCGCCTGTACACGCGCATCCAGGAAGGGCTGGGAGCGAGCGAACGCATCTTTGAGATCCTCGACACCGAGGGCGAGGTGCGGGACCTTCCC
>JAGQJZ010000041.1:22681-26909 GCA_020430445.1 Nitrospina sp.
TGGCCCAAGCGGCGCCGGGAAATCCACCCTCGTCTCGCTGCTGCACCGCTTTTATGACCCGACCCAGGGTGAAATCATCGTCGACGACACCCCCATCCGGCAGGCGCAGATGACCAGCTACTGGCGGCAAATCGCCTTCGTCCCGCAGGAGACGATTCTGTTTGGCGGTACGATTGAGGAAAACATCCGCTACGCCCGCGATGGCGCCACGGAAGAGGAAGTGATCGAGGCCGCGAAAACCGCCAACGCGCACAAATTCATTCTGGAATGTCCCGACGGTTATCAAACCATCGTTGGGGAAAAGGGGATCCGGCTTTCGGCCGGGCAGCGCCAGCGCATCGCCATCGCGCGGGCGATTTTAAAAAACCCCCGCATGTTGATTCTCGACGAAGCCACCTCGGCGCTGGACAACGAGTCGGAACTGCTCATCCAGGAAGCGCTCGACCGGTTGATGAAGGGCAAGACCTCATTTGTGATCGCGCACAGGCTGTCCACCATCCACAACGCCGATAAAATCATAGTGCTGGATCAGGGCCGGGTCATCGAAACCGGGACCCATGAACAGTTGATGTCTCATCCCGGCCTTTATCAAAAGCTCTACACACTCATGAGCTACCAGATGGAACAAAAATCCGGGGAAAAATAAAAGCAGAACGCCTCCGCATTCTTTCACACAAGCCCACTGTTCTCTCCTCCCTCCGCCTGTCCACACAGTACAGGAACAGATGGAAACTTCGTCTCCAGCCTGTCTATAAGACCGCAAAACTCAACCTCTTTGATCGCAGGGCATTTCGCTGTTCCAGTGTCCCGCGAACCGGTTGAATATTCAGCAATTTTATAACTTTACAAATATTGCAAATGAAATCCAAGGCCTTATACTAAATCTGGTTCGGAAGCAAAAAGTCTGGCTTCTTTTTTTTCAAAATACCGGAAATCCCGAATGACGGCAGCCGTGAACAGGCAGGCGAGAATAGCCGTAATGGCGCTCATGTTTATAGCGTTGATTATCGGCCTGGGCTGGTTGGGAGTTGAAACCGTTGAAAACAAGTTAAAGGAAAACCTGAGCCAGCAACTTCACGCCGCCCTCAAATCCTCCAAGGAGGCTTTCCGCCTCTGGACGCATGACACCCGGATTGACGCGCAGATATTGACCAATGAACCGTCGACCCGGTCCCACCTGCTGAAGCTGCTGGAGTTTTCCGAATCCGCCAACGTATCCCTCAAAGACCTGCGAAGCAATCCGGACCTGCAATGGCTCAGGAAATACCTGGGAAGGGCATGCGCCAAATACGGCTTTGTCGGATTCGTCGTGTTCGATGCCAAGGGCCTGCAAGTCGGGGCTCTCCTGGATGAACCGATGGGTAAATCCAACCTCAAAAAACGCTCCGGTTTTTTTCACCGCTCCATTCTCGGCGAAACCGTCATTTCCCATCCGTTCCCGGCGGAAATTTCCATTCCCGACCTTGAAGGGGAGTCCCCGCTTGAGCAAACCACCATGCTCGTCTCCACTCCCATCTTCAACAACCTGTCTGAAATCGTCGGTGTTCTCGCATTCAGGATTCGTCCCGAAACCGAGTTTTCGCGCTTCATGAGCGCCGGGAGATTCGGGAAAACCGGCGAAACCTACCTGATCGATCAAAACGGAACCCTGCTCAGCCCCAGCCGGTTTGATGAAAGCCTGCGGGAGATCGGCCTATTGGGCCGGAACCAAAGCTCTCACCTCAACATACAGATAAAGGATCCCGGCCGGGACCTGACGCAGGCCCCCATCACCTCTGCGGACAAGACCGATCAATGGCCGCTCAACCAAATGGCCAAAGCCCTCATTTCAAAAAACAAAGGAGAGAATCTCGAAGGCTACCGCGATTACCGGGGAACGCCTGTGGTTGGGGTCTGGGCCTGGCTGGAAGAGCATCAACTCGGCATGGCCACTGAAATGAGCGTCGAAGAGGCCTTTGCACCCATCAATACCCTGACCAACTGGTTTCTCGGGATGGCCAGCCTGCTACTGATCGCCAGCATCGTGGCGTGGATTCTGGTGATGCGCAACGAAGCCACCCGGCAGGAAGGGCGGACGCACGCCGCCAGGCTCGATTCCATCATGAACAGCCTGCGGGACCCGATCATCGCCATCGATGAAAACGGAACCATTCTCACCGTCAGCCCGGCCGTCAAAAAACAGTTTTACTACAAACCCGAGGAGTTGATCGGAAAGAACGTCAAGATCCTGGTGCCCGAACCCCACCAATCGAAACACGATGAATACATCCAGAACTACCTGAAGACCGGCCATGCCAAGATCATCAACATGATGCGGATTCTCGATGGCCTGCGGAAAGACGGGTCCACCTTCCCCATGGAACTGCGCGTCACGGAAATGGTCTCCAAGGGCAAATCTTATTTCACGGGAATCATCCGCGACATCACCGAACTCAAACGTTCCGAGGAAAAACTGCGCGAGGCCAACCTGTTCCTGGAAAAACGGATCGAACAACGCACGAAGGAGTTGGAGAAAACCACGCGGGAAGCCGAAAAGAGCAATGCCGCCAAATCCGAATTTCTCACCCGCATGAGCCACGAACTGCGCACTCCCATGAACGCCATCCTCGGCTTCAGTCAGCTCGTGTATTCCAGCAAAACCGAACCCCTCTCCGAGAACCAGAAATTGCGGCTCGACCAGATCATCAAGGCCGGACGCCATCTGCTGGAGTTGATCAATGAAGTGCTGGATCTGGCAACGATCGAATCCGGACGAATCTCCATCTCTCCCGAACCCGTCTGTCTGGCGGACCTCATGGATGAAATCTACGCCGTCACGCAACCGATCGCCGAACAGTACGGCATCACCTTGATCAATGAAGTCGGAGGCAACGGCTCCATCTATGTGCTGGCGGACAAAATCAGGCTCAAGCAGGTGCTGCTGAACCTCATCTCGAACGGTATCAAATACAACCGGTCCGGAGGCACCGTCACCATCAACACCACTGAAAAGGACCGCCAGACACAATGCGTTGAAGTGACCGATACCGGCATGGGAATTCCCCCGGAAAAACTGAACAAGGTCTTCGAACCGTTTGACCGCCTGGGAGTAGAGAACAACGAAATCGAAGGCACCGGAATTGGCATGGCCATTTCCAGGAAATTGATGAAATTAATGCAGGGCACTCTGGGAGTGGACAGTATCGTGGGCCAGGGCAGCCGCTTTTTCATCACACTGCCCAAAAGCGCGCGCCCCCGGAACTTTGCCGCGCTCCAGGAAAAGCCCGCTCGCGGACCGGCGTCCGAACAGGACAGGGAAAGGAGCCAGCGCACTCTCCTGTACATTGAGGACAACCCAGCGAACCTCAAGCTTGTGGAAGAAATTCTACATGAACGGCCCTCAATAAACCTGCTTTCGGCCCACCATCCACATCTCGGCATGGAACTGGCGCGCACCCACAAGCCCGACCTGATCCTCCTCGATATCAACCTGCCCGACCTGGACGGGTACAAGGTTTTGAAGCATCTGCAAAACTACGACGAGACTCACACCATTCCCGTAATCGCAATCAGCGCCAATGCCATGGCCAAGGATATCAAACGGGCGCTGGATTGCGGGTTCAGCGCCTACCTCACCAAGCCCATCGACCTGTCCCAGTTTTTGTCCGTGATTGACAAATATATAGAGAGCCGGCCGGAAAAAACGCCCCCCGCCCCGAAGGCAAAACCGGTAAGCCCCGCATCGGGAGACCCGGAAGCCGCCGCCGGGCAGGACCAAGCCAACACATAAGTAATTGTTTTTATATAGATTATGGGTCTGAAAAATCAGGAGGCCCAGGAGACGCACCAGCGTTTCCCGAGCCCTGCAAATTATTTTAAAAAAAGTGAAAAATTAGCTTGCCAAGCTAACCGATTCCATATATATTCGTCCATCTGATCAACACCTTGATCGTTTGATTCCGGTGTTGCACCGGAATACCTACCGGAACGAAAATAGCATTACCGCCGTTTTCGTAAGCGGGAAGCTGTTCCTCAGAATACCATTTACGGATTTTATCCGTATTGATCTTTTACAAGTGAATACGGCGCCAACATGTTTTGCGGGTGCTTTAACAATTGTTTACAATTCCAGATCAATACTTCTGGTTTGAATTTTTAAAACTGGAGAGTTTGATCCTGGCTCAGAACGAACGCTGGCGGCGTGCCTAACACATGCAAGTCGAACGAGAAAGCTCCCTTCGGGGAGTGA
>JAGQJZ010000042.1:0-10183 GCA_020430445.1 Nitrospina sp.
CGTTTACGGAAAAACTGCTGCTCGAAGCCTGCCTCGAGAGCATGAAACTCGACTGGATCGTCGGCGTGCAGGACATGGGCGCGGCGGGGCTGACCTCGTCTTCTTTTGAAATGGCCGACCGCGCCGGGCTGGGGCTGGAACTCAATCTCGATTTCGTGCCCATGCGCGAGCCCGGGATGAACGCCTACGAAATCCTGTTGTCGGAATCGCAGGAGCGCATGCTGTTCGTCGTGCAGGCCGGGCGCGAAGACGAAGCGCTGGAGACGTTCCGCAAATGGGACCTCGACGCCGAAGTGATCGGCCGTGTGGTCGAAGGCGACCGCATGGTGATCTCCCAGCATGGCCAAACCGTGCTCGACCTCCCCGTCAAGGCGGTGGTGGAAGGAGGTCTCGCGGTGGAGCGCCCGACGGCGCGGCCGCGTTATATTGAAGAAATCGAAGCGCTCGACCTCGGCAGCCTGGAACCGGTTCCGCCCGGCGAAGCGCTCAAAAAGCTGCTGGCCTCGCCGACCATCGCGCACAAGGGATTCATCTTCCAGCAATACGACCACATGGTGCGGCTCAACACGCTGGTGCTGCCGGGTTCGGACGCGGCGGTCCTGCGCGTGCCGGACACGCGAAAGGCGCTGGCGGTTTCCGTCGATTGCAACAGCCGGTACGGCTACCTGGACGCCTTCACCGGCGGGCAGATCGCCGCCGCCGAGGCTTGCCGCAACGTGGTCTGTTCCGGCGCGCGGCCCATCGGCGTCACCAACTGCCTCAATTTCGGCAATCCGCAGAATCCGGAGATCATGTGGCAATTCGCCCAGGCGGTGCGCGGTCTCGGCGACTGGTGCCGCTTCCGGGACATTCCGGTGGTCAGCGGTAACGTCAGTCTTTATAATGAAACGAAGGGAGAGGCGATTTTCCCGACCCCGACGGTGGCGGTTGTGGGACTGATCGAGAACGTCGAGCGTCACTGCACCCAGGGATTCAAAAACGCGGGCGACCGCATCGGCCTGATCGGCCTGAACCTTGAAGAACTGGGCGGCACCGAATACCTGAAGCTGATGATCGGCGAAGTGAAAGGAAAACCGCCTCAACTCGACCAGGCCCTGGAGAAAAGCGTTCAGGAGTTGTGCCTCGGCTGGATCGAAAACGGTTTGCTCGCTTCGGCGCACGACTGCTCCGAAGGCGGGCTGGCGGTGGCGCTGGCGGAGTCGGCGTTTTCCGCGCCCGGGACGCCACTGGGCGCGACGGTGGATCTGGAGTCGACGCTCCGGGTCGATGCGCTGTGGTTCGGCGAGTCGCAGTCGCGCATCGTCGTCAGTTATCCGGTGGAGCGCGAAGGGGAACTGATTAACAACGCAGAGGCGGCTCAGGTGCCGTTCACGCCGCTGGGAACAGTGGGGGGCGGGCGCCTGGTGTTTCAATTGAACGGGGAGACGGTGATGGACGAGGCGATTTCCGAATTGCACCGGCTGTGGACCTCCTCGCTGGGAGAATATGCAAGCCGTGTGGGTTGATTCGGACAAATTTCATGACGAGTGTGGCGTGGTGGCCATCTTCGGCCACTCTGAGGCGGCCAACCTCGCCTACCTGGGGCTGTATTCCCTGCAGCACCGGGGGCAGGAGAGCGCCGGTATCGCTGCCGCCGACCGGGGCGAGGTCAAGGTCGAGGTCGGCATGGGCCTGGTGGCGGACGTGTTCACCACCGAACGCCTGCGCCGTCTGCCCGGCGACATGGCCATCGGCCATAACCGTTATTCGACCGCGGGCGAGAGCCAGGTCAAGAACGCGCAGCCGTGCGTGATCAATTACGCGCGCGGCGTGCTGGCGCTGGCGCACAACGGCAACCTGGTCAACGCCGACGGCATCCGCGAGGAACTGGTTGAGTCCGGTTCTATTTTCCAGTCGACCAATGACAGTGAGGTGGTGCTCCACCTGATCGCGCAGTCGCACGCCGACAGTTTTGTCGAACGCGTCGCCGAGGCGCTCAGCCGGGTGCAGGGCGCGTATTCCCTCGTGCTCATGTCGGAGGAAGAGATCATCGCCGCCCGCGACCCGCGCGGGTTCCGGCCGCTGGTGCTGGGAGAAGTCGACGGCGCGCCGGTGGTGGCCTCCGAGTCCTGCGTGATGGACCTGATCGGCGCGAAGTACATCCGTGAAGTCGAACCCGGAGAGATGCTCTTGATCAACGCCGATGGCGTGAAGTCCTATTTCCCGTTTCCGAGAGTTGAATCGAAAAAGTGCATCTTCGAGCATATTTATTTTGCGCGGCCCGACAGCTTCCTGTTCAGCGAGTGGGTTTACTCCGTGCGCAAGAAGATGGGAAAGACCCTGGCCGGGCAGGCCCCGGTTGAGGCGGATATCGTGGTGCCGGTGCCCGACTCGGGCAACCTGTCGGCGCTGGGCTACGCCGAGGCGTCCGGCATTCCCTTCGAGATGGCGCTGATCCGCAACCATTACGTCGGGCGCACGTTCATCGAACCGCAGGCGCAGATCCGGCACTTCGGCGTGCGCGTGAAACTGAACGCGGTGAAGGAACTGATCCGGGGCAAGAAGGTGATCATCATCGACGACTCGATCGTGCGCGGCACCACCAGCCGCAAGATCGTCAAGATGATGCGCGAGGCCGGGGCACTGGAGGTTCACGTCCGTATCAGTTCGCCGCCGAGCCTGTTCCCCTGTTACTACGGCATCGACACGCCGACGCGGGAGGAGTTGATCGCCTCGCGCCACAATATTGAAGAGACGCGGAAGTTCATCACCGCCGATTCGCTGGAATACCTTGATCTGCAGCGCATGCTGGATGTGATGCAGGACGACAGGGAGCACTTCTGCACCGCCTGTTTCGACGGGGTCTATCCCGTGAGCCCGGATGAGGGGCCGCAGCCGATCCAGCTCCAGTTGTTCGGTGGCGAAACGCCGGTGGAAGATGAAGAAAAACTGCCCGGCCCGATTTCCTGACTGACCGCTATCTCCCCCCTTCTGACGGGTCAGGTTTTCCAGATTGTCACGAACGAAGCCCCCGAATATTCCCGCTCCAGTTTTGGTTCCCATGGTTCCCTGGAGTCAAGGTTGCGGCGGTGGGGGAGGCGGCTGCGTGGGGAAGGGAATGCGGGTGATTTCGAATTTATAATCGGCGATATTGCCTTCGCCTTCGGTGTCCGTCACCGTGACTTCGGCTATGGGCCAGTCGAGAATGCCCTCCTCGCCGATGATATCGCCGAACGTCTGCTCCTGCCCCGCGGCCTTGATCAGCATCACCTCATCCGGCGGGTTCGTGCGCCCGCCATCGCGCACATCAATGGCGTACACACCCGGGACAATGTCCGCGCAGGCCACGGTGTAATGAAATGTGAAAATCACTCCCTGCAACGGGGTTTCAGTCAGCAGGATTTCCAGCATGCCGATCCCCTCAAGGTTGAATTCGCTTATGGTGACTCCGCCGGGTTCCCGTACCTGTATTTGCAGGTCCTCTTCCGTGACGAAGGTTGCGCTCAGGATGCCGGTGTCGAGCAATGGCTCGGGCAATGTCAGTCCGTTGATGGCTTGGATCACATGCGCCAGGATCATGTCTCTGGCTGGGGACTGCGGATGCATGTAAGCGTCGATGAAGCTGTGGTGCAGCGGCGGGTCGAGTACGTCTTCCAACGCGGGCGGCAGGATCACGTTGTGCGGCAGAGGTGAAAGGACTCCCGGGGGCAGGGTGGCCGTGCGCACGGCGTTGATGACCTTGTCCTGATCGAGCGTGGAGTACAGGCCGTTGCCGCCCACGCGGTCCGCCGGGGTGGCCACGCCGACGATACCAAAACTCGCGGTGGTGAAGGGACTGTCGGGAACCGCCGCCTCGGTTGCAAGAACGTTCCACGCGGCGTTGGCGAAGAAGTTGCCCTGTGAGTGGCTGACCATCAACACCTTCTTGCCTTCGAGAAGCGATTTGCGGTATTTCTCCAGATGGCGCAGGAGGTCCTGTTCGTTGACGACCAGCCCCAGCGTGGCGACCTTGATCTTCTCGATGATTTCGTCCCGTTGCTCCTGGCTCAACAACCCCAACTCCACGGGGAAGCCAAAAAGAACTTTCCAGAGTCCCGTCCACACATTCTCGACACTGTTCTCCAGGTCCTGGGCGATGGATTCCGCCAGGTCCGGCAATACCCCACCCGTCGGATTGTAGGCGATGTCAAACTCCAGTTTGTCGAACTGCTCCTGTGTCAACTGGCCGGTAGAGATTTTACTTTGTAGAGCTTCTTGAAGAATAATTTGATTATCCCTAGCTTCAGATTTTTCAGTCGCAATTCCGTTTACAAAAAAGATACTGATATTTTTTTCTTCACAAGCAAGAACGGGCTCCTGCTGAGCAAAGCATTCCATTGAAAGAAAAGTCAACAATAGGGAAAAGAAAAAAATGGCAACGGTAAATCTCATGGTTTTTCCTCCAACAAAAACCTTAATGTGAAGAAATAATTCAGCCTAGTTGGGCAATGCGGACAGATCAAAATCGCAGGAACGATTTTGATACTTTAACGGTGTTGTAGAAAATACCTCGCCTCCCAGTTTTTCGTCGAATTCGAAATACTTGGTTGTTCGTTCAGATGTATTTAAAAATTCCGCATGTAAGGCTCTTCTAATTTTTATTGCAGAGAAGGAATTCCCTTCAGTTTCTCTAAAGATATATGAGAGGCACTCTTGTGCGTAATCCATTTGATACGAGTTGTTTATCGATTTTCTTTTGTCATTCGCATCTCTAAGGGCATTATTTGTGGCTTTGGCATATTGCCGTAGAGCCATACGAGTCTTGGCCGAGTTTGGATAGTTGAGTTCGATGTAGCGCTGGATGTCGTCGCGCACGCCGTCGTTGTCGGAGTCGATGCCGAGAAGCGTCGCCTTGCCCGCCTCGCCCGGGTCGGGTGGCAGGAGTAACAGTTGAAAGGTTGAATCTGCCTGACCCGTCGCTCCGTTTGGCGCGGTCACTGTGGCCGTCAGCGTGTGCGAGCCGGGGCCATAGGCGTCGCTGGGTTGGCAGGCGGCGGTTCCGTCGTCGACCGTGCAGTTGGTAGGAATCGGATTTCCATCCATTGCGAGTCCAATCCCGCCGGCTGTGACTCCCTGCCCGGTATCGAAGGCGAGGCCGATCGTGTATCCCGCGATGTCCGCTGCGCCATTGTTGGGAGGGGTGGTGATTTCCACGTTCAGCGTGCTGGCGCGGACGACGCTCGCTGTTCCTCCGGTGCAGGCGGAAAGGAGCAGGGTGAGTGAACATAAAACGAAACCGGTTTGCAGGGGTGAGCGCATGGCGCCTCCAAAAGGTGAGGGCAAACAGCCGAAATGTTCAAAAAAACGGGACTGGTAGGTATAGGATAGCCGAAACTGTGTTTTTTTTGCAACTATTTTTCCGAAACTTTTCAGGGGGAGGGGTGTGTGTTTTTAGGCTGGTGATTTAAGGCGTGCGGTTGCCCTGCGGCGGTGAAACGGTGGGGGCTTGCTGTGATGTTTCTTTCTGCTGTGTGGGTTTTTCAGGCGGCGCGGGCGGGGTGGCGGGCCGCGCCAGGCTCAACGCGTCTTTCAGCGATTCCAGATCACGCTCGTGCCCGGTCAGCGCTTCGTCGAGTTTGCGGCGCGACGCCAGCGCGCGGTCGAGGTAGTCCCGTATCTTTTCGTAATCCTCCTGACTCAACACCATCCCGGCTGTCCCCGATACCGGAGGTTCTCCTTCGGCTGTGTCGTCCTGCCTGAAATCTTCCCGCGGTTCGAATTCGATGCCGGAGAAAATCCGTGCCAGCGCCTGTTCCAGCGTCGGTTCCATGGCGATCTTGTCTTCATAACCGACGATGACGCGTTTGAGTTCGGGGATTTTGCCGGTGTCGGCTTTCAGATAAAGCGGGCGGACGTAGATGAGCGATTCCTCGATGGGGATGACCAGCAGGTTGCCCTGGATGACCTGCGAACCGCGCTGGTCCCACAGGCTGATCTGGCGCGAGATTTCGGCTTCCTGGTTGATGCGGGCGACGATCTGGCTGGGACCGTAAATGAGCTTCTGCTTGGGAAAGGCGTACACCACCAGTTTGCCGTAGTGTTCGCCGTCGCTGCGGGCCACCATCCACGCCGCCATGTTCTGTTTGCCCCTTGGCGTGAACGGAAGCATGAGGATGTATTCTTCCTGGGTCTTGCCCGGCAGCTTCATGATCGTGTAGTAAGGCGTCATCTGCCGCCCGTCGATCTGCGGAATCTGCCATTCGTCTTCCTTGTTGTAGAACACCTGCGGCGTTTTCATGTGGTACGCGGTGTAAACCAGCGTCTGGATAGCGAACAGGTCCGAGGGATAGCGGATGTGCGTCTTGAGGTCCGGGTCCATCTCCGCCAGCGGCCTGAACATTTGCGGAAACATCTGCTGGTAGGTGAGGATGATGGGGTCCTTCGGGTCCGCGACGAAAAACTGCAGGGTGCCTTCGTAGGCGTCGACGACGACCTTGACGGAGTTGCGGATGTAGTTGGCTTCGCCGCCGATGACCTCCGAATCGCGCACGCGGACGGAGTAGGGCAGGCGGTCGCTGACGGTGTAGGCGTCATACAGCCACACCAGCTTGCCTTCCTTCGTGATCACGAGATAGGGGTCGCGGTCGAATCGCAGGAACGGCGCGATCTTGCGGACGCGTTCCTGGATGCTCCGGTAAACCAGCAGGCGGCTGTCGTTTTTGATGTCCTCGGAAAACAGGATTTTGAGCGTCTTGAACCGCGCGGCCATCAGGACCTTGCGGAAAAAGGAACCCACCTCGACGCCGCCGGAACCCTGATAATTCTTGTACACGTTCTTCTCGCCTTCCGGGTAGTCGAACTCCTTGGTCCCGGTGTTGACGAACACGTGATCGTTCGACAGTTCGCCGTAGTAGATTTCCGGCCGGGTGATTTTCAGGTCGACGTTGGAACGCGGCGGAATGTCCTTGATGTCCAGCACCGGCATGCCCTGCGGCGTCACCAGGTTCACCGGGCTGAGCGAGACGCCGTAGCCGTGGGTGAAGGTGAGGTGTTCGTTGATCCAGGTGCGGTTCGGCAGGTTGGACGAAAGCAGTTCACGCGGAGACAGCAGCGTCTGCTGGTAGCGTCCGTTGATCGTGTAGCGGTCGTTGTCGACCGACTGGAACTGGTAATAGGTGCGGATTTCCTGGAGCTGTCCCAGGGTGTCGAGCAACGGTTCCTGGTCCCACAGGCGGATATTGTCGATGGTGGTTTTGTTGTGCTGGACGCTGTCGGCGGTCAGGCTGTTGGAGCCGGTGAGGACGTTTTCCTCCACCTGGTCGAGGCCGTATCCGGTGCGCGTGCCGGCGATGGAATGTTCGATATACGGCGTTTCCTTGATGAGTTCGTTCGGGTCGACGACGAATTTTTGCAGCAGGTTGGTGTAAAGGTTGCCGCCCAGCAGGACAACGGCGACGCCGATCGCGGTGAAAATGGGTTTGCGCAGGTTGGCGGCGTTGCGGTTGAGCAGGCTGATGAATGCGCCGGCAAGGCTCAGCCCCAGGGCCAGGTTCATCGCCGGCAGCTTGCCCCAGTCTATTGCGTAGCCGATGCCCGTCACCACGCTGGTGCGGCCGTCCATCATCAGGTCGAACCGCTTCATGTACAGGTCCAGCGCGAAAAACAGGAAGCCGAAAAAGAACAGCCAGGAGATCGCCCGCCGCCCTTCGGGGTAGGTGACGATCCCGTTGGGCGTGAAGGTGATGTACTGTTTCAGGAAATGAATGAGGACGACCCCGATGGCGATGATCACCAGCGCCTGCCAGGCGAGGCCCTTGGCCATGGACCAGAACGGAAGCGTGAACAGGTAAAACGAATAATCCTGGTTGAAAATTGGGTCGCTCTGACCGAACGGAACCTGGCTGATGAATTTCAGCACCACGTCCCATTGCTGGGCGAAGACCAATCCCGTCATGATGGCGAGGACCAGCGGGATGAAAAACACCAGCGGGCGCAGGTTGTCCGCCATGAGTTGCAGAAACGGCGCGTCGCGGCGGACGCGGTCGGACAGCACCACCGGCAGGTGCGCCGATTTCTTATAGGTCGATTTCAGGGTGCCGTAGGTGACGATGAAAAACAGCGCTCCGGCGGAAATCCCCAGTCCCAGTTGCGCGGTCAGCATGGTCCAGATGACGGACAGGAAGCCGTACTGATCGAACCACAACAGGTCGATGTAAAAGTTGATGATCTGGTCGGCGGAAATGAGCACGACCATGAGCACGGCGGCGAGGACGAACCACCATTTGCGCGGTGCTTTTACGGTTGGGGGTGGCGGCGGATTTATTTCCACTTGATGGAACAGCCCATGGACGGTGTTTGTTCTTCAGCAGCCGGATCGCCCGCAGCGAGGGCTTCCAGTGCCGCTTTCAATTCCCGGCGCGTCACTTTGTCCGGCTCCTGCCAGTTGTCGTCGATGCGCCCGCGGTAGGCCAGCCTGCGGTCCGGTCCGTACACATAAATGTCCGGCGTGCAGACGGCGTCGTATCGCCGCGCCACCTCCTGGGTTGCGTCAACCAGATAGGGGAAAGGCAGGCCTTTGTCCTGGATCAACTGGCGCATGGCTTCCGGTGAATCGTCCGGGTATTTTTCTGCGTCGTTCGGGTTGATGCCGACGAACTGGACGCCCCGGCTTTCAAATTCCCGCGCCAGCGCGATCAGCCGGTCGAGCACGGCCTTGACGTAAGGGCAGTGGTTGCACATGAAGATCACCGCCAGCACCGGTTTGCCGGCGAAATCCGACAACGCGACCTGTTGGCCGTCCGCATCCGGCAGGGTGAAATCGTGCGCCGGGGTGCCAAGCGGTACCATGGTGGAATGCATCAATGCCATCGCGGGAATCTCATGAACCGGGTTTGAGTGTTCAGGGTCGGAGAAAACGGGTTGAATCGTTGCTGGCGGAATTTCCCCCATGCTAGCACGGCGGGAGTCGATCCGCAATGCGGATGCGTCAGCTCTTGCAGGACATGCCGGAGATGCGGCAGGTGTAGCAGGCGGCGTGGCGCAGGGGGTAGGGGCGGAAGGTTTCTTCCAGTGTGCCGCCCATGCGCGCCGCCGGTTCTTCCACCAGGATGGGGCAGACGTACACCCCGTCCTCGGTCACCATGCGGGAGGATGAGCACTGCAGGTTGGTGATCGGCCAGTTGTCGAAGCAGCGCTCGGTGACGCGTTCGTGTTCGTGGTACTGGCGCGCCGTTTTTTCAAGTTCCCCCAGGAGGAAACCGGGCAGGAATTTGGCGCGGCCTTGCGGCGCTCCCAGGTTGCGCAGGAAAACCATCACCTGCTGTTCCATCGCCGGGTCTTCGTCTTCGTCCCAGCTGCGCACCAGCGTGAGGTGCGTCGGGAAGCCCGCCCGGGACAGGTTGCGGATGCCCTCGACGGCCTGGCGGAAGGCGTTGGGACCGCGCACGGAATCGTTTTCCTGTTCGTCGAGGCTGTCCAGGCTGACGCGGAAGTGGAGCTTGTGCGTGCGCCGCTCCTGGATCGCCTGCAATTGCCCGACCCGCTTCGCGTTCAGCGTGGTGCCGTTGGTCAGGACGTGGCAGGGACCGTACTCGAGGATCGCTTCCAGAATCTGCATGATCTCGGGGTTGAGGAACACCTCGCCGCCGGTGATGTAGATGTCCTGCACGCCGTGCCGTCCGGCTTCTTCGAGGTGACGCCGCACCGTGGCGAGCGTCATCATCGGGATGTTGTGGTTTTCCGGATGGCAACTGATGAAACAGTGGTTGCACGCCAGGTTGCACAGCGTTCCGCCGACCTGCAGCCACAGGGTTTGCAGCCCGGTGAAGGGGACTTCCGGCACGCGGTTGAGGACCGGCGCCTGCTCGGGAATCGGTTGTCTGGGGACGAAATCCATGAATCCAGCCTAGCAAAAAGTTGACGGCGCTCCCATTAAAATCTCGCGCGGGTGTGCCTTTGTCGGCAATGGCGCGAAAACCTTACGCGCAATCAAAGGCCGGAGGATTCGTAGGAGTCGCTGATGTTTTTGACGCGCAAGGCGCGGCGCAGGGCGGCGAAGCCTTCCGAAGCCGTGATGCCGAGGGCGGATTTGTAGATGGGTTTCAGGGCGAGCCGGGCGGCTTGCGGGGAATCGGTGAAAAATGCGCTGTCCAGCGGTGAGACGAAACGCGCCGACGGGTACAGCCATTTGAGCGGCAGCCGCTGGCGCGTCACCGCCCGCTCCAGG
>JAGQJZ010000042.1:10281-26862 GCA_020430445.1 Nitrospina sp.
CAGGGGCAGGATGTTTTTTTGCGCCAGCAGGTCGATGCGGTTCAGCAGCGCGTCGGTGTTCTCCGGATGAAAGGCGAGCTCGGTCATGACCGCGCCGAAGGGAAACACACCGGCTGCATATTCAAGTGCCCGCTGTCCGTGTTCCCTGAACCCGGGGGTGTGAACACGGCTCTCGTCGGATGGAAACCCTTCAAGCGGCAGGTTGAGCACGTCGATGCCGGATGCGTACACCCGGTCGAGTCCAGAAAGGTTTTCCGGCGGGAAGCTCCTGAGCGAGACGAAGGTGCGGAAATTCCGTTTGACGGCGCGCACCAGGGGCTCCAGCAGGCTGAACCCGCGGTCCGGGAAGTCGCAATATTCCATGTTGATCTGCACCAGGTTGACCGGACCCTCGACTGAAGCCGAACGCACCCAGGAGAGGACTTCCGGGATATCCCGGTTGAGCTTTTTGTCGGGGGCGTTGACCTTGAGGTAAAGGTTCAGGCAGAAGCCGTCCATGCAGACATTGCCGGCGACCCGGCCGGAGCTTTTCTGCTGCAGCTGGATGCAGAAGTCCGGCAGGGGAGACAGGGTGACTGTCAGCGGCCCCGCGGGCATGTCGAGGATTGCGCGGCCGTCTTTCCAGGTGAGGGGCATGGCCGAAGCCGCCGCTTGAATCCGCGCCGTCACCAGGAAATCCGGCGCCAGGGAAAACGAGACCTCCTTTAAATCCGCCGCGACGTCCGCGCTCCCGGCGATGCGGCGGCGCACTTCCGCGTCCGGGGCCACGCCGCACCGCATGATCTCCATCTTGAGTTGTCCCAGCGGCGTCATGGCGTTTCCCGGTCTTTGAATTTTTCGAGCAGTTTCTGGTGGATGCCGCCGAACCCGCCGGACGACATCACCAGGACCACGTCCCCCGCCCGGCAGTGGGTTGCCAGATGTTCGACGATGGCGTCCACCTTCGGCAGGTACCAGGCGTTTTTGCCGGTGGAGCGGATGCGGTCGATGAGGCTTTCGGGATTGAGCCGCTGGTCTTCGGGGATTTTTTCCGGAGCGAACAGTTCGGCGAGAATGACGCCATCGGCCGCGCCGAAACTTTCCGGCAGGCTGTCCTGAAACACATTGCGCCGCGAGGTGGCCGAGCGCGGCTCGAACACGGCCCAGATGCGGCCTTCCGGCCAGGCTTCGCGGATGCCCGCCAGCGTGAGGCCGATGGCCGTGGGGTGGTGCGCGAAATCGTCGATCACGGTGATGCCGCCCGCCGTGCCCACCACTTCCTGCCGCCGTTTGATTCCCTTGAATGCCCGGTAGGCCCGGGCCACCTCATCCGCCGTCAGGCCGAGGCGCAGGCACAGAGCCGCCACGGCGGCGGCGTTGAGCGCGTTCTGCCGCCCGGTCATGGGAAGCGAGAATTCGCCCGCTTCCTTACCGCGATGCAGCAGCCGGAACCGGCCCGAGCCGGACTGCCATTGGTAGTCCGCAATCGTCCAGTCGGCGTCGGGCGAGAAGCCGTAGGTTTCAATGTCACAGGGGGTCGCGGCGATCACATCCGCGATGTTGGCGTCGCCGTGCGCCGTCAGCAGGAATCCCGCCGGATCGATGATGCCGGTGAATTTGCGGAAGGCGTCCTTGATCTCGTCGAGATTGTTGTAGATGTCCGCATGGTCGAATTCGATGCCCGTCAGGATGGCCGCGTGCGGGCGGTAGTGCAGGAACTTCGGCCCCTTGTCGAAATAGGCCGAGTCGTATTCGTCGCCCTCGACCACGAAAAAGTCGCCCGCGCCGTAACGGTGGTTGGTGTCGAAGTTTTTCAGCCAGCCGCCGACCATGAAGCCCGGATCGCGTCCGGCGTGGTGCAGCGTCCAGGCGAGCAGCGAGGTGGTGGTGGTTTTGCCGTGCGTTCCGGCGACCACGAGCGGCCGCTTGCCCTCGAGAAAGTAACGCGACAGGGTTGCAGGAAAGGACAGGGCCTCGATGCCTTTTTCCTGAACGGCCACCACCTCTTCGTTGGTTTTGGAGACGGCGTTGCCCACCACGGCGATGTCGATGGCGTCCGTTATATTTTCCGCCCGGTAGCCGGGTTTGACCTCGATATTGAGGTCCTCGAGCAGGGTGCTCATCGGCGGGTATATATTCGCATCCGAGCCCGCAACGCGGTGTCCCGCCGCTTTCAGGAGCCCGGCGAGGGACGCCATTCCGGTGCCGCACACGGCAATCAGGTGGAAGTTTTTGATTTCTTTGGGATTCATCAGGTCGGGCAATTGTAGGGCGTGGCCGTGGTCTTGTCAATCACGGGAAATGGGTTCAGGCGACGAGGTTTTTGAGGTCCGCCATGTTGTCGATGAGGTAATCCGGTGCGGCGGTTTTCACATCTTCCAGCGGACGCAGCCCCCAGGTGACGCCGCAGGTCGCCGTTCCGGCGCGTTTTCCGGCTTCGATGTCCTGCGGACTGTCGCCGATGACGAGCGCCTGTTCCGGCGGGATGGCGTGGATCTGGAGCAGGTGTTGCACCATCTCCGGATCGGGTTTTTTGTTGGCCACGCTGTCGCCGCCGTAAACGCTGGCGAAATGGTGCCGCTGCTCCAGCCCCTCCAGGATGCTTTCGACGAACTCCACCGGCTTGTTGGAGACGATGGCCTGGATCCGCGAATGGAAATGCTCCAGAACCTCGATGCAGTTCGGGTAAAAGAGCGTGGTATCGAGCACGTGGACCCGGTAATGCTTGCGGAAGACGTCAACCGCGTGCTCCGCTTCCACCCCGCCGGATTCCCCGACGGCCTTTCTCATCAGATTGAGCACTCCGTGTCCGACAAACGAAAAAATCTCCTCGCGGCTGCGGGCCGGCAGGCCCAGTTCCTCAAGCGCGAGGTTCACGGAAAGCGCGATGTCTTCCTTGGTGTCGACCAGGGTGCCGTCGAAATCGTAGGCGAGGAGACGGAAAGGACGGGAGGGCATTAAAACAGGGACTACTTGTTGTCGTCGATGCTGGAGGTGTAACGGTAGGCCTTGACCCGGCCGTTTTTATCAAACAAAATAACGAGGTCTTTTGAATCGGTGCTTCCCAGGGAATACTGGTCGTACTGATAAGTCCACATTTCCAGCCCGTCTTCCGTGCCTTCCTTGAACGGCACGCCGAACCATTCCAGAATTTCCGTTTTGGTGGTGTGGTGGTTCCTGATATCCTGAACCATGTTGGCATCGAAATCTTTTCCGAATGAACCACACCCCACAACGCCCATCAGAAAAATCAGAATCAAACCGGTACGGAGATGTTGTTGCATGACCCTTCCCAGAAACTTTCCTGAAATCCCGGCCGCGGCCGGGAAAACCGTTTTTAAGAGGCCCTCTGATCGTTCGGTATCGTTTGTTTGGGCAATTCGCGGGTGCCGGAAAACAACAGGGGACTGCCCGCGGCCCACGACCCTTTTGGGAGGCGCCCGTGAGTCCGCCTCAGTGTATCAATTCGCCCCATCCGGCGCAATGGCTCTGCGGGCGGGGTTTTCAGGCTCTCGATTATGACGGGTTTTCGTTCGTTTTTTGTCAGGAACCGGATTGCGCGGATTCTATGCCTGGCCGGGATGGGATGGCTGCTCGCCTCCTGTTCCGGCGCGCCGGGGCCCGCGCCGGATGTTTCGCCTGCGTCCGGGCCAAAAACGATGGCGGGGCAACAGCAGACGGCCCGGTTTGCCGGTGATGTGAGCGACGGTTATGTCGAAACCCTGCCGGCCCTGCCGAAGGAAGGGTATTTTCTCAAGGCACTGGCTCCGGACGTTTATTTTTTCTCGACCGGACATTACAACACCATGTTCATCGTCGCCGAGCGCGGGGTGATCCTCGTCGACCCCATTCGCGGGGCGGGAGGGCTGATCCGAAAAGCCATCGCCTCGGTGACGCCCCTGCCGGTGAGGTTCATGATCTACACCAGCGCCGGTCTCGACCGCATCGGCGACGCCCGGCTGTTCACCGAAGGGGCGCAGATCGTCGCCCACGAGTCGGCGCAGGCCCTGCTCAGCCGTTATCAGGATGCAAACCGGCCCATTCCCACCATGGCCTTCCGGCAGAACTACACCCTCACTTACGGGGGAAAAAGCATCGAACTGATCTATCCCGGGCCGGGGCACGGCGCGGGCAACACCATGCTGTATTTAAAACAGGAAAAGGTGCTGATGCTGGTGGGAACCGGCGGACCCCGTTCGCTGCCGGGCACGCGCTTTGAGTCGGTGGACCTGTTCGGTCAGGTGTTGGGACTGCAGCAGGCGTCGAAGCTGGACTTCAACGCCTGGCTGGCGGGCCGTGGGCCGCGCCCGGGGACGCCCGCGGAGCTGAAAATGCTGCTGCAGTATTACTACGATTCCCGCAAGGCGGATGAGATGGCGATGAAGCGCGTGCGCTTCCAGGAAGCCGCGGGCGGCACCAGCTCGCGCGACCCGCTTTACATCGTGCAGCGTTACCATGAAGCCGTGGCCCGCGAATGTTTCAACCTGCTCAGGCCCGCCTGGAAACCGCGCATGATGGGGTTCGAGGCCTTTGCCCTCAGCCACTGCTCGGCGTGGACGGACTTTCATCTGACCCAGAAGCCGCCGCAGTGATCCCGCCGGGTCAGGGGCCCGGGTAGCGGTTTAAAATTTCGTTGACCGTGAGGACCGCGCTTTTGGGAAGGCGCGCCCCCATGTAGCTGACCACCTGCCCGGCGCAATAAGACCCGAGGATGCCGCACTGCTTGAGCGGCAGTTTGCGCGTCAGTCCGAACAGGGCGCCACCCGCGAACAGGTCGCCGGCGCCGGTGGTGTCCACCGCCTGGACCGGAAACGATCCGATCTCGACATGGTCGTTCGCGGCGTTGCAGGCCAGGGCTCCCTGTTTGCCACGGGTGAGGAAGAGGGTGTCGACCATGCCCCTCAATTGTTCGAATGCGGCCTCGGTGTCTTGCGTGCCGGCCATGGCGCGGGCTTCGACGTCGTTGCAGAACAGGATGTCGACTTTCCAGCGGATGAAGTCGATCAGCGCTTCGCGAAACGCGTTGACGATGAACCCGTCGCTCAGGGTGAAGGCGACGGGCACGCCCGCCTCGCGCGCGGCGTCCGCCATTTTGATCGCCGCGTTGCGGGTTTCGTCTCCCGTCCACAGATAGCCCTCGATATAAACCGCACCCGCGCCGTCGACGATGGCTTCGTCGACATTGTCCGGGTGCAGCTCCGAGGAGATGCCGAGATGGGTGAACATGGTGCGTTCGGAATCGGGCGTGACCAGGACGACGCAGGTGCCGGTGCCGGCGTTGGCGGCGTCCGGACCGGGAAAGCCGACCCCGCAGTCGCGCATGTCGTCGGTGTAATGCTGTCCGTAATCGTCGTCGGCGACGCGGCCGAGGTAATACCCTTTGCCGCCCATTGCGCCGATGCCGTGGATGGTGTTGGCCGCCGATCCACCGGACGATATCTTGTGCGCGTGGTCGCGCACGGCGTCCAGAATCCGCTGCTGGTCTTCGATCGTGGACAGCGTCATGCCGCCCTTGACGACCCCCAGGGACTTCACGAAATCCTCTTCGACCCGGACCTCGATGTCGACCAGGGCGTTGCCGATACCCACCACGTCAAATGTCATGTTGCTCTCCCGAAAGCGATTTTCGTTGAATATGAACCCGGGCGTGACCCTACACCAAGTTTCGCCGGGCCGTCAAGGGGACGCGCTTGCGGTGCCGGGTTCCCGCTTGAAAGCGCGTTGGCTGGCCGGGTAGCCGCCCCGGGGCGCAAAGAGACGCTGCCTTTAAAAGTTCATTGAATTGAACCTGTTGAATTTGTACACTTTAAAGGTGCCTCTAAGCATTGAGCGTGGCCGCGGACAGGCTTTCGTTTTTCAAGGACTGTGAGTTGCCGAAACAAATAAGGAGAGAAGGATTAGAGGCCCTCTTACAACGATGAATGTAAAACATCATGTTTTCAGAAATATGACGGGGCTTGCGGCCCTCGCCCTGCTGTTTCTGCCCGCCTTGCTTTTCGCGCAACCGTTGGACGATTCCCCTTCCGCCGTGCACTTCCGGGAAAAAGTCGATCGTCTTTTCGAGCGTCAGTGCGCGAAGGGAAGCCGGGCGGGGGTGAAGATCGTTTCGCTCCAATCGGGGCAGGTCCTGTTTGAAAAAAACAACAGCGAGCTGTTTGTTCCCGCGTCCAACATGAAAGTGGTGACCACCGCCGCCGCGTTGCGCAAGGTGGGGCCGGACTACCGGTTCCCCACACGGGTGTATGCCACCGGTCCCGTTGAAAAACGAAAGCTCAAGGGGGACCTTTATGTCAAGGGATTCGGCGACCCGTTCCTGGTGACCGAGCAAATGTGGTTGCTGGTCAACGAGATCAAAAACCTGCCGCTGGATGCGGTTGAAGGCGACCTCGTGCTCGACGATTCGTATTTCGGCGGTGGGCGGAAAGTGGCGACGTGGAAAGGGCAGAGCGGACCGGAAGCCTACCTCGCGCCGCTGGGCGCGCTTTCGCTCAACTTCAATACCGTGGCCGTGCACGTGGCTCCGGGCAAGCGGGAGGGAAACGCTCCCGTGGTGATCGTGGACCCGGCCACGCCTTTTCACAAGGTGGAAAATTCCGCCGTGACCAAGGCCCGCGGCCGAAGAGGGCGGCTGGTGGTGAACCGCCATCACAAGGACGGAAGGGACGTCATCTCCGTATCGGGATCGCTCCCCCAAAGCGTCGGGCGCAAAACCTATTACCTCAATGTCACGCGTCCTCTGGAGTACGCTGGCGAAGCGCTGAAAAAAATGTTGGGGCAGGCGGGGGTCAACGTGACCGGCAAGGTGCTTCCGGGGCAGGTGCCTGAAGATGCTGTGCTGTTGCACGAACACGACAGCCTGCCGTTTTCCGACATCCTGCAGGGCCTCGACAAATACAGCAACAACTTCATCGCCGAACAGATTCTGCGGACCCTGTCCGCGCGCGAATTCGGACCGCCGGGCACCACGGAGAGCGGTGCTCGTCTCCTCACGGATTACATGAAATCCCTGGGATTTTCTGAGACCGGTTTTTCGATTGTCGACGGATCGGGGCTGTCCCGGCAGAACCGGTTGTCACCGGATCACATGGTGGCGGTCTTGAAAGACGCGCATGGAGACTGGTCGATTTTTCCCGAGTTTGTCTCGGCGCTCGCCATCATGGGCCTGGACGGCAGTGTAAACGAGCGCATGACGAAGCATCCCGAATCCCGGAAAATCCGGACCAAGACGGGGACGCTGAACCGCGTCAGCAGCCTGTCGGGATTTTTTCAATCCCGCGACGGCGAGGTGTTTGCGTTTTCTATTTTGATGAACGGTTTAAAATGTTCCAATGGCCGGGCGCACCGGCTCCAGAACGCGATCATGACCGAAGCGCTTGCGTTTTCTCGCCGGGAGGGAAACGCTTTGGCAGACAGCAATTCGGGGTTTCCCGGATTGCAGTGATCAGCTTTTGAAAATTTTCTGATTTTCCTTCCGGTCTTCCTCCAGAATCTTTCCCCAGTCCCGTTTGACGGTTTCCGCTTCCAGGAATTCCTGGTAGATGTTCTTCGCCAGTTCCTTGCGGTCCACGCCTTCGGGAGCGACCTGAATATCCAACTGGCCGAGGGCCATGTCGAAGTCGCGGTCGAGCAGCGCCGCCGGGTCCATGTCGTAGTCCTTGAGGGCCTGCTTGATCGTGGCCGGATCGACGCGGAAGCGGTTGGCCACTTCGTTGATGTTCGACGGCTTGTACCCCCGGTCCGGAGTGATGCCGAGGTGATAGGCGCAGAACAGTTCAAACGGTTCGATACCGGCCGTCAACTGGGTCAGCCCGTCGGGACGCGGAACATCCTCGTCCACCTGGGGCAGGGCGGCGGCATTCACCGGGGCGCTGCTGCCGTTGGTGGCGGCGGGCGGCGTGAAGGGTTTGCTTCTGAACTGACGTTCGCTGGAGCCGTTGCGGGCGTTGTTGTGGCGGTTCTGCCGCGGCCGGCCGTTGCTCTGCCCGGAACGCGGCTCGTTGCGGCGTTGCGGGGCGTTGTTGTCCCGTTCATTGGCTTTCGAAACCATGGGAATGTGCGAGGTCATGGTGTCCGAGGTCGACTTGAGCCACAGTTCGGTGGCTTGCCGGTTTTTGGAACCGTTCTGGTTGCGCGGGCGGTTGGTTGGTCCGCCCGGTTTTGTGTTCCGGTTCTGTTGCGGGTTGCGTTGTTGAAACGACCTGCGTCGGCCACTGTTGGAATGAGATGGCTTTTTCAAAACACAGTTCCTTATTGAGGGGGTTGAAAACTCGGTCCGGGTTTGAATCCCGTCTGAATCAGTGGAGCAGGGATTCCAGTTCGTCCACCAGTCCGGTGAACACGTCCAGGGCCGTTTCGACGGGGGCGGGGGTGCTCATGTCCACTCCGGCGTTTTTCAGGAGGTCCATGGGAAACAGCGATCCACCACCCTTGAGGAAGCTCAAATAGGCTTCCCGTTCGGCCTCGCCACCGTTCAGTACCTTGTTGGCGAGGGCGTAGGCGGCGGAGATCCCCGTCGCGTACTTATAAACATAAAAACCAAAATAAAAATGCGGGATGCGGAAGCATTCCAGATCGAGACTGGGGTCGAGCGTCACGCCCGGTCCGAAATACCGTTCCAGCAGTTTGTGATACATATTTTGAAACACGTCGGCGGTCAGCGGCTGGCCCGCTTCGACCGAGGCGTAGATCTGGTGTTCAAACTCCGCGAACATGGTCTGGCGGATCAGGGTGCCGCGGAGGTTGTCGATCTCGCGGCATACCAGGTAAATGCGCATGTCCCGGTTGATGTCCTGGCTGAGCAGATGACGGGTCAGCAGGGCCTCGTTGAATGTGGAGGCGACTTCGGCCACGAAGATGGTGTAGTCGGCATAAAGATAGGGCTGGTTCTTGCGCGAAAAGTGCGAGTGCATGGAGTGCCCCGCTTCGTGCGCCAGCGTGTAAACGCTGTTGATGTTGTCGTCCACGTAGTTGATCAGGATAAACGGATTCGAATCGTAGCATCCGGAAGAATAGGCGCCGCTGCGCTTGCCGGAGTTTTCGTAACGGTCCACCCAGCGGTCGTCGAGCAGGCCCTGGCGGACGATGGCGCAGTACTCACCACCCAGAGGCTGCAGGGCGGTGGTGATTTCATCGACCGCTTCCTCGTAGGGCATGTTCCAGCGGCAATCCCGCGCCAGGGAAACGTGCGTGTCGTACACGTGCAGTTCGGAAATGTCGAGCACGCGTTTCCGGAGTTCAAAGTACCGGTAGAGGGGCGACAGCTTTTTGTGCACCGCCTCGATCAGGTTGTCGTAAACCGGTACCGGAATGTTTTCCGCATACAGGGCGCGTTCACGCGTGGTGTTGAAATTCCGCGCCCGGGTGAAAAAGGTCTCCTGTTTCAGGCTCCCCGCCAGGAGGCTGGCCAGCGTGTGGCGGTGCGCTTCATAGGATTTGTAAAACGTTTCGAAAGCGTTTTTGCGCACCGCGCGGTCCTGCCGTTGCAGGAGACTCATGAAATTGCCGTGCGTGATGCGGACGTCCCGGCCTTCTTCGTCCTGTATGGAGCCGAACGTCAGGTCGGCGTTGTCGAGCATGCTGAAGGCGTTGCTGGCCGTGCGCGCCATTTCCGAGGCCGAAGCCAGCAGGGCTTCTTCCTTTCCGGACAGGGTGTGCGGCCGGTAACGCAACTGCCGCTCCAGGTACAGTTTGAAAAACTCCAGCTCCGGGTCCGCGAGAAAGGCCTGCATCGTGCTTTCGGGAATGGCCATGATCTCCGACCGGATGAAACTCTGTGCCTGCTGGTAGCGGCTGTAGAGCGTCATGGCCCGTTCGTAGCGGGCCTGGCTTTCGGAATTGGTTTTGTCTTCGTCCGAGCGCAGGTGGGCGAAGGTGTAGACCTTCTCCAGTGCGCGGGAGAAATTCATGTCGAATTCCAGACAGGCCTTGAGGTGCGCCGGAGAGTTTCCCAGCGTTCCGCTGAAAGGAGCGAAATCCTCAAGCTGGGATTCGAGAGAACTCAGCTCGGCTTCCCAGGCCTGCGTGGAGGCATACAGCCCGTCGAGGTCCCAGGTGTTTTGCTCCCGGACCTGATCACGGGTCAACGGTTCGGTTGAGGTATTCATTTAAGCAAAATAAAAAAACGCGGCAATTTCAGATGAAAGGATGGAATAACGTCACGCCCTCAGGGCTGTGAGGAAATTGCCTGCTCAATCGTTTCTAAATGTAACTGGAGTTTGGCTTGCTTCTCCGACAGGGCTTCTTTACGTTGCCGGTCTTTGTCGATGACTTCGGGAGGTGCCTTTTTAATAAACTCCGGATTGGATAGTTTCTTGTCTATAGTTATGAAGTCTTTTTCGATTTTTTTCAACTCTTTTTCAAGCCGCTTCTTTTCCTCGTCAAAATCCATCAGGCCTTCCAGGTCGACGTAGCCCTCAATGCCTTCGTTGACGAAGGTCGCCGAAACCCGGGGTTTTTCCGTGGCGGTGCCGAGGAGGAGCGCGTCGATGCGGGCTAACTCCTTGATATAGCTGTCATATTTTTCCAGTAAGCCAACGGTTGCCGGGTCCTTTGATTTTACGGATACATTCAGTTTCTGTTTTGGACTCAGATTCATTTCACCCCGTATATTCCGTACACCGTTAATCACAGCCATCAAAATATTCATTTGGTTTTCCGCCTCGACGCAGGTTTGCCCGGGGTCGGCTTTGGGGTAGTCCGCCACCATGATGCTGTTGCCTTCCGCCGGAAGCTTCTGCCAGATCTCCTCGGTGATGAACGGCATGAAGGGGTGCAGCAGTTTCAGGCCCGCTTCGAGAACATGCACCAGCACGTTTTGCGTTGCGGCTTTTTCCGGACCGTCCGACAGGAGTCGGGACTTGGACAGTTCGATGTACCAGTCGCAGAACTCGTTCCAGAAAAACTTGTAGATGGCGTGCGCGGCTTCGTTGAATTTGAACTCGGTCAGGGTGCGGTCGACTTCCTTCACCGTGGCGTTGAGCCGGCTCAGAATCCAGCGGTCGGCCAGGGGCCGTTCGCCGGCATTGTCTTCCAGTTTGCAGGTGCCGCTGTAGCCCTCGAGATTCATGAAGGCGAAACGCGACGCGTTCCACAGTTTGTTGCAGAAGTTGCGGTAACCGTCGATGCGGTCCTCGGCCAGTTTGATGTCGCGTCCCTGCGCGGCGAAGGCGGCCAGGGTGAAGCGCAGGGCGTCGGTGCCGTAGCGTTCCATCATCACCAGCGGGTCGATGACGTTGCCCTTGGTCTTGCTCATTTTGGCGCCCTCGGCGTCGCGGATCAGGGCGTGGATGTAGACGTTCTCGAACGGGATGTCGTCCATGAAACGCAGGCCCATCATGATCATCCGCGCCACCCAGAAAAACAGGATGTCGAATCCCGTGCACAGCACGCTGGTGGGGTAGAATTTTTTAAGCGCCTCGGTCCGGTCCGGCCAGCCCAGCGTGGAAAACGGCCACAGGGCGGAGCTGAACCAGGTGTCGAGCACGTCGGTTTCGCGCGTGAGGTCGGCGGAGCCGCATTCACCGCACGCGGCGGGGTCCTCGCGCGAGACGGTCATGTGCCCGCAGGCGCCGCAGGTCCACGCGGGAATCTGGTGCCCCCACCATATCTGCCGGGAGATGCACCAGTCGCGGATGTTCTCCATCCACTCGTAGTAGGTGCTCTCCCAGAACTGCGGCACGATTTTGATTTTGCCGCTGCGCACCGCCTCGATGGCCGGTTCCGCCAGCGGTTTGGTTTTGACGAACCACTGCTTGGACAGGTAGGGCTCGACCACGGTCTTGCAGCGGTAGCAATGCCCGACTGAATGCAGGTGATCGTCGATCTTGACGAGCAGTCGTTTTTCTTCCAGGTCGCGGACGATGTTCTCGCGCGCCTGCATGCGGTCCTGTCCGGCGTAGGGGCCGCCCTCGGCGTTGATCTTCGCGTCGATGTCCATGACGTTGATCGAGGCGAGGTTGTGCCGCCGGCCGATCTCGAAGTCGTTCGGGTCGTGCGCCGGGGTGACCTTCAGCGCGCCGGTGCCGAATTCGGTGTCGACGTAGCTGTCCTGAATGATCGGGATTTCGCGCTCAAGCAACGGCAGGATCACGCTCTTGCCGTGGTGCGCCGTGTGGCGTTCGTCTTCCGGGTTGACCGCGATGGCGGTGTCGCCCAGCATCGTTTCGGGACGCGTGGTGGCGACGATCAGGCCGCCGTCTTCGCCCTTGAACGGGTAGCGTATGTGGTACAGCTTGCCCGGCTTTTCCTCGTATTCGACTTCCAGATCGGAGAGCGCTGTGTGGCAGCGCGGACACCAGTTGATGATGTAGTCGCCCTTGTAGATCAGGCCGGATTCGTAAAGGGAGACGAAGACCTCGCGCACGGCGCGGGACAGGCCCTCGTCCATGGTGAAGCGGTCGCGTTCCCAGTCGAGCGTGCACCCCAGCCGCTTGAGCTGGCCGTTGATGGTGCCGCCGGATTCGTTGCGCCATTTCCAGACGCGCTCAATGAACGCCTCGCGGCCGATGTCGTGCCGCGTGGTGCCTTCGGCGTGCAGTTGCCGCTCGACGACGTTCTGCGTGGCGATGCCGGCGTGGTCGGTTCCCGGTTGCCAGAGCGTGCTGTAGCCGGACATGCGCTTCCACCGCGCCAGGATATCCTGCAGGGTGTTGTTGAACGCGTGGCCGATGTGCAGGGAGCCGGTGATGTTGGGCGGCGGGATCGCCATGGAGAAGGTTTCGCCGTCGCGGGTTTCATCCGCGTGGGCGAGGCGGTGCTCCTTCCAGTACTGGATCCAGCGTTCCTCGACGTTTTCGGGATTGTATTGTTTGTCCAGTTGAATCATAAAGTCCGTGGTGTGCAGGGGCCGTATTGTACAGCCAAAGACCCCGGGTGAAAACCGGTCTTTGCGAAATAGTGTATTCCGGTTGTTTTTGGATCGTGTCAGTGAAACCGTCGGCTGCGCCGGGAAGGGTCAGACTTCTTCCATATTGCGGATTTCCTGGATTTCCTTGCGGATGACTTCCCGGATGATGTCCGGCGCCATTTCCTGAACCACCTCGCGCACCACCCGGTTGACCTGCTCGGAGATGCCCGCCAGTTCCCTTTTCAGGTTGCGGTCGAGCCCCGCCTCGAGCACCCGGGCCGCGTGCTGCACCATGGCTTCGGACAGGTTTTCTTCCGTCAGGGCGGGCGGCACCAGCCGCACGGGTTTTTCCTCCGCTGCGCCGGAAGCGGTCCGGCCGGCTTTTTCCGCGAGAAACGCGCGGCTTTCCTGGATCAGGTCGGGAGTCGCATTCGCCTGCTTTTGTGCCGCCGGCTGGGGCGACGGTTCCTCCGGCTCCGACGCCTTTTTCGATCCGGTGACGGCGCGAAAAGCGTTTTCCAAGTCCTCGACCGGGTCCGGATCCTGCCGGATTTCTCCCAGGATAAAGTCCGGCGATGTTTCGTCGTCGCCCTCTTCGAACTCGGCAGAGGGGGCGGCGGCAGGCGCTTCTTCCGGTTCCGCTTCCGCGGATGCGTCCGGGTTCAGCGAAAAATTCTCATCTGGCACCCGGGACTCGTCGAAGTCCGATATCTGGTCGTCGGTCAGCAAATAGGTGTAGGCGCTTTCGTTTTCGTCTGCAGGGCCGGGAGTTGGGTCGGCGTGTTCCATTGCGGGCTCGAGCTCAGGTTCGTCCACCGGCTCGGGTTCGTCCGGAAGCACCAGGTCTTCGAGGGTAGGTTCTTCTTCATCTTCTTTTGCTACCGCCGGTTCCGGGACTTCCTGCATTGTTTCTTCTGTTTCTTCCGCTGTTTCTTCTTCCTCTTCCACCGGTCCGGGTTCCAGGGGCTCCGGCTCTTCTTCTACCGTCTCATCCAAGGCCTCATCCAGTACTTCGTCGGCCCCCGGTGTTGCGTTGTCTTCCAGCAATTCGTCGATCAGGTCGTCGGCGGACAGTTCAAATTCGTTGTTTTCTTCTTCAATCATGTTTTCTGACGACAGCTCCATAACCGGGGCGGCAGCGTCTTCCTCAATGTCTTCCGCCGAGAGCTGCACCGCCGGCGGGCTTTCCTCTTCGACGGCATCCAGGGAATTGGGAATGCCGTCACCGGACAGCATGTTCTGGACCTTCTTGATGATGTCTTCGGTCTTGAACGGTTTCGAGAGATGGTCCTCGGCGGCGCAGGCCTGAAAGGCCTCCTCGTCGAATTCCTCGAAGTCGCTCGAAAGCAGGATCACCCACCGCCCCTGGTGTTTGGCCGAGCTTTTTATTTTGCGGCTCAGGTCGAAACCGGACAGGCCCGGCATGTCGACATCCGCCAGCACAATATCCGGCTGGTAGTCCTCGACCAGCCGCCAGGCTTCCTGACCGTCGCCGACACCGCGGACTTCGATATCGTCGTTTTCAAACGCCAGGGCGACGATCTTCTGAATGGTGGGGCTGTCGTCAGCGACCAGAATTTTTGATGTCATAGCCGGGTGTTTAGAGGTGTCGGGCAAACGCGGGAGACGACTTCTTAACCGATTGAATTATAACACACCTCTTTCGAATCGGGGAAGGCAAAGGCGGGGCGCGTTTTGTTCTGGCGATCCGGGGTTCTCCATGACGGAACGGGGTCGAAAATGTTAACATGCCATGGAGAGCTTTGATCTTGGACCACTTTTGCTCTGGCAACCTGGGGGTTCCTGAAAGCCGGGCCTTGCCTGTGCCAGGCATATGTCAGAGACTCTTGAGTTGTTTGCCTTTCCCCTGGAGAACCTGTTTCCGGACCTATGATCCGCAATCGACAAGGCCGCCCGCAACGGCGCGGCATTCTTTCATCAAAATACCCGATTCCCGGCACCCGTCTGATCCTGCTGTGGGCCGGGATGATTCTGTTCCTGTTTTCCCCGGTGGCGTGGGCGGAATCCCAACTGGACCTGGTGCTGGATGTGAAGTCCAAGTTCAGCGACGGGTGCCTGTCCATCCAGAACATGGTGGAGCTGGCGCAGCGCCGCAACATCCAGGGGCTGGTCGTCGCCGATCACGAACGGGTGTCTTTGGAATACGGGCTGCCTCCGCTGGAACGCATCTTCAAAAAAAAGGAGTCCGGCCCCTCGGTGCTGGAAAACGGCGCTTCGACCTACCTGGCGGAAATCCGTCAGGTGAATGAAGCGTTCCCGCAGGTGCTGGTGATCCCCGGGGTCGAAAGCGCGCCCTACTATTACTGGACCGGAAGCCCGTTCGACGGCGACCTCGTGGCGCACAACTGGGACAAGCATCTGCTGGTGGTGGGGCTCAACGCATCTGCGGAATACGAACAACTGCCGACACTCAACAGCAACGCTTCCTGGGCCTACTACGACCGTTTCCTGTGGCCTTTTGCGGCTTATCTGGCGGGGGGCGTCGTCTGCCTGGTTTTTTTTCTCAGAAAAAAACGGCCCCGGTTGTCCCTGGTGGGGATGGGACTCTTCTTCCTGTTTGCCTTCAATGCGCATCCGTTGCGCAGTTCACCTTTCGACGCCTATCACGGTGATGCGGGAACGGCGCCTTATCAGGAGACCATCGACTACGCCACCGGGCGCGGAGCGCTGACGTTCTGGAACCATCTGGAATCGCCCACCGCCAACGGGGATAAAACGGCCGGGTCCATGAAGCTGAGCACGCCGGTGCATCCGGAAGACCTGCTGCTCACCGAAGGCTACACCGGTTTCCAGGTGATGGACGACGCGCCGGTGCCGGCGGCGGAGCCGGGTAAGGAATGGGACCAGTTGCTGCTGCAGTATGTGGACGGCCAGCGCAAACACCCGGTCTGGGGGTATGGCGCCAACGACTACCACTGCGAGGATCAGGACAAGCACAAACTGGGCGCCGTCCGCACCGTGGTCAGCGTGGAAAAAAATGACATCCAGTCAGTGCTGGACGCCCTGCGCTCCGGCCGCATGTACGCGGTGACCCAACCGGCGGAGGACAGCCACCTGGCGCTCGACCGTTTTGCCGTCGCCGACGGCGTCACGGAAAAATTCGCCGAAGCGGGAAGCGGGCTGGTCACAACCGATTTTCCGGAGGTGTCTCTGGAAGTCCGGTCGACCGGTGGCAAGGAGACCACGGCCACGGTGTCGATCATTCGCAGCGGCAGGGTGGTGAAACGGGAATCGGTGGCGCTCCCCTACAAGGCCAACTGGCGCGACCTTGAGGTCGATCTGGAAAAACCGGTTTTTTACCGCGTGGCGGTGGAGTCGCCGGGAGGCGGCAGGCTGTTGTCCAACCCGGTGTTCGTCAAGTTTCAATCGGCCACATCGGAAGAAAATCAGGTGGCCTCGGTGCCGCAAAAGGAGAAGGGCGGTTCGCCGGGTGTGACGGAACCCCGGCCGCCTGTGGTTTCTGAACCGCAGGAACCAATTGCGCCCGTGGCCAAACCCTCTTCAATGCAATCCGCGCCTACCGCGCCGTCGCAACCTTCCATGACACAGCCGCAGATAAAAGAACCCGCTGCTCCCAAAGTGGAGCCTCCGGTCATGGCTCCTCCTTCTCCTGCGGGAACCAGCACCCTGCTGGTCCGTCTCAAATCGCTGGCGATCCGCAAGGGACCCGGTGGCAAATTCGACGAAGTGATGACCGCCCAGCGCGACGAACCTCTGGAGGTTGTCCGCACGACAAC
>JAGQJZ010000043.1 GCA_020430445.1 Nitrospina sp.
AGCTGGAGTTCCAGAATCCGGTGGTAGTCGTCCTGGTCGAACTCGCCTTCCATTTTGCCGTCTTCCCAGGGAGAGCCGTCGGCGGTCCGTTTGCCCACCTCGTCCCTACGTTCGGTCGTTTCGCAGAATGCCAGATTTGCTTCGTCCAGAATCAGCTTGGCCTTGATCTCGGCCGAGGTATCTTGGGGATGGCTCATGAGTGGTCAATTCTCCAGTATTTTTATGGGACCTGCCGGTTCCGGTTTTGGAGGCACCCGGCGGGGTTTTTGGAATTGAGACGCGGCGGCCGGCCGGGTGTGTCCGAATGGCCACAATCGCTTCATTTTGGGTCCGTTATGACCCTATAGGAATGGTTCTATGATACCATACGATAAATCCTGAGGCATGCAAGCGCCGCAAGTTTTTTTTACCCTTTTTCCCGGTGGCCGGATGCAGAAAAAAGTGATGTTGATCTTCCCTCCCGAGTGGGTGCCCACCGCTCCTTACCTGGCGTTGCCCAGCCTCGCGGCGGTGCTGCGGCAGAATGGCATTGAGGTGGTGCAGAAGGATATCAATGTCGAAGCCTACGATCATTATTTTACGCGCGAATTTATCGAATTTGCCGCCGGGAAGATCAAAACGCGCTACGACCGGCTTTGCCGGAAAGAACAGGACCAGGGCCTGAACGAGGAGGAACTGCAACTCAAAGGGCATTTTTACGATTTCCAGTTTGTGGACACTGAGGACCTGGTGAACCGCTCGGCGCAGGCGAAGGGCATTCTGCGCGGTCCGGGGTTCTACGATGTCGCCCAGGCGGAATGGGCGCTCAATGCCTTTCGCGATGTGACCGACTTCCTTTCCATCGCCTATTATCCGGCATCGATCGTGTTCTACCCTGGTGAGAGCAACCTGAACCTTTACCACCCCTGGGTTTCAAAAGAATTGCTGGCGGCGCCGGAGGACGAGGACACGAATATCTACGGCGATGTCTGCCGCCAGTTGGTGTTCCCGGAAATTGAGAAGGAAAAGCCGCCGGTGGTGGGGGTCTCCATTGGCACGCCGGTGCAGTTATTGTCCGGCATGACCTTCTGCAAGTTGATCAAAAAACATTACCCGGAGATCAAGGTGGTGGTGGGGGGGAACATCATCACGCGCCTTAAGGACGAGTTGCCCAAGAAAACCGTCTTTTTCGAGGAAGCGTTCGACTACCTCATTTATTACGAGGGCGAGCAGGCGTTGACCGACCTTGTCAATGCCTTGTCGGAAGACAGGCCGGTCGACCAGGTGCCGAACCTGATCTGGTACGACCGGGAAAGCAAAGAGGTGATCCACAACGTCAATCAGCACACGGAACGGGTCATGGACCTGCCCATCCCGGATTTCGATGGGTTGCCGCTGGATAAATATTTTGCGCCAGAGCTGATTCTGCCCTATCTGGGAACACGTGGGTGCTATTGGGGAAAGTGTACTTTTTGCGACCATCACGCTGGGTATATCGACCAGTTCCGGGCCAAGCACGCCGACAAGATTGTCGAGGAATTGCAGGCGCTGAGAAACCGCTACAACTGTAAACATTTCCTTTTTACCGACGAATCGTTCCCGCCGGCGCTGTTTGTCAAGCTGCCGCCGCTCATGATCGAGGCGGGGCTCGATATCTACTGGACCACCCTGATCCGTTTCGAGCAGTCCCTTCTGGAGCCGGAAGTCTGGGACAAGGCCGCCGAGTCGGGGTGCCGGTCGCTCTACTTCGGGCTGGAGTCGGCTAACCAGCGGATTATCAACCTTGTTAAAAAAGACACCAAAATCGATGTGGCGATCCAGAACCTCAGTCAGGCCAAGCGGGTGGGGATCTGGAGTCATGTCATGGGTTTTTTCGGTTTCCCCAGCGAAACCCAGGCCGAGGCCGAAGACACGCGGCGCTTCCTGCTGGAACATCAGCACATTATCCAGTCGGTGGAGATGTACTTTTTCGTCCTGTACAAGCACGCGCCGGTCTGGGACATGCTGGAAGAGACGAAGATCACCGTGCACGAAAACCCGGAACACGATCTGGCGCTGGACTTCTATTACACGCCTGAAAACGGCCTCACCATTCCCGAAGCGATGCAGCGCTACGAGGATTTTTACCGGGACGACTTCGATCCCTGGGCGCTCCGGGTCAATTCCCGGGAGCACGTGTTTCTGTACATCACCCATTTCGGTTCCAACGACCTGCCGCAACTCTACGTCAAAAACGACCCCAACCGCCAGGAAGCTCCCGCAATACCGGCCTAACGGCATCCCCTCAGCGCATTATGGCAGTGAGCGGATGCCTTGATCCCTGAAATCATTTGTTATAAAATTTGTTATAACTTGTGAGGGCGAAGTCATGCTGGACTTGAAAGTTAGAAAAATTGGTAACGCGCATGGTGTCATCCTGCCGAAGGAGTTGCTTAGCCGGTTGCAGCTCGGTGAGGGGGACCGGTTGTTTGTGACCGAGGCCCCGGATGGCAGCTACCGGATCACACCCTACGACCCGGGATTCGACAAACACATGAGCGCGATTAAAAAAGGAATGGCGCGTTACCGCAATACCCTGCGCGAATTGGCTAAGTGAAAGAACCGGAATGGATTCCGGTCCAGGTGGTGCTTGCGGCTCATGAAATGCTGATTGCGGAGTTTGGCGGGCAACCCGGGGTGCGGGACAGGGGATTGCTGGAATCCGCGCTGGCCAGGCCCCAAAACCAGTTTTTACATCAACAAACTGATTTGGTGGAGCTTGCGGTGCTGTATGTGTCCGGGATCATCCGCAACCATCCGTTTTTTGATGGAAACAAAAGGACCGGTTTTATGATGGGCTACGACTTTTTATTCCAGAATGGCCAAGTTCTGGAGGCGCCCGAGGCCGAAACCGCGCGGGCAGTGCTGGACCTGGCGGACAAAACGATCACCGAAACAGAATTTGCCGCCTGGTTGAGACAGTACTGTAAATCCCTGTAACCTCTAAGAAAATGTCTACTAAGTCGGTGCTTTTGGCTGATGCAGCCGCAGGCCCCGAAAACCCGGACTCTGTTTGAGGCCGGTTGCAGTCTCCACAAACGTCCTCGGATTTTTGTGCATCACCCACCTCGGCTCCCGACCCCAACCGCAGGAAGCTCCCGCACCGATGGTTTGACGTCGCCTGAGCAGCGCAATTTTTTTCCGTGTTTGAACGAGCAGATAAACCGGACCGATGCCGGAAATCAATTGACCGGCCCCTGCCTTTAACTCACAATAACTTTATACCCATTTGGGCTCTTTCCCCTTTTGAACGGACTTGTTCCGGGGGGTTGCCGTGTCCATCTTTACGACCTTCAGAACTCTGCTCCTATCGGTTATCGCCATGTTTCTTTTGGCGGGATGGTCCGTTTATCGCATGAATGCGGCTGAGCGGGAGCATTACTGTGCCCAGCAAACGCAGGTTGAATTGATGAGCCTGGGCCAGGCCCTTGCCGACGGTTCTGACTATCTCACCCATGAAGTCCGGCGTTACGTCCAGTTTGGCGACACAATTCATTTTGACAATTTCTGGAACGAGGTGAAGAAAACCCGCTCGCGGGACAGGGCGGTGGAGCGTCTGAAAGAACTGGGCGTGCCGCAGCAAAACCTGTTCTTCATTGAAAAAGCCAAACGCTATTCAGACCGGTTGATCGATACCGAGCGTCAGGCCATGCAGGCCGTGATAAATCGCGATTTTGACACGGCACGAAAACTGGTTTTCAGCAAATACTATGATGAACAAAAACGCCTGATCATGGGGAACATCAAACTCTTTCAGCAAATGACCAACAGGCAGGCGCAGGATATCTCTCAAAAATTTCACGATCGCATGTCGTTTTACATGTTGCTGGGGAATGTGTTGCTGGCCTTGTCCGCCGTTCTGGTCTTTTATCTGGTGTACGGGATCGGTATCCGGCGGCTCATCAATCCGTTAAAAACCCTCACCGCGAAGATGCGCACCCTGGCCGACGGCAACCTGGACATTCCCATCATGGGAAAACCGTCGCCGGATGAAATGGGGGATATGGAAAAGGCGCTGGAGGTGTTCCGGCAAAATGTGGTGTTCAGGAAAAAAGTCGAAATTGAACTGAAAGAGGAAAAAGCGTTTAAGGAACTGATCCGGGTTGTTGCCATTGCGGCCAATGAAATGAGTTCCCTGAATGCAGCCGCCCGGGTCTGCCTTTCCGCGGTTTGCAAAACCACCGGCTGGCCGGTCGGGCATTTTATGGTCTTAAATGAAGAGAGCGGGAGGCTGGTTTCATCCGGTATCTGGCAGGTTGAAGACCGGGAACGCTACCGGGAATTGATGATCTTTTCCGGGGAAGCGGAGTTTGCTCCGGGCGAAGGATTGCCGGGGCGCGTGGTGAAAAGCGGACAACCTGTGTGGATTGAGGATCTGTCGGAGGACGACAACTTTTCAAGAGTGTCGATCATGGCGAAAGCGGGATTGTTGTCCGGAGTGGCGTTTCCGGTGATGGTCGGGGATGGGGTTTACGCGGTGGCGGAATTTTTCATGCTTCGCATGACCACTCTGCATGTGGAATTGATGAAGGCCATGGGGGCCGTGGGCATTGAAATGGGTCGTGTCATTGAAAGGGAAAAGGCGGAGAGGACACTGCAGGCGCATATGGCCAACCTGGAGTTTCTGGTCAGGGAACGTACCCGGGAACTGGAACGGAGCAACCAGGAACTGACGGATTTTGCCTCGATGGCATCCCACGACCTGAGCGAACCCCTGCGGAAAGTGACTTCCCTGGGGGACTGCCTGCGGCAACGGCTCGACCCGGATGACGAGAAAAGCAGGGATTTACTTCGGCGCATGCAGAATGCGACCCGGCGCATGCAGGGGCTGATCGACAATCTCCTGAGTTACTCCATGGTGGCCACCCGCCCCCATCCATTTGAGGAAGTGAAAATTGATTACAGCATCCGGCAATCCCTGCTCAATCTGGACGGGCGCTTGAAGGAAACGGGAGGCCGGGTGATTTTTGAAAGCCTGCCGGTCATCGAGGCCTACCCCGTTCATCTGCGCCAGTTGTTCCAGAACCTGATCGGCAACGGCCTCAAATACCATCGCAAGGATATCCCCCCCGTTATCCGGATTTTCTCCCGGCCCGGTGCGGATGGAATGGTCCAGCTTATGATCGAAGACAATGGAATCGGCATGGATCCAAAGTATTCGGACCGCGTCTTTCGGCCGTTCCAGCGGTTGGACAATGGCAACGAGTATGAGGGGACCGGAATGGGGCTCGCCATCTGCAAGAAAATCGTCGAGCGTCATAACGGAACCATCCGGATCCAGAGCGAACAGGGCAAAGGTTCCACCTTCATTGTTTGCCTGCCCGAAAAACAGCCCGCCAGTTCTGCACAGGAGTGAAAGCCTGTCTCCGGCACGGAGAATTCCGCCGTTTTCATCCGCAGGCGAGACGGGTATAATCCCAGAATTTACTGCACGCCCAAATCAACCGGCAGCAAAGAACTGGCAACGCCCCTGCCCCGGGATGGGGTGCCCCAAAAGTCCAATTTTTAAATCGAGGAGAGACCGGATGAGCAAAGTCGGCGATTACATGAGCAAGACCCTGTACACCACCAGTCCGGATACCCTTGCCCATGAAGCGATCGATGACATGTACAAAAACAAGATCAGCGCCCTGTTGGTGTCGGGGGAACAGGACTATGAATGGATCATCACTAAAACGGACTGGATGCTGCTGGTGCTGAAGGGGGAGTGTGATCCCAAAACGCTGAAAGTGTCCGACCTGATGACGAAGATCGTCAACACCGTCGATGTCGGCCAGACCATCGCCGAAGCCTGCGCGAAAATCCAGGAGAAGAAAGTCCGCCACCTGCCGGCGACTGAAAACGGCAGGATCGTCGGCATGCTGTCGGTGAAAGACATCGAAAAATACTTCCTCAGCCTGCACAGCAAAACGGATTTTTAACGGACTTTCCCAAGGCAAATACTATGTTTTGCCGGAAAAATCGTCCGGCCATTTACGTGCGGTGTGCATCACCGCGAGGATACGGACTTCCGTGTTTTTGATGTAATAAGGCAGGATGTAAGGAAGGTCGGGGATGATCAGTTCCCGGGTTCCGGACACACGCCCCGGACGGCCCAGTTTGGGATTCGACTGGAGGGAGTCCGCCGCAGTGCTGATGCGGGTGAGGGTCTTGTAAGCGGTTTCTGGATTGTCTTTCGCGATGAACCGGCCGATTTCCAGCAAATCATTTTTGGCTTCTTCCAGCCAAACAACATCCATCAGGGCTTGAATGTTTCCACGGCTTCATGGATATCGCTGCTGGAAATAAATTTTCCGCCCTGCTCGGCCTTTTCAAGGCGCTCCCGGATTTTTTTCTCCTGCCATTCGTACACATCCAGGTAATTTTCGATGGCCTCGTTGATCAGCCAGTTCCGGGACCGGGACAGGCTGCAAGCCACCTGTTCCAGTTTTTTCTGGGTTTTCGCGGGCAACTGCACTGTGACGCTGTTTTTGGTCTCCGCCATTTGCGTTCACTCCGGCACATTATGATTGCACAACCATCATAACAGGGTTTGACTGGGCTCCAACTTGAAAAAAGAAAGAGCTCCGATTTTGACAATACTTAATGATAATTCTGAAGCTTTCTCTGTTGATATATCGGATTGTCAATATCATAATGCCCGGGCAACAGCCTTTGGTATGAAAAATCCTCGTAAGAATATTTTCGGAGTGAAGCGCTATGGGCCTTTATTTGAAAAAAAGCTTTCGGGCAGGTCCGTTCCGCTTGAATATCTCCAAAAGTGGTGTTGGTGTCTCCGCCGGAATTAAGGGAGCACGAATCGGAGTGGGCCCACGGGGAAGCTATGTTCATGCCGGAAGAAATGGTTTGTATTACCGTAAGAACTTGTCTTCAGGGGATTCTCGTTCCTCCAAAGTGTCCCGTGCTGTAAAAGTATCTCGATCGCCGTCAGGGGTTGAAGCTGAAGGATGTATCAATGCTTTGCTAGGCCTCTTTGTTACTTTTGTTGTTTTTTGTACGGTCATATTTTTCGCGAATAATACCGGTGCTCTGGTTGCCGTGGGCCTTGTTGTTTCTATTTTTTTGTTCTTGCGTTGGTTGTTTATTACTGATCGTTTGAAACGAATCCAATCATATAAGGACGCTCTGGACGCTGCCTTTGTGACAAACTCCTCGCTTCCAACGGAGGGAAAGTTGAATTCCATCAAACGGCAACAAAAAAAATTGCCCGACCATTATAGTGTCAGGGAAAAGGTGCAGAGAGTCGAAGCCAATGTTTACCAGGCGGTTTTGGACAGGGTTCTGGATGACGGACGCATCACGAAAGAGGAAGCTGCCGTTATTGCCATAGTTGAAAAAACACTTCGGTTGAGTTTCAAGGTCAGGCTTCAAACCAAAAAGGAAATCTTCACATCGGCTTATCTGGAAGTCATAGAAGATCGAAAGATCACACAGGATGAATTTAAAAAACTGAAAAATCTTCTGGCGGGTTTGGGGCTGCCTAAAGAAGAGGTGCGGGCCGAGCTTGGGATGGTCCAACAGATAATCGCGACTCAGAATCTCTCCCATCCTCTTGAGCCCTTGGCAGCCAATCAGGTAAGGGTTCCAATTCAAAAGAGTGAAAAGGCTTTTTTTCAGGACGATGCGAAGGTTTTTTCAAAGCGGAAATCCAAATACTCTCCTTCCGGGTATGAGTTCGTGGTTCAACGGGAGGGAGCCCTGGTTATTACCAATAAACGGATACTTGTGGTGGGGCATGGGACCACCACCATTAAACTCTCTGATATAACCGACCTTGAGGTTGATATTGACAAAGGGATGATCGAGATTTCCAAGATAACCTCCGGGCGTCCGGTGTTTCTCAAGGTATCGAAGTCCTTGTATGTTGGGCGGTGTATCGACCTGCTGTTAGAGGCGTGCTCAGGAGGAAAAAACGAATGAGCCTACGGAGGAAGGTATGGGGAATTATTGAGGTTGCCAAGCCTGGGGACAGGGGCAGTCGCTATTTCGATATTTTCATTTTATCTCTTATATTTTTGAATGTATTGGCTGTTATTTCATCTTCCGTTCAATTCTATCTTGAACAATGGGAAGTCTTTTTTGATGTTTTCGAGAGGTTTTCTGTCTTTGTATTTTCTATCGAATATTTATTTCGGATTTGGTCTTGTGTTGAAGACCCACGATTTCAAGAACCTGTTTTTGGCCGGTTTCGTTTTTCCATGCAGATCATGCCGGTAATTGATTTGTTGGCTATTTTGCCTTTTTACCTTCCTTTGTTTGGGTTCGAGGACAATCGCTCATTGAGGGTGTTTCGTCTCTTGCGTCTCCTTCGTATTGCTAAAGGAGGCCGCTATTTTGTATCTGTCAGGTTGATCGGAAATGTTGTTCAATCTAAAAAAGAAGAGTTGGTTTTGGCCTTTGGAATGGTGCTGATGCTTTTGATTGTGTCTTCTAGCTTGTTGTATGTCTGTGAAAATGAGGTTCAGCCAGATGTGTTTTCCAGCATTCCAGCGACCATGTGGTGGGCTATCGCTACTCTGACGACGGTGGGTTATGGCGATATATATCCAATTACAGTTATGGTAAAAATCATGGCGAGTATAACGGCTGTTTTTGGTATTGGGTTGTTCGCGCTCCCGGCGGGAATGCTTGGGGCGGGGTTTGTCGAGGAAATTCAGAAACGCAGACAAATGGAACGGTCATGCCCTCATTGCGGGAAAACGATTCCATAACTGAACTTTTATCGAGAATGTGAGGAGGTGCTTTGCAGATTGTAGAGAATTTTTATCCGTCCCCCATCCTCTCGGCGAAGAAGACGGTCATGTAGGGATTGATCGTGTTTTCCGGGCACATCTTGAGGTGCTGCCGGAAATAGGGCATCTGCCCGACCGGGTCGCGTTTCAAAACCTTCAACCGGTAATGTTCGAACAATCCCTCCAGCGGAGCGGGACCGACGAGGAACAGCATCCCCTTCGGGTTCAGGGAATCGGTGAGCGATCTCAGGATCATCTCGCTGGTTTCACGGTCGGTGTGGTACATGAAGGGAATCCACTTGAAGATGAGGTCGTATTTTTTCTGATACGCACCCTCAATATGATCGCCCTCCGGTAAAAACCTCACGTCCGCCAGATTGCCGATCATCCCCATCGAAGCGGCGTGCCCCCACAGCAGTTGCGCGTTCTTGACGGCGAACTCGGCGTCGTTGAACAGCACGGTGTAACGGCGTTTGCGCGTGCAGTCCACGCAGCCGGAGATGACGGTGTCAAACGTGTGAATCAGCGCCGACTCCACCCGGTCCAGCCGTTCCTCCATGTCGCCGGTTTCTTCCATGTACTGGATGATCTGGTCCACCGCCAGAGGCTGGGTGGCCGACTCCTCGATATCTCCCTCGCCCTCGGGATAAAACGGCACGGTGAATAACAGTTTTTTGGGATCGACTTCCGGCACGCCGTCGGGAAACAGGTTGCGCCAGGAAAACGCCGGAGCCGGGGGAGGGGAGGCGTCGCCCGTATCTTCCGCCGCGCCCCATTGTGGATCGAGCGGCGATTCGATCACCTCGCCGCCGTCGCGCAGGGTCAGTTTGCCATCCTTCACCGAAAGCGTGCGCCCGCAGGGGCCAAACCCGCCGCGTGAAATATTGATGTGGGGCAGGCCGGTCGTGTCCTCCCAGACGCTGGCTTTATAGAGGAACCCTTCCTGCACGGTGACCGTCAGGCTGCGTTTGTCGTCGAAATAGCGCCAGGGAGGATTGGGCCGCGGCGTCCAGTCGATTTCGTTTGAGGTGTTCGGATCGAGAAAGGTGTCGAGGGTTTTGTCCTCGGGCACCCCGCCGGGCTGAAAGAAGGCGTTGAAGATGTTGAACGCCTCGCGCGACGGATAGGTGGGGAGCCCCCGGTATTTCAGCGGCGGCAGGGGAGTGGCCCGCGACTGGTCTTCGTACAGCCCCCAGATGAACTCGAACACCGCGCCGCCGGAACCGGCCAAAGTCGACTGGAACAATTCGACCACGGGAATCAGGTCCAGCGTTCCCCAGTTGACGGAGAACATGTGGCTCACGAACAGGGTGTTGTCGAACGTGCCGTCGATGAGGACGTACAGGCTGTCCTTGTCGAGGAACACATCGTATTCGCCTTCGGCGGTGGAAACAAAATTTTCATCGCGATAGAAAAATTTGACCTCGGAGAAGGGCACCTGCCAGGCCTGGGCCGCGCCTTTTCTCAGGTCGTCCAGTCTCATTTGCTTCCACCCCGGCTGGCTTTTGATGTCGACATGCGTGGTGAAGCGTTTGGCTTTGGGTTTGATGCCCACCCACTGGCAGGAGTCGGTCTGCATGCGCGCCCGGACCAGGTGGCAGTCGCCGTTCGGCTGCGGCGCCCACTCCGCCTCGTGCAGGGGGGCTCCCCCCGGGTCCGTCATCAGGAAGCGCTGGCCCTGAAGCGTGTAAAATACGAAATGACCGGTCGGATACTGTTTCACCCGGGGCAGGTCCGGCGCGTCGCCTGAAAACCAGTAGCGTGCTCCGTCCTTGTCGTGGTTCGCCAGTTGGGGGAGGAGCGCCGCCAGGCGTTCGGCTTCCTGACGGTTATTCGGGAAAACCAGACTTCCTTCCCGTAACAGGAACGATGCGAGAGCGTTGGGATCGGCCACGGAACACCTTTTTGAAATCAGACGTTGATATTGAGGGGCGATTATAGGGAGTCGCCCCGATCGGTGTCAATGCGCCGCTCCGTCTCCAGCCCGGCAACCTTCCGGGTTGCGGTGGTTTGCGGGTTGTTGACAGGCAGAATTTCACCTCATATAATCAGCGTTTATCCTGAAAATGTAACTTCTTACAGGGTCGAATCCGCCCCGGTTCATCCGGTTTTCGCCCGTTCACCTTTTCCCGTGAAATCAATATGACCCAGACCGCCAATCCTGCCGGCAGCAATGAAGGGCGCAGGTTTGAAAAAATGGGCCTCGCCAGCCTGCAGGCCCGGAAACTGGACGAAGCTGAAAACCATTTCCAGTCCGCCCTCAAGCACATGCAGACCGATGGCGATGAAATCGGCCAGGCCTATGTGCTGGGGAACCTGGGCAACTTATTCTTCGAGCAGAAGCGCCTGGATCTGGCTGAGGAAAACTACGAAAAGTCCCTCAAACTGATGCAGAAAATCAAGGACAAACGGGGGGTGGAAAGTTCTTACGGCAACCTGGGCAACGTCAGCCTTTACCGCAATAATTTCGAGAAGGCGCGGGAGCACTACCAGAAGGCCCTGCGCGTCGTGGAAGAGACGAAAAACATTCCCGCCCAGGTGATGTACCAGGAAAACCTGGGCAACGTCTGCCTCCAGCTGAAAAATTTTGAGACGGCAAAACAGCATCTCGAAAAAGCCCGCCTGCTTCTGCTTTCCGAACGGCAGGAACTGGAAAAGGTGTCCTTGCTGGAAGACAAAATCAAGTCGATCGACACCAATCCGGAATACCTCGAACAGCAGGCGGTCGAAAAACAGAAAGAGATCGACGCCCTGGCGGGGGACGCCTCGAAGCAGACGGAACTGCTCACCCGGTATCAGGAACTGGAGGAGCTTTATTTCAATGCCGGCCGTATTGAAAAGGTCATTGAGGTTTCGGAAAAAACCGCCGGTCTGCTCCGGGAAATGGGAGACTCGGCGTCTCTGGCCATCTGCCACGCCAATCTGGCCAGCACCCTCATGCAGCACGGAATGGCCGGGAAGGAAGAGTACCTCCAGCGCGCCGAAGAGGAATTCCAGAAGGCCCTTGAGGGATTTGAGTCGAAACAGGATCAGAAACGCAAATCCTACATCCTCGGCACCCTGGGGCTTCTTTACCAGCACCGCAACAAGCTCGACCAGGCGCTGGAGGTTTTCAACCAGTCGCTGGGGTTGATGAAGGAACTGGGCGACCGGCTGGGCGAGGCCCGCAGCTATGCGAACCTCGGCAAGGTGGCCGTGGCCAAGGGAGACCTCGGGCAGGGCGAAACGTATATCCAGAAATCCATTGAACTGATGGAGCAACTGGAAAACCGGCCCGGCACGGCTCAGCAGTACGAATCGATGGGCGATATCCTGCTGGTCAAAAAAGAGTGGGAAAAGGCCGAGGAGTGGTTCAACCGGGCGTTGCAGATTTTCGAAGCGTTGAAGGACCCGCAAAGCGTCAACGCCGTGCAGGACAAGCTGGTCCACATCATCAGCCAGCCCGAGATCCTGAAAAAACAGGAAGAAGCCATCCGGGCGGAATTGGTGAAACCTGAAATCGAAAAGGACGATCAGAGAAAAATCGCCGTCTTGAAGGATCTGGCCAACGTCAATTTCATGGCCAACGATGTCGACAAATCAAAAGAGACCCTCAATCAGTTGATTGCCCTTTACGACAAGACCGGAGACCGGCACGCCCTGGGCGTGGCGTACGGCAACCTCGCTGGAATCCTAGAGCAGGCCGACCGTCTGGAAGAGGCGCACGAAGAGTTTGAAAAGGCCATCCAGATCAAGGAGACCCTGGGGGAAGACCGGGCGCTGGTGGAAATGTACGCCCGGCGCGGTTCCATCCTCCTGCGGCTCAACAAGCTCGACCAGGCCGAGAAGGTGATGCGCAAGTCCCTGGCGCACAACGAGAAAAAACAGAACAGCCAGGGCAAGGTTCTCGATTACCGCAACCTGGGCAACCTCTACCTGCAGAAGACCGAATGGCTGGATGCGGAGGGCTTTTACAAGAAAAGCCTGGACATCAACCTGCAGTTTGGGAACCACAAGGAAATCGCCGAGGATTTTCGCAACATCTGCAACCTTTATTTGCAGAAGGAAGACTGGAACGACGCCGAACACTATTGCCAGCAGGCGCTGGAGTCCTCCGAACAGATAGGCGACCTGTTGAACGCGGCCCGGGACTGCCGCACCCTCGGTCTCATCCTCAAGTCGAAAAAAGGCCGGGCCGATCTCGAAGGCTGTTACAAAAAAGCCCTGGAGTTTTCAAAGAAGCTCAACGATCCGAAGGAAATCTGCACCGACCTGCGCCTCCTGGGCGAGGTGTACATGGACCGCGGCTATACCGAAAAGGCGCTGGCCCATTTCCAGGAAGCGTTCAACATTTCCATTAAAGGAAACGATCCCGGCGAACAGGCGCAGGACTACCGCAACCTGGGCAATTTTTATTTCCGCCGCAGCAATCCAAAAGAAGCCGAGAAGCATTACCTGAAAGCGCTCGAACTGGTCCAGGCTTCGGGAGACGCGTTGGAAGAAGCCAAGGACCGGACGTTCCTCGGTAACCTGTATTTCAAGGGAGACCAATACGAGAGAGCGCAGGAAGAATTCGACCGTGCTGCCGGAATTTTCCGAGAGAAAAAGAGCGTGGTCAACCTGGTCCAGTTGTACATGACCGTGGCCGGGTTGAACCTGGCGGAATCCAGAAAAGACGAGTGTGAAGCGGAGCTGAAAAAGGCCGAGGAGCTGGCCAAGGAGCTGGGCAACCCTGAAAAACTGGTGAATTCGATCGATGAGATCAGAAAAATGCTCGAGCGGATTGACCGTATTTAACTGACAGAGGCGTGCCGGGTGGCCGGGCAGTTCAAGGGTCTGGGTTCAACCGGGATTGTTTTTTTTGAGAGGGCTCGGCTTTTCCAAATAATCCGGCTTTCGGCATCCCCGGAATGATGATTTTTTAAGCCTTGATAAATAAAGGGTTATTGGGCGTTTTGTCAGCCCGAAATCGGGCTTTGTCACGATTTTGAAATAGCAATAGAAAAAACAGAAATAACTGATTTATTTTTATTTAACAGAAAAGCCCCCGGCCTTGACATAGGGGCGGGCATTCTATAAATTTCCAATAGATAGTACCCATCAATCAGGTTTACCCGGAAACTGATCCGGTAATGGTTTAGAATTTCCTTATGAAAATTACCTACAGTCCCCAATTGATGGAAGAGTCGGTTTTTCGCCATCTCAACCATCTCGAACGGTCTGGAAGACGTTCTGAATACGACGAATTTCATTCGCTAGCCGACCCGATCTACGAGATTCCCGAAGACGATCGGGAGGCCGAATTTGCCAAGGTCAATAAACTGTTTTTCATCGAAAAACTGGGCTTGGGAGATTTTGTCCTCCGCGCGCTGGAAGCCTGCGGCCTGATTCCGAAACGCAAACTGGCCGGTCAGCAGGCCGCCGTCCCGGCAGGGGCCGTCGAAATGATTGAAGGCGGTGATGCGGACGGAGAAGAACAGCCGGAGCAACAGGAAGAAACCGCCGTCGCTGAAACCGGTCAGGAACAGGAAGAGCCGGAAGATAAGGACGAAGACGAGATCCAGTACGACCTGGACCGTACCTTTGAAGAAAAAATCCGCGAGATCATGATCAAGCGGGCCATCAACAAGGTCGACGAAGGGTCCAATGTACTGAACCGGGCCTCGGGCCTGCCCATCATTGAACTGCGCGTGCTCGCCAGCCGTTTCGCCAACCCGGAAGAAACGCAGGAACTGGAAGCCTTCCTGATCCATGAATTCATGCACGCGCGGGACATGATGGACCCGCAGTTCGACTACGAAGACGCGTTCATCCCCGGCAACCCCTCGATGCGGAACCTGATCACCGCGCGCTTCCGCCTGTTGTGGAACGTTTATGTCGACGCGCGCCTGGCGCGTAAAGGGATCAAGTCGGTGATGCCGAAAGAGGCGCGCTTCCGCGAATTCGACAACTATTATCGCAAAATCCCCGACAAGCAGCGGCGGGCGATTTTTGAAGGGTTGTGGCAGTCGGAGCAGTTGACCCATGAAGAGTTGCTTTCCATGGCGACCGACCTCGACACCCTGATCAACCAGTACATCGATTACACCGACGAGTTCACCGAAGAGGATCGGGAATACATTCACCTGCAGGGTTCTCCCTGTCCGCTGTGTAAATTCCCCACCTACAACTGGGTGGACGATCCGGAAAGCGTCTGTGACGAGATGGTCATCGAAGCGATCAAGATTGATTTCCCGGACTGGGAAAGCAAGGACGGCGCCTGCGACCGTTGTGTCGAGGTTTACGAACTGCGCGCCGGGATATAAATTAAAAGCAGGAAAGGCCCGCGGGCCTGTTCAAAAGTTTTTTTGTAGGTTGTTTGTTCGTGAGGTGTGTCGGCGGGGTTTCCGGCCGGCACAATCCGGTACGCTGATCCCAGAGCATCAGCTTTGGTTTTTAGGGAGGTTAAACAATGCCTGAAGTCTATAACTGGCAGTTGGGTCGCATGGCGACCTATGTGTACGAGGAAAGGCATCCGAAGGAGCAGTTTACGTTCGTGTTCAACACGAACCGCTGCATCGCATGCCAGACATGTACGATGGCCCACAAGTCCACGTGGACGTTTTCGAAGGGTCAGGAGTACATGTGGTGGAACAATGTTGAGACGAAGCCTTACGGCGGGTATCCTCAGTTCTGGGACTGGAAGATTTTGAAGATGTTGGAGCAGTCCAACCCGGGCCAGAACGTGTGGAACGTGCGTAAGACGTCTAACAAGGCGATCCACGGTGTTTACGAAGGTGTGACCATCTTCGAAGCTCCGGCGAAGATCGGCTTGAACCAGCAGGCGATCGGTTACGTACCGACGGACGAAGAGTGGCGCTTCCCGAACTTTGGTGAAGACACCGCCCACGGCCGTGAGTTCACGCAGTCGCGCGAAGGTACCTTCGGTGGCGACAACGGAACGCGTTCGGTGCTGCCGGAGCACAAGATTTGGTTTTTCTACCTGCAGCGCATCTGCAACCACTGCACGTATCCGGGTTGTCTCGCGGCGTGTCCGCGTAAGGCGATCTACAAGCGCCAGGAAGACGGGATCGTTCTGATCGACCAGTCTCGCTGCCGCGGTTACAAGAAGTGTGTTGAGCAGTGTCCTTATAAGAAGCCGATGTTCCGCGGCACGACGCGTATTTCCGAGAAGTGCATCGCGTGTTACCCGCGTATCGAAGGTTTGGACCCGTTGACGGAAGGCGACCAGATGGAGACGCGTTGTATGGCGGCTTGTGTTGGTAAGATTCGTCTTCAGGGTCTGGTCAAGATCGGGAGCAACGGTGAGTGGGCTCATGATCCTGACAATCCTCAGTATTATCTGATTCGCGACCGCAAGGTGGCGTTGCCGCTGTATCCGCAGTTGGGAACGGAGCCGAACGGTTACTATGTTCCGTCGCGTCACGTACCGCGGGCTTACAGCCAGCAGATGTTCGGCCCTGGTGTCGACCATGCGATCGACCAGTACATGGTGCCGGACCGTGACCTGTTAGGCGTCCTGCAGTTGTTCCGGACGACGCAGCGGATTATCTTCAAGTGGAAGCGTGAGCCGGGTCCGAAGATTTTCGAGACCAACATCCACGGGAAGAAGTTCGAGATGTATAACGACACGGTAATCGGGTTCAACCGTAAGGGCAAAGAGATCATCCGCGTGACGGTCGAAGAGCCTTTCTACGTGCGGCCTGAAGAACATCCGGGTGCGTTCTAAGGATCGGATCCATAGCTTCCGGGGCGGCAATCACCGCCCCGGAAGGGTTCCAAACAGGAGATGAGGAGAGGACGATGAACGATGTGACGAAAGAGCAAGATCCAATCCTGGTGAAATTTGGCGAAACCGGGTCCCTGGAAGAGGTGAAAGAGCAGCGTATTTCCCTTCAACTGGCCCGCGGCCGGGTTTACGACATTCTGTCGAATGCCTTCTCCTATCCGTGGAACCGGAAATTCTTTCGACCCAAATCGGTGATGGAGCCCATGGACGTCTGCCTCCTGGATGAACAGGAATGGGCCCAGCTCAAGGACATTGTGGGGCGGTTCGGCAACTACCTGCCGAGGATGTCGCTCAAGGAAGTCCAGAAAGAATACATCCGCGTGTTCGGCCACGCTGTGTCGCAGGAGTGCCCTCCCTATGAAATGCAGTACGGAACGGAAGGCGGCATCCAGTCGCAGACCGATATCCTGATTCAGGTGGGCGGGTTCTACGAAACGTTTGGTTTTGAGTTTCCCAAAAGCCGCGGCAAGGAGCGGGTCGACCACCTGGCGGTGGAATTGGCGTTTTTGTCTTACTGTTGTTTTCGCGAAGCCTATGGCATCACGAACGGTCACGACGAAAAGAAAATCGCCATCGTCCGGCAGAGCGAAAAGAAATTCCTGAGAAACCACATCGGCCGCTGGACCCCGCTGTTCTGCATTTTCACGGCACGCAAGGCGGAGCGGGGCCTCTACAAGGATCTGGTCGATATTCTCGCCCTGTTCGTCCGCAATGAATGCGCGCTTCTGGACGTTCAGCCGCTGAAAGTCGAGGAGCCGGAATACCGGTCCCTGTCCTACAGCATGGAAAACGACTTGATTGCAAACGCTCCGGCCGAGTGCGAACCGGTAAAATAATCGTATTTTTTCCCCTCACCGGTCCTGACGGGCTGGTGAGGTTTTTTTTTGCCTTCCTCTAACGTTTCATTTTTCCAGCCCTTACAATTCCCCGGTTGGGTTGCTTTCTCTCCCTCCCGGAACCGGGAGCGGGTAAATTTCTAGCATAATTTAAATCCCCGGCATTTTTTCTGGCATCCTAACTGTGAGATGAGCTTTGAGGCAACCTCTGCCACTTGAGGGTTTTTGCCCCGGCAACTCGTGGCCCATGAAAAACCAGGGCCTGTTCGTGACTTTAAAAGGCGCTTTCAATTTTTAGCAAGTCCATCCCGGGTTGACCTCCAGGGCAGGAGAACACCGGCGTCTTTCGATGCGGAACCGCCCGGGACCGATATCTTTTTATTAACGCTTGCACGAATGGAGACGGAACCATCGAGACTTCGATGTTTGTATTCGATCCTCTATCGCAGGGGTTGGAGCTTTTGGCCCAGCGTGACCTCCAGCGCGCTGAAACGCTGTTTCTGCGCGTGATCAACGATCCCTTTGTTCAGGAAGATGAACTCCGGCAGGCCCGGACCTATCTCAACGATATCCGTTCCTGCCAGGCGGGGACCAAAACGCTCAATTTTGACCAGTACGGACAGTTGTCGCGTAAGACAACCCCGTCGCTGGACCCCATTTTCGACGTCCTCGTCGAGATTTACCAGTCTCCGGCCCAATCCTTCCAGGAAATCGACGACAGGATCCGGGACAGGGTGCCGCGGGTCATCAACCGCCTGAAGCAGATCAAGGTGCGCGATATCCTGGCGCGTGACAGCCTGTTCCATAAAATAGAAAAACAGGGACTCAAACTGATCCGCGAACGGGTGCAGGGAGCCGGCGAAAAAAACACAGTGGACCTTTACCGCTGGAAAACCATCTACAGAAAATTCATTGAACAGATCAATCCGATTCTCCTCGAACGCCACCTGGAACTGCTGGCGTACATTCTGGAGTCGGGGGATATCGGCATCCTGGACGATTCCAAACTGACCGCCCTGACGCCGAAGTACGAGTGGATCATCGAGAACACCCTGCATTCCAAGTGGTACCTGATGCGCAGTTATTTTTTCAAGGCGCGCTCGGAAATCGAACTCCAGTTTTCGAAGAAGGAAGGCACGCGCAAATTCTGGGAAGAGGTCAAGTACAAGAAAATCGCTATTTTCGAGGAATGCGGCTTCGAGGAAAAACAGATCCAGAAATTCCTGTTCATCGACAAACTCAATTACAAAACTTTGGAAGAGATCCATCAGTTCGCCCAGGAACTGGGGCTCAAACTGGTGCCCCGCGATGTCAGCCTGGCGCTTCGGGGAATCCAGAAAGCGCGGGACCACATCCGCGAACGCGGTGGTTTTCTCATGGGGGAACGGCGCGAGTTCCAGGAAGAGCTGATCGAACTGGGATTCTCCCGGGACAACGCGTATCAGGTGGCGCGCCACGCCAAGCGGGCGAACAACCACCAGATCGCCGGGGCCTTCAAGACCAGCCTGCAGGTGGCGCGGGACGAGATTTACTGGTACCGGGTTCCCAGCCATTCCCCCAAACTGAGGCAGGACATTGAAACCCAGTGCTGCAAGCACCTCAGCACCGTCCGCATTCACCTGTTCGACCGCGGACGGTTGAACAAGCTCCTGTTGCAGATCGGCAAGAGCCTGATCCGGCGCTACCTGGTGCAGCATTACGGCGAGTCGGTGGTCAACCTGCACTGCTTCTTCCGGCTGGCCACGATTCACCAGTATTACAAACTGAAGTTTTTCCATTACCACGCCGGCGAGGTGCCGAGCGTCTCGGAGCTGATCAAGGTCAGCCGCAAGGACTTCGTTCCCCTGGTCAAGGAAGGCTATGAAAGTTTTCTGCGCAAGAAGCGGCTGGTGGTTCCGAAAGAACTGTACGAGCAGATAGCCGATTACAAATCGGTCACCGAATGGGAAGATCCTTACACCACACCGGAAGAAAAATTCCTGTTACGGTTCTGGTTCCTGATGGATCACGGGGTGAGCATCACGCAGGGCATGTTGAACAAGGGCGTCATCGCCCCGGGAGTGGACTTCTGGTCTTACCTGAAGCGTCAGGACGCGGAGTGTGAAAGCTGATTGAGGCGGTTTTGCATGTCCCGGAGCGGCATGAGATCGCCTTTCTTTGAGGCCACCGCAATCCCCTTGCGGTACACCTCGCCCGCCCGCCCGGCCTGTTCCAGTTTCTCCAGGGTTTTCCCCAGCGCCAGGTAGGCGGCGGAATAGTCGGGGTAGTGTTCCACCACGGTCTCAAGCGGCGCGCGGGCTTCCTCGAATTTACCCTGCTCATAAAAAATGGTGCCGAGTCCGAAATTCGCCACTTGATCCACCGGGTCGATTTCCAGAACCTGCTTGAACATGCCCGCCTGGCGTTCGCGTTCCGCTTCCTGTTCTTCCGTCCGGGCCTTTTTCGCTTTTTCCTTTTGTTTCGCCTCGATCATCTGCTCGAACTGCAGTGCCGTGGCTTCTCCCATCTCGGCTTCCGCTTCCTCGATCCGTCCCTGCTTCATGTAATAGACCGACAGGTTGGAATGGGCCATGATCTCGTTCGGGTTGATCTCCACCAGCCGTTTCATCAGCGAGATGGCCTCGTCGAGCTTGTTCTGCTTGGAGAGGAACACGCCGAGCGCCTCATAGCCGAGGGCGAACTTGGGCGCCAGGGCGATGGCTTCGCGCAGCAGGGCGATGGGGCCGTCCAGACTCTCCTCTTCCTTATACAATTCCATCGCCTGCTTGTGCAGGGCTTCGGCCCGTGCGAGGTTGGACACGGGCTGGTAGAAGGGGAGCAGGGCGGTGGTGATGGTGACGGGCCGGCCGTTCACGGTGACCTCATGGGTCTGGTCCGGGCTCCGGAAATCCTTCTGGATATAGGCCAGGCAGATCGCCCGGCCGAGGGAAGGCGACACCACTCCGCTTTTGACCGCGCCGAAGCGCTTGTTGCCCAGTTTCATTTCCGACCCCGGGGGCAGGGGCGCTTCGCCTTCAGGCAAAACAATGCCCATCAGCGCAAACGAAGGGGCCCCGTAGGTTTTCAACCGGGCGATGACCTCCTGCCCGGTGTAACACCCCTTATGGTAGCTGACGGCGGAATGTTCGAGCCCTGTTTCGGGCAGCAACACTTTTTCGTCCATGTCCCTGCCGTAGATGGGAATTCCCGCTTCGATGCGCAGCACCTCCAGCGTCTCCGCACCGGCCGGACCCAGGTCCATGCCGGATTCCGCGTCCTTCACTTTGGCAAACACCCGGTCGCGGACGGACGGTTCGAGAGCCAGGATATAGCCCGCTTCGCCAATGAGGTTTTTTTCCAGGACCCACACCGGGTCTCCCGCCACTTGCAGTTGCCGGACTTCGCAGGTTTTGAAATCGGTCAGGATCTGTCCGGTGAGTTCGTTGAGCAGGGCCGGGGCCTTGGGCCCCTGCAGGGCCAGCAGGCCGTAGCCGGGGAGTTCCTTTTCAAAGCGGACGTCCTCGCGGAAATGGAATTCCTCCAGTCCGGAGATGACCCGGTCGGCCTGGTTCCGTTCCAGCAGGAGGAAGGCCGCGTCGTCGGCTGTTTTGTACAGGGTGAAGGTGCCGCGCAGGTTGGCCTTGCGGGTGACGATGGCGTTGGGGCATCCGTCTCCGGGGTTGAGCGCCAGGCAGTCGTTGGTCGTCTGGGTCTGCATGAAGGTGAACGTGTCCCGGCCCCGGGCGGACCCCAGTTGCCAGATGTCGTCCATCCAGAAATAGACGCAGGCCTCGCGGGCGCGCTGGTGTTCCTCTTTCGGGCTTGTTTCAACGGTCATAGTCGTGTGGGCTCAAAATAAAAAAGCGCATCGGCCGTGGCAGATGCGCTTTATTGATTGGACTGAGAAAGGTTTCCGCAAGGAGATCAGGTCAATGAAAAGGATTCGCCGCAGCCGCATACGGACTTGGCGTTGGGGTTGACGAAAACGAATCCCTTGCCCTGCAGGCCGCCCTGATAATCGAGTTGCATGCCCTTGAGGTAGATCAGGCTTTTGGCGTCCATGAACACCTTGAACCCTTCGTTCTCAATCACCGTGTCGCCTGCTTCCTGGGGGGTGAACCCGAGGTCGTAGGACAGGCCGGAACACCCGCCGCCCTTGACTCCGAGGCGCAGGCCGATGCCGGGTTTGTCTTCCGCGGCGATCAGTTTTTTAACTTCCTCGGCCGCGAGGGGGGTGATGGTCACAAACTGGGTTGCCGTGGTCATATTTGAACTCTCCGTGGTTCGGTGGATGTCTTGTATTTTAGATGGTAAAAAAGCCCCTGAGTTCCAGAAATTATACGGGAACGCGGGAAAGGGTGTCAAACCGGCGCTGGTGCCCTTTCCTTTAGGGTATCACAACATTTGGAGTGACGACAGGTCAGGGCTTTTCCGCCGCCGGGTCCGCCGGGCAGGTGCGGTCCAGGATGAAATAGACCGGGCAAAACCCAGTGAAAGCGCTCTGGACGAGGACCAGACCCAGGATTCCGGGGACCCAGAGCCAGGCCGGGTCCAGGTAATGCCCCATCGCCACGCCACAGACGATCACAGCCCCGGCGATTCCATCGTGAATTCTTCTTTTGGTGTTCATCGGGCTTGCTTTCCTGGAAAGAGCGTTTTATTAGTCTTGAGTATTTTACTACCGAATTGTCCCGGCCCGGGCTTTTTGTTGCGGACCCTGGCCGTTCTGCCCGGGTTTGCCCTGAGGTCCTTGTTTTTAAGGGGATTTACCGGGTTTTGAATCTTTCGGGCCGGTTTTGAATCCTATAAGAACTGGTGTTTTAACGATTTACGACTTTTCAGGAACGGGTTTAAGATGATTAAAATTCCGGATTTAATCCAGTTGATCACCGATCAGATCCCCGATGCGGAGGTCAATGTTATGGACAAAACGGGGATGTCTGACCATTTCATCATTCATGTGGTTTCAAAAGAGTTTGCCAGCATGAACATCATGGACCGCCACCGCAAGGTGCAGGGGTGCCTGGCCGATGCCATGGCGGACGGTCGCGTCCACGCGGCGGAAATCAAAACAGACGTTCCCGGGTAACGCCGGGAACTTCCCCGGACAACCTCCCCGGGTTTCCAGGGTTTGGCAGCAAAAAAGAATCATTCCATTCAATCAACCCAGTCGATAGTGAGGGAATTTCGATGTCGGAATTGGAAACAGAAATCAAAGACGAAATCGCGGCAAACAAGATCCTGATTTACGGGAAGGGAACCAAGATGGCGCCGCAGTGCGGGTTCACCGTGGAGACCATCCAGTTTTTCCAGAAATACGGTTACCCGTTTGAGGTGATCAACGTGCTCCCCAACATGGAAAAACGCGAGACCCTGAACAAGATGACCAACTGGCCGACTCTGCCGAAGGTGTTCATCGACGGCAAATTCTACGGCGACACGGACATCCTGGATGACATGGAAGCCAAGGGCGAAGTGGAGCCGCTGCTCAAGGCCGCGTTTGACGGCAAGGCGCCGGGCGACGTCTGAGAATTCCCACTCATGTTTGACGCTGTTCCGGCCATGACGGTGCGGGATGGAATGCGGACAGGCGGCTTGAACATCCCCTGTCCGCTTTAACTTTTTCCAGAGGGGTGTTGTTATGGGGCAGAAGCTGGAACCGGGAGATCGCGCGCCCAATTTTGACCTGCCGGGCGTGTACGGGTACAAAGCCGGGGCCACGAGCCCTTCACACGAGGATGGGGTTCGCTTCAAACTGAAGGAGTGGGAGGGCAAGAAATGGGTGGTGCTGGTGTTTTACCACCAGGACGCCAGCCCGGAGGACACCCGCCTGATGGTGTCGTTCAACGGTTACAACCGGAAGTTTGAATCGAAGGAAATCGCCCTGCTCGGTATCAGTTGGAACGGCGTCAACTCCCACCGCCAGTTCATCGAGGTGTACCAGCTCGGGTTCCCCCTGGCGGCGGATGAGAGAAAGGAAGTCACCGCACTGTACGGTGTCATCCGCGATGAAAAAAACCATTTCGATGAAGTGGAAACCCGTGTCCACCGCACGACCATGGTGATCGACAAGACCGGGATGATCCGCAAAATCTGGCAGGATATCGAAGACCTGCGGGAACACCCCCTCGAGGTCTGGGAATTCATCGCCAAGGAAAAAGGAATTTAGCGTAGCTTCCAGTTGTTCGGGAGCTTTTCCAGGGCAACTCGCGGCCCGGAAAAACCGGGGTCCGCTCGCGGCCTCAAATAGTTTTTTGTCTGCAATTGCGTAGCTTCCAGTTGTTCGGGAGCTTTTCCCGGGCAACTCGCGTGCTTGAGTAGCAGGCTTTTGCAGCCGTCTAGAGCAAAGGCGGGGGTTTTCGGCTGCGCCTCGGAATGACACGGTTTTTTTATGCTGTGTTCAGCTTTTGGGTGGCCGACCTGAGCGGAGTTGACGCGGGCCACCCGGCTTTTGCCGCAATCAGGGACGCTTCATTTGTGCATAGTTGTGGCAGATGGTTTCCCGTATACGGGCGAGTATTTCCCCTTCCTTGTTGTCCCGCAGTTCTTCCGCTTCAATCGGCGGCGACAGAACGATTTTCACCCGGCCGGGATTCACCCTTGAGCTGCCTTTTTGAATGATCCCGGAGGTGCCCATGATGGTGACGGGCACGATGGGCACCCCCGCCCGCGTCGCCAACAACGTTCCCCCTTTTTTGAATTCCCCGATCAGGCCGTCCCGGGAGCGTGTCCCTTCGGGAAAGATCACGATCGAGGCTCCCGACTTGAGTTTGTCCACCGAGGCGAGAAACGCTTTGTAGGCGTTCTTCCGGTCCTCCCGTTCCACGGAGATGTATCCGGAGGCGGTCATCGACCAGCCGACGAACGGAATCTTGAACAGGCTTGCTTTCGCCACCCAGCGGATTTGCACCGGCAGGAAACCCGCCAGCGTGAAAATATCGAAGAAGCTCTGATGGTTGGCCACAAACACCTGGGCGCGGTCCGGCCGGGCGTGCTCCAATCCCTCGATTTCGACCTGAATTCCGTTCAGAATACAGAGCAGCCGGGCCCAGAGGGCGGAAATTTTATGCGATGTGTTGCCGGAGGCATCGAACAGGCGCAGCAGAACGGCCACGGTTCCCAGGAAAAGGGAGAGCAGGGTGATGACGGTCCAGAAGCGGATGGTATGATAGGTTCCGATGAGTGCTTTCAAGGGGCGGTGAAAAGTTTTGAATGAACGGTTGATCCGATTTCAGGGGGTGGCGATGCCGGGCACGAAAGTCCTGACTGGTGTCCGGGTACTGTTCCTCCAGCTTTGCAGCTTGCTGGTTGCGCAGGCGGCCTGGGGCTGGGGTCCGCAGGGCCACGAGATCGTGGCGGCAATCGCCCAGGACAGGCTCGCACCGCGGGCGCTTGAGGTCCTGCGCAAGGAGTTTAACATAACCCGGCTGGAGGATGTCGCGAACTGGGCGGACCGCATCAAAAGGAAACGCAAGGAGACCCGGCCCTGGCACTACACCAACATTCCGCAGGGAGAACGGCAGTACCTGAGGGAGCGGGACTGCCCGGAAGGCGCTTGTGTGACGGAGAAGATCGAGGAGTTTTCCTCGCTGCTGCGCGATAAAGCGCGGTCGCGGCGTGAGCGCCGGGAAGCGGTGATGTTTCTCGTGCATTTTATCGCGGATGTCCATCAGCCGCTTCACCTGGGCAACCCCGGAGACCGCGGGGGCAATGAAATCCGGGTCAGGGTG
>JAGQJZ010000044.1 GCA_020430445.1 Nitrospina sp.
CATTTCAGGCAGGTGCAGCGTGTAATGCAGTCGGTAGAGGAAGGAGATCAGCGTCTCCTGCGTCACCGGCCAGGCGGCGCCCCATTCGCGGCGGCCCTGTTCCTCGCCCGTTACCGGGTCGACGAACACCTGGTTGTAGTCGAGATCATAGCGGCGTCCGGTTTCGGGATTGATGCGAGGGCTGACGCCAAAGCCGAGCGTCTCGCCCGCCTCGGGCATCAGGGAGACGAAAGTGACGCGGGCGCGCGGGTCGCGCGCCTCGATGGCCCGGGCCAGTTCCAGGGAATCCTTATAAGGTCCCTGGTTGTCCGTGTGCATCAGGTGGGGATTGAGCCAGTCGTCGAGCTCGTGGTCCCAGGAGATCACCGCGCCGGTGAGTCCGGAGAAAACCAGGAACACGGCGATGGCGAGCCCGACCCAGCGGTGCAGGAGGGTGGCGATTTCCCTGATCGATGGCATGAACGGCAACACTCCCTGCGTTTCGGGTCCGGAAAGGTCCGGCGGTGTTTTCCGTTTTGGGGGAAGGCAGGGGCAAACCTACTTTCTCGGAAAATCACCGCCGGTATGTGCTTCCTCTGAGGCCACACAAAAAACGGGCAGCCTCCCTAGCAATTGAAAAATACCCTACCAACGGTAGGCAACGGTGCCCCGCATGGTGCGCCGGTCGCCGTAAGAACACGCGCCGAAGCACGAAGCCACAAACTTCTCATCGGTTACATTCTGGATGTTGAAGGCCACACGGAAACCGCCTTTGGTGTAATGGATGGCTGCGTCTCCCAGAGTGATGCCATCCACTTGAAGAAGGTTTTCGTTGGTGGCGAAAGTGGGGCCGGTGTACCGGACGCCGCCACCGATTCCCAGGCCTTTGAAAAAGCCATCGGGCTGAGTGTAATCCGCCCAGAACGAGGCCATTTCATCCGCCACGTTTGCGGGCATCATGTTGAGTTCGGTGGGAATGGTGGTTTGGGTGATTTCGATATCGAAATTGGTATAAGTCGCGATCAGAGACAACCCGAATTCGAAATTGCTCACCGCTTCCAACTCAATCCCGGTGGAATTCATTTCTCCGGTCTGAATCTGGTTCAGCGGGTTGTTGGGGTCCGGCTGGACTACATTTTGCCGGGTCAGGTCAAACCACGCAAAGGTGAGGAAACTGTCCCAGCCCGGAGGCTGGTATTTCAAACCCGCTTCAAACTGTTCCCCGGTTTCAGGCTTGAAGGGATCCCCGAAGAAATTGGTTCCGCCGACAGGGTTAAAGGACCGGGCGTAACTGAAATAAGGCGCCAGGCCGTATTCGGAGCGGTAAACCGCGCCTCCCCTGTAGGTGAACTTGTTGTCGTCCTCATCAATTGTGGTTCCCCTGACCGTGTTGAACACGTTGTTGGAAGCCCAGTCGTGCCGTCCCCCGAACTGCAGGATCAAGCGGTCAAAAACCTTGGCCTGTTCCTGGAAATACAGACCCGTCTGGTTCTGCATGATCTCACTTCCGGTCGGGAAGGGACCCGTCAGCGGCGGCGGTCCATCGCTGTAACTGGGGTTGAAGACATCGATCGGCGACGTGTCCCAGGAGTTGCCTTTCCTTCCGATGTCGATGTGCTGGTAGTCCAGCCCCACAAGTACCGTATGCTGTACGGGCCCGGTGGTGAACTTCGCATGCAACTGATTGTCCACGGAGATCGCATCCAGGGAATTGTCGTTGAGGTAAGCAAACCGTTCCCAGGTGCGCATGTCAGGCCGTAAAGTAAAGCCGGAAACGCCTCTGGTATTCCTGTCCGTGTGGTTGAGGCGGACTTTCTGCCTCACGCTCCAGGTATTGTCGAACCGGTGATCGAAAATATAACCCAGCGAGTAGAACGTACGGTCTTGGCGATCGAAAGCGGGTTCGCCTAAGAACCGGTCGGTGGGGACGACGCCATTCGGATTGGGCAGCAGGGTTCCTTCCGTCGGCAGCCATTGAAACTCGCCGAACACATCGTACTGGTAGTTGCTGAGGATGGTCAGGGTGGTGTCTGAGTTGGGCTGCCAGGTGAGAGAAGGCGCGATGAAGACCCGGTCGTTGGGGACAAAGTCCTGCATGGTGCCCGATTCACGGACAACGCCGGTCAGACGGTACGTGAACTCCCCTTCCTGATCAATGGAGTCGTTGAAATCAAAACTGCCCTGCTGGAAATTGAAACTCCCGGGTTGAAAGATCAATTCATGGAATGTTTCCTTAACCATCGGACGTTTGGAGACAAAGTTCACCAGACCGCCCGGATTGCCCTGACCGTACAAGACCGAGGCCGGGCCACGGGGGACTTCGATGCGCTCCATCCCGTAAGGTTCCGGGTTGTAGCTGACCACAAAGCTGGGTGCGCGCAGTTGCAAACCGTCCTGGAAAAGTCCCGTTGTGGTGGCGTCGAATCCCCTCATATTGAACCAGAGGAACCGCGAGTCCGCCCCGAACGTCTGCGATTGCAGGCCCGGCGTGTAGCGCAGGGCTTCCCCGATGAAGATGGCGTTCTGGTCGTCCATCTGCTTTCGCGTCACAATTGAAATGGATTGCGGGGTTTCGATCAACGGCGTATTCGTTTTGGTGGAAGCGCTGGCTTCGTCCACGACATAACTGGTGAGTCCCTGCACGATTTTCTGTTTGTCAGCGATGACCTTGACGGGTTTCATCTTGATACTTTTTTTGCCTGCCTTTTCCCCGCTGGTTTCTTTCTTTTGGGTCGTTTCATTATTTTGCGCCATCAGGTCTGGAGTTGCCTCGTCTTCAGCCGGCTCCAGATTGAGTTGGGTGTGGCCGCGGTATTTCTTTTTCTCCAGAGTGAAGGTTCTGCCGGAAACCTTGTATTCCAGGCCAGATCCCTTGAGGACACGGGCCAGCGCCTCGTCCCGCGAATAAGAACCGGACAGCCCCTGTGTTTCCAGGCCCTGGACCAGGGTGCTGTCGTAAACCAGAGTGAGGTCGTTCTGATTGGCGATCTGGTTGAGGACGGGGCCCAGGGGGCCGGCGGCGATATCATAATTCCGTTCCGCCCCGGCTTGGGGCGTGCTGGCTTCGGCTGCCGCCGCCAGAGGTGACATCCCTCCGGGCACGGTCAGAAAGCTCGCCACCATCAGGACGAACATCAACGGATAAAGTCGAATTGGCTTGAATACATGTAGAGACACCGGTTTCATTTCCCTCTCCCAATAGTTTTGATGTGTAGGGCCGCTCCGGTCAGGCAGAGAGTGGAGACGGCAAACCCAGGCTAGCTGTTAAAGTAAAGACGGGCAGGGGAGCGAAAAGAGGAGCTACCGGAGGAAAACTTTTTAAAAAAGGGGGAGAAGTGGCTACATATAGAGCAGAATCAGCAGGTCGCCGAGCCGGCTCGAACTCAGGTTGAGGGATTTTTTCAAAGCATCGATGGCTTTTAAGGGATCGTCTACGGGAAACACGCCATTGACTGTCATCCGGTTGAGCGTGTCGCCAATCACCTGGATGTGTCCGTGGTGGTACCGGTTGAGTTCTGCGATCACATCGCCAAGCGGTTCATCCTCGAAAATCAGTTTTCCCTGGCGCCAGGTGTCGGCGGTTTCAAGTGAAACCTGCCGCACCGGATTCAGACCGGTGTCCGGGGCATAACTCACCTGCTGGGCCGCTTCCAGAACTTCCCGTTGACGGTCTCCCGCGCGAGCGGAGGCACACTCCACCTCGACACGGCTTTCGAGGACCGTCACCGTGGCGTTTTCCGTGTTCACCCGCACGCCGTAAACGGTGCCCAGAGCGGTGGCGGTCCCACCACCGGCCTCGACCACAAAAGGACGTGCGGCGTCGCGCGCTACATGGAATTCGGCTTCGCCCTGCAGCAGGTGAATTGTTCGACGCTCAGCGGAGAACTCGATGTCGATGGCGGTGGCCGTGTTGAGATAAACTATGGAACCGTCCGGAAGATCCACGGACCGGATTTCGCCAATGGAGGTGGCTTTGTCCGCGGTCCATCCAACGACCATTGTTTTTCCGGGAAAGAAGAAGAACAAGACCAGACTGGCGGCGATCGCCATTGTGGCCACCCACGCCGGTTTTCGTGCGAAGGAGAATCGTTTGTCCGCAGGCGCCGGCACCGCCGGAAGGGCGTCGAGGTCGGACCAGAGAGTTTGCACCTCTTCCCAGGCTTTGCGATGCAGAGGGCTGGTCTGGAGCCAGTTCTTAAACGAAGACTTCTCGCTGCCGGTCAGGGGTTGGGAATCCTGCCTCACCAGCCAGGCCACGGCCTCCTCCCTTATCTCTTGCGGAATTTTCTCGGCACGGTTTTTTTTGGACACACAGCCTCGTGGAATAGAGCTGGACCGGACAAATGGAATCCCCGCTTAAGGGGGGCTCTATTCTATAAGACGAACAAATGTTATTCCAGAGGAGGCCTGACCAAAAATACCGAGGAGAGATTATTCCGATTCCCCAAGCCGCTTGAGGCAATGATGCAGGGCTTTGCGAAGATGCTTTTCAACCATATTGCGGCTGATCCCCAAACGTTCGGCAATCTCCGCCTGTTCCATCATTTCGTATTTCCGCAGGACGAATACCTCTTTGCAACGTGGAGGCAACTCGTCGACGGCCTTTTGCAGAAGCATCAGTTTTTCCTGGTGAATCAGCCGGGAGTCGGCGGTGGGCTCTTTCGCAGGCGTGTCTTCGGGCAGGACGCCCTGAACCACATGGCGGGAAACCAGTTTGTCCCTGCGGATGCGGTCGATGACCAGATTGTTGGCAATGCGGTAGAGGAAAGCACGGGGATTTTGTACCGGAGTGGAAGGCGTTCGCGATGCGGCCCTGAGCCAGGTTTCGTGCAGAATGTCTTCCGCTGTGGAGGGACACCCCACCTTGCGAATGAGAAACCGTTTGAGTTCCTCATAATATTTTTCAGCAGCCGAAGCCAGTGTCGCAGTGGCGTGATCAGTCATGTAAACCGGAAAAAGAGATCGGGCTCCACGGCCTCGCGGGGAATCATCAGGGTCTATTCTCAAAACCAATAGTGATAATGATAATTATTTTTAATTTTGGCTCGCAGTCAAGTAAAATTCACTCTTTTTTCTAACAATTAACAGGTTTTCTCAAATTTTCTCCTGAACCGCTGGAAAGAATAAGTTCCGATATCCAAAAAAATGTCTCAAAAGCACTCAAAGCCAAAAACGAGAAAATCAATCAACCCTTATAAATCCAAATATCAGGCCAGTAAATGGTAAGCCTGCCGCATGACGCTTAAAATATCCAGTTATCAGATCACCAGGCCGGAGGAGACGGCCTGGAATGCGGCAGCGGGGGGCTCCCGAGAATCCAGACCGTTCCTCCGCACCCTTTGGCGTGGGCCACCAGGCGTGGGGCCAGCGTGACACTCCACACGATTGTGCGGTGAAACCTATAACAGTGATTCACGGTGCTAAGACGTTGGCCCTCCGCAAGGAGGAGGCCGGCGGTGGTTTCCGGGTGTCGAGGAGGAGGCTTTGCGCACCGTGTCGGCAAACCACCGCCGGTAAGACCGCGTGTTATTCCTGATGAAGCGCTTGCGGAGACGCGCTTGTGGGTTTTACACCCAGCACCCGATGGGGGTGCCACAGCAAAATCGTCCAAGCTGCAATCAAGGCCAGCGTCAGCAACACCCAGAGAGCGATCACCACAACCACTCCCGTAGCCGGATCTGGAAATTGTTTCGCGCCGTCTATCGCCGGGCCATAAGTATCCCGGATTGTGAAAACCGCGGCCACGCCGGACGCTCCCAGGACGCCAAGTGAAGCCACCAGCGCCGCCGCCGTGCCCGGCCACCGGTCCCGGCCCCCGTTGTCCCGGGCCAGCCGGTGGGCGTGCAACCAGGTTCCGGTGAGGATCAGGCCGCTCAGCACCAGTCCAAAGGCGAACCAGATCACTTTGCTTGCGAACCCACCGAAATTACCGAAATGCAGCGGGTCGACCGTGTCCGTCCAACGCCAGTACAGCGGCAGGTCGGTGGCCCGTTGGTTGTAAAGAACATCTCCAGTCTTGCTGTCGATCAGGAGCTGGTTGGCGCGGTTGCGCACCAACAGGTGGCCTGCCTGTCCCCGGACATCGAAAAAACGGCCTCCGTTGGGTGTCTGTCTTAACGCAATCGTCCGAATTTTTAAATCCGGGCGCGCCTGTTGAACAATTTCCAAAACCCGTTGCAAGGGGAGATCGGGGAGCCCGGGGTGAGGTTCGGGAGACAGCAACCGGCGTGCGGAAGAGTCTCTGAAACCGGTGTAACTGAACAAGCCATCGCCAACCATCCCACGCAACACCTCGAACCCGTAAAAGCCTCCGGTCACCACCATGATGCCGATGAACCACAGGCTCCACAGGCCGGCCGTTTTGTGGAATTCGCTCCAGAAGACTCTCCAGTTACTCATCCGCAAATGGAAAAAACGTTGCCACCAGCGCTTGTAAAACGCCAGCGCCGCGACCAGGGAAACCCCGAGTGTGACCGCGAAGGCGGAAACGAACAATGTGCCCCAGCCGGTCGGGAAATACAACGAGCGATGGAAATCGCGGAAAAACCGTTGCAGGTTGAACCAGGTCCCGGCATCCAGAATCCTTCCATCTACCGGGTGGGTGTAAACCCGGAGTTCTTCTTCTGGGAGTTTTATTCGTACCTGTGCCGCCGAACCGGGATACAGCGGAGCATAAAAGGTCGGAGTCTTCCCGTCGGGGTAGGCCTGTTTGATTGAAGTCTCGATTGCGGACCAGTCCACAATCTGGGTGGAAGGCACCCGGGCTTCGGGAGTCACCAGCCAGTCGAGTTCGTTGGAGAGGACCGCAAAGGTTCCGCTCCAGCAGATGATAAACAGGAGCAGGCCGGTGATGATTCCGGTGAAACTGTGGAGGCGGAACCAGAAACGAGTTTTCATTCAGGCCTGGAACGGGAACCGTATTTCGCCAAAAAAGAACCCGGCGGCGTCTTCCGTTTGGGGGAAGGCAGGGGCAAACCTACATTCTTGGAAAATCGCCGCCGGAGAAATAATAACGTTTCCTACGTAAAGAGGCAGGGGGGATACCGCTTTCCCCTTCCTCCTTCCCTGTCTACGTTTAGAAGTTGAACGAAGAGGACAACAGGAACGTGCGTGGAGCGCTGAGTCCAATCCGTCTGTCACCCTGAACTGCAGACCAGTAATCTGCGTCGGCCACGTTTTCAACGTTGGCTCGAATGGTGATGGGCACACCATAGGCTTGCGTGGCGTAGCGTGCACCCAGATCCAATCGCGTCCACGAGGGAATCTCCAAGGTATTGGCCGGGTCATAGAAATTGGAGGAGGTGTAGGCCACCAGAGCGCGCAGGGTAAAGCCCGGCAGGAAAGGCGTGTCCCACTCGCCCCCCAGATTCAATTGAACCGGAGGAACTCCCGGCGCTTCATTGCCCTCGTTGGTCCCGCCCTGGGTTTGGGTGAGTTCCGCATCAATCAGGCTCAACCCGCCCAGAATACGGACACCACGCGTTACTTCTCCAAAGGTCTGGATTTCCATGCCCCTGTTGCGCTGCTCCCCATTCACGCTGAAAATATTCGTGTCGGGATCGGTGAACGCATTCGGCTGGCTGATCTGGAAGAAGCTGAGGGTGGCCGCCACGTTTCCGAAATCGAACTTCAAGCCCGCCTCGTATTGTTCCGTTTTGGTGGGAGCGAAAATCTCACCCGCGTTCGCCGCAACATCTGGCGCGGTGTTGCCTTGTGTCAGCCCCTGGATAAAGTTGGCATAGAGTGAGACAAACTCCCAGGGGCGCACCACCAGGGCGGCTCCCGGGCTCAATGCGTATTCGTTGTAACTGGAGGTGACATTTTGCGTTGTGCGGTCAAAATTCTCATTTTCAACCTGCTGCCATATAAATCCGGCTGTCAGTTGGACACGCTCATCAAGAATGGACACCGTGTCGGCCAACGCCAGACTGGATAATTCTGATTCACGAGTTCTAGGAGCACCTTCGGGTGAGGCCAGAAGGCCAAAATCAATTTCAGGCACAAATACCGGGTTGTAAATACTTAAGTTCGGAATATTGGGCCGGTTGGTACTTACAGAACCACTTTCCTGCCAATACTTACTGCCTGCTAGGACAAAACTATGATGCACGAATCCAGTATTGAATGTTCCCCGTAATCCGGCCTGGCCGGAAGAGTAATCATCATAGGAACTACCTGGAAAAAATTGGGAAGTTAGTGTGCCCAATGCATCCTGCACAGTTGCATTGTCATTTTTTGTCGAATTTCGCCTAATGCTTCCTCCAAAACCAACATTGGCGGTCCAGTTTTCCGTGAGGTCGAACTCGCCCCGCATTGCCCCGTAAGCATGCTTTGTTTCAGTAAAGTTCCAGGGTTGAGACCAATTGGTGCTGCTGTCGGGAGGGGTTGGCACTACCATGAGCCCCCCGGCAAGACCGATTGAGCGGCGATCTGAATTTAAGTCCTGCAATTGATAGCCTAGATCAAAATCCACACGAAAGCGTTCGGCCCTGTAATCGAATCCCAATGTGGTCACGCCAAACTCTTGGGATTGACGGTCAATGGCCAGATTGCCATCCCGGTACACGCCGTTGAACCGCACTCCAAACCTGTTTTCGGCACCGAAACGGCGACCGATATCGATATGGCCCCCGAACTGGGAATCCGAGACATACTGTAAATTCAATTGGGTGATCGGTTCGTCCTTGGCCCGCTTGGGCACCAGGTTGATTCTCCCAGCCACACTTCCCGCCGGAGCTGCCCCGAAGAGCAACGCGCTGGGGCCTTTGATCACTTCAACCCGTTCCAGGGACTCCACGGCCATCACGTTTCCGGCACCCGGAGCGATGCCGTAAAGCCCTCCGAAAGATGTGTCTTGATTAGAAAGAAGAAATCCTCTCAAGTTAAATTGGTCAATACCCGACCCCGCCGAAAATTGCCGGCGTACTGAGGGATCATTGTTTAAAACATCTGCCAAAGATCGGGCTTGCTGATCTTGAAGGAGCTTCGCGGTGAAGGCGGTCTGGTTGAACGGCGTGTCCATGAAAGCGCGGTTGCCGAGGATTCCCATTTTGGAACCGATGGCGACCTGGTCTCCGGCGTAGGCCGGGGGCAGGTTACCCAGTTCCACATGCGGTGTGGGCATGTGCAGGATTTTCTGCTTGTCGGCGATGACGTGGATGGGCTTCATCTCGATACTTTTTTTGCTGGCCTTTTCGTTTCCCGTTTTTTGTTTTTCGGTGGTTTCATTGTTGTTTTGAGCCATCAGGTCCGGCATCTCGTCATCTTCCGCCGGTTCCAGATTGAGTTGGGTGTATTTTCGATAACGCGTTTCCTTGAGCGTGGCGGAATTCGCTCCGGTCATCTGGTAGTCCACCCCGCTTCCGGTGAGGAGGAGGTCCAGCGCTTTCTGGCGGGAATGGCTGCCTTTGAGACCGGGGCTCTCAATATTCCGCACCAGTTCCGAGTCGTAGATCACCTGAAGCCGGGTTTGGGCGGCCAGTTGAGACAATGCGTTTTCAAGAGGCTGTGGAGGGATATCAAAAGAATAGACCGCTTTGTCCACTTTGGAGGTTGTGGGGTTGTGGGCAATGGCGGTGTGAGGAATCGCAATATTGACGGCAAAAAAGAACAAGAGGTTGAGAATCAGGAAGGGGAACCCATGCCGCCGGGGCTCCTGCAGAAGAGTTGTCTTCCTCTCGCCATATAAACCAGATTTCATTTTAGATTCCTTTCATTTCATTATCCGGGGCGTCTACATGATAAATGAGACTCATTATCAGTAAGACTTTATTTCCTCGAAAGCCCCGAACTTATTTTTTGAAAAATAATGAAAAAAAAGGAGAGGGAGGGGTAAGTATTTGAAGTAAAAGACTCTTTTGCTCAACCGGCATATAAAACGGTGTACCGGCCCAGAACGCTGGTGGATTGGATTGCAAACGCCCGGGTAATGGCATCCAGGATTTCATCCGGATTTTGCAGGTGGAATGTTCCGCTGACTTTGAGCGAGGCGAGGCTGGAGTCCCAGATAAAAATTTTCCCGTCCCGGTAGCGGTTGATTTCGGCGACGACGTCGCCGAGGGGGGTGCTGTTGAAGACGATCTGCTTCTTTAGCCAGGCGATGGGGGTGGTCGAATCGAAGTTTTTTACCGGTCCCAGTCCGCCGGGTTTTATGAAAATGCCCTCTCCCGCTTCAAGCTCCACCGGGGCGTTTTGGGTGGCGGGAGTCAGCCGGACGATTCCTTCCGTTACGGAGAGCCGGACTCCGGCTTCCATCTGGTAGATGTTGAACGCGGTGCCCACGGCCTGTATTTCGTGACCCTCCACCTGGACGATGAAAGGCCGCGCCGGGTCTTTGGCCACCTCAAAGAAAACCTCTCCCTGGCGCATCTTGAGCCGCCGGCTTGAGGCGGAGTATGCGACGTCCAAAGCCGTTTGTGTATTGAGCTGGACCCGGCTTCCGTCCTGCAGGCTGACGGTGGCCTGCTCTCCCGTTCCGGTGCGGTAATCCGCCGTCCAGAGGGAGGGGGGATTGGACTGGAGGAGGACGAAAAGCAGGAAGCATGCCGCGAGCGCCGCCACCGCCCGGCCCCAGCCGAATCGCCGGATCGGTCGAACGGAACGTTTGATGGGCTCCGGTTTTGGCGGAGACGCCGTGTCTTCGGCAAGCCGGTGTGCTTCTCCCATCAGGCCCCAGGCCCGGCCCACCCGCTCAAACACCTTGTCCGCTCCGGGGGTGGTTTTGAGCCATTCCCGGAACTGTTCGAGTTCGGCTGGGGAAGCCTCTCCGGAGTTCAGCCTGACCAGCCAGTCTATGGACTCTCGTTTCAAACGTTGAAACTCCTCTGGGGTGGGTTTTATCATTTAGCCCCCTCTACACAGGAAGACGAACGATTCATGCCCAACCCGAACCTTGGGACCCGTCTTTCAGGTTTTCGGTTATTTTGTGATTTTTTTTCAGCCGGATGTTTCATGTTTTCCGTCACGGTTCCAGGTCCCTGAGACAATGTTCCAGGGCTTTTTTAATATTTTTTTCCACTGCCCGGGTGGTGATCCCGAAGCGGGCGGCGATTTCCTTGTGGGTCAACCCTTCGATCCGGTTGAGGAGGAAAATCTTCCGGCACCGTTCCGGCAGGCTGGAAAGCTGGTTCTGGATTTGTTCAAGTTCCAGTTTGGCGTCGACACCGAACCGGGGGTCCCGGCCGCCTTCAAACGTGTCCATGAGTTTCGCGATGTCCGTCGCCAGGAACTGCTGGCGTTTTTCCAGCCGGAGGTGGTCGATGGAAATATTGTGCGCCATCCGGAACAGGTACCCTGGAATATTGTCGACGACAGTCGGTTCCTTGATGGCGTTGAGCCGCAGATACAAATCCTGAGTCAGGTCCTCGGCCACTCCCGCGTCCTTGACGCGGGACCGGATGAAAAAACGGATCTCTTCGATTTTTTCCTGATACAGGCTGATCAGTTTCTGTTTGTCCGTTTGGCCCATTTTTTATTCAGCTCTTAGATGAAACCGGGTTCAATGCCAGGAAAAGCGCTGCTTTCTTACCTGAAAACTTTGAACAGACTTTTAATCCTGTCACGGTCAACCGCCCCGGCCGAGCCTGTGGTTTACCAAATTGGTTTGTGGGGATAAAGAATTTTTTTTCGCGGCGGCCGGTCAAAGGCCGGAATGCGTGGCCTGGAAAAAGCAAAAAGGAAGTGAAGGAGGGTAGGGTCGGACGGGCTCAACTTCCGGGATAATACCACTTGCTCAGGAGGCGGGGCGGGAAGCCGAGCAGGAAAGCGCCGGCGATGACGCTGTTGCGCAGGGTGCAGTAAAAAACGCCGTCGACTTCCCAGCGGCGGGCGGAGGTGTGCGCTTTGTGCGGCAGGATCAGAACCTCCCCCTGGTTTTTGAGCCGCAGGAAAAAGTCGAGGTCCTCGCAGATCGGAATGGCCTGAAACCCGCCTAATCGAGAGAATGTTTCCGCGCGCACGAAAAATGCCTGATCGCCATACACCAGCTTCAAGGTCCGGGCCCTGAGATTGGCGAGGCGGGAAATCAGCCTGAGCGATTTCGCCGGCGAGGCGATGTGCAGGCTGAAGGCGCCTCCCACACGGGTTTCGTCCGCCATGGATTGTTTCATTTCTCTATAGCCATCCGGATCAAGAAAGGTGTCGGCATGCAGAAACACCAGCAGGTCGCCCCGGGCCTGCTCGGCGCCTGCGTTCATCTGCCGGGCTCGCCCGCGCGGGCAGGCAACCCAGCGTACCGGGTACGTTTCGGCGATCTCCCGCGTGCGGTCGCTGCTTCCCCCGTCTGCGATGAGGATTTCATCCGGTTGCAGGGGCAGCAGCAGGTCCAGGGTTTTTCCCAGGATGCCAGCTTCGTTCAGTGTGGGGATGATGACCGAGACTTTCAATCGTTTATCCGCAAGGGTTGTGGGCCCGGCCCGGAGCCGGTTCCCGGAGTTAAGCACAATTCGGACCGGGCTTCAATCCGGTCCTGCAACTCCAGGTGACTGGATTCAGGGTGTTTAGGTAAATAAATTCCTGAAAATCCGGTTCCGTACTAGCCTTGTGGGGTGAGGGGGATTAAAATAAAAAGAACCGACGGACCCATCCGGGCGTTTCCGCCTGTATCCCGATTTCAGATATGCTGGCCCATTTTATTGATTCAAAGCCCTTTCAGTGTGGTTATTTCAACGACCGACATTCCCTCTTCGAGGAATACCTGCTTGAGGACCTGTCGGAGGTTGAATTTGAATACCTGCTGTCGCACGGCATGCGTCATTTCGGCGAATACTTTTTTCGCCCGAATTGCGGCACCTGTCAGGCCTGCGTTCCCATCCGCGTCCGGTCATTCGATTTCAAACCCAACCGCAGCCAGAAACGGGCGGTCGATGCCTGCCGGGACATCGAGATGAAGGTGGGGCCGCCGCGTTACAGCATGAAGAAGTTCCAGTTGTACCTGGACCACAAAACCCGGTTCAAATCGCTGCAGGACGATGTGGAGGATATCCAGAACTTCAAGCTGTCCTTCTATGGCAAATCGCCTTTTGGAATCGAGTTCGAGTATTACCTGGGGGGGGAACTGGTCGGCGCCGCGCTGGCGGATGTGACGCGCAAGACATTTTCCGCGATCTACACCTTTTACCAGCCGGAACTCGTGGCGAGGATGCCGATCGGCAATTTCAGCGTCATCAAACAGATCGAGTTTTCGCGGAACCGCGGCATTCCCTTCACCTACCTCGGGTATTACATCAACAAGAACGCTTCACTGGCCTACAAGGCCAACTTCCGGCCCTGCGAGCTTTATATCGACCACGAGTGGAGGCCGTTTAGAAACGGCGAAGGGGATTTCCTGATTCCGGAGAACCGGATTTACTGGCAGAACACCGACACGCTGGTGAAGGCCACTTCGCGCCCGGGCATATAGAAAGCGTGGGAGGCGGCGGGTTTCGGCTCAGATAATGCCGAAGAAAACCAGGTACAGCCAGATGACCAGGCAGACGTTGAAGATCACGCCCACATGAAACAGGATGTTGAACAGCCTGCCGTACCCGTATTCGTAATTTTCCTTTCCCTTGCTCATCTCAATCATTCCTTCCCGCTCAATCCATGACCAGGGTCTGAAGCCGTTGGGCCAGCGCCGAGCCGCGGATTTTTTTCCGGACGGGGCGCTCGATCAGGTTGAGACTCATGTACAGCCTCTCCAGATTATCAAAAGTGGGAGACGTAATAAATGCCTCGCCTCCTTCGTCGCGGATTTCGTTGCGCCAGATGCTGAGCACGCGCAGGGTTTTGAGGGGTTCGGAACGGGCCAGGGCCAGGGCGCCGATGTTGCCGATATGGTTGGAGCACAGGTAGAGCCGTTCCAGCCCTCTCAGGGTGCTGGTGTTGGCCAGGGCGATCACCCCGCCGTCTCCCATGCCGGTGCTGTCCAGATGGAGAGCCTTCAGGCTGGGAAAGTTTGCCGACCGGGACAGGGCCAGTACCCCGTTTGCGCCGATGGGGTTGGCGTCGAGAAACAATTCCTCAAGGTTCTGAAAATGCGGCGAGTCGGCCAGAGCCTGCGCACCTTCGGGTCCCAGGCCGTTGGCTTCCAGCATCAGGCATTTGACGGTGCTCATGATCGGGGACTGCGCCAGTGTGTGAGCGCCGGCATCGCCTATCAAATTGGAGTTCAGGTACAGGGAGTGGAGGCTGCCCTCCATTTCCTGAAAAGGAAACAGGTCGTCGTCGGTCAACTCGTTGTGACTCAGGTAGAGTTTCCGCACCTGGGAAAAACGGTCCATTTTGCCCAGCCGTTCGAGTTCTGAACTGGACACGCCTTTGTTTTCAAGGTCGAGCAGGGTCTGTCCGTTTTCCAGTTGTTCCTGGACCATCTGTTCAAATGTTGTTTCGGTCATGTTTTCCACGCATTACCCCCGGTGTTTGGCGAAGGGAGCACTCTATAAGAATCTGCAAAAAAGTTCAACGTTTGCGGCGGATTCTCTACGGGGTCTGAGAAAGGCTCCGGATGTAGCGGACGAGGTTCGTCACCTGCTGGCCGGTGAGGCGCGGGTAGGCCGGCATGACCTGGCCCTTGCCCTGCCGGATGGCCTGGCCCAGTTCCGCGTCCGATTTCGCGTTCATCACGGCGGTGGAAGAGAAATCCGGTGGAGGCGTGGCCAGTCCCTCGGCCAGAAACCCGTTGCCGGAGCCCTGGTACCCGTGGCAGACGGTGCACTGGATGTCGACAAACAGGAGTTCTCCGGAGGATTGGGGCAATGCTTCCGGCAGGTTTCCGTAGTCTTTGACGGTGGATTTGCCGGGCATTGTGCAGCCAAACAGCGAGAGCAGAATCAGACTTCCTGCGATGTATTGCTTCATGGATTCCCTCCGGGGAAACGGGTTCGCGTTCTGTGTCCGGTTATTATAACAAAATCAAAAATTTAGAGGCCCTAATTGGCCGGTATTTTTTTGCGGCAACCCGCAGGCTTTGAAAAACAGGGGGCTGTTCGTGCTCCGACGCGATCTTTGGGATACCCAGAGTGTACTGCGGGCAACGGTGGCGATGGGATCTGTATTTTGGCAGGGGCACCGGCTGGTCAAAACCCTGTTGTTTGGTTAATATACATTCTGGTTCTTCGCGGAACCTTCCCTCCAACTTTATTACCGGGTTTTCCTTATGATCATTGGTGTTCCAAAAGAAATTAAAACGGATGAATACCGGGTTTCGATGACACCGGCCGGAACGGCGGAACTGGTCCACGACGGGCACACGGTTTTGATTCAAACCGGAGCGGGCGAGGGCAGCGGCATCGAAGATGAAGCCTATCACCGTGCGGGCGCCCGCATTGTCGAGCGCAACGAGGTGTTTGAAAAAGCGGAGATGATCGTCAAGGTCAAGGAACCGATTGCCGAGGAATACGCCCTGTTGCGCGAAGGGGTGCTGCTCTACACTTACCTGCATCTCGCGCCCGCGCCGGAGCTGACCGGAGCCCTGCTCGAACGCAAGGTGGCGGGGCTGGCCTATGAAACCGTGCAGACGGCCAACGGCTCCCTGCCGCTGCTGGTGCCGATGAGCGAGGTGGCGGGGCGCATGTCCGTCAACGAGGGCAGTAAATACCTGGAACGGGAAACGGGAGGGCGGGGCATCCTGCTCGGTGGCGTGCCGGGGGTCGACCCGGGGCACATCGTCATCGTCGGCGGCGGCGTGGTGGGGGTGAACGCGGCCAAGATGGCCGTTGGCACGGGGGCCTATGTCACGCTGCTGGACATCAACCTGGACCGCCTGCGCTACATCGACGATATTTTCGGTGGGCGGGTCAAGACGATCATGTCGACCAAGCTGAGTCTGGTGGATTTTCTCGGGCTGGCCGACCTGGTCATCGGCGCGGTCCTGGTACCGGGGGCGCGGGCGCCGAGACTGATCACGCGCGACATGTTGTCGCACATGAAACCGGGGTCGGTGATCGTCGACGTGGGCATCGATCAGGGCGGCATCATGGAAACCTCGAAACCGACCACCCATTCGGATCCGATTTACGTTGTCGACGGGGTGGTGCATTATTGCGTGGCCAACATGCCCGGCGCGGTGGCGCGGACGTCCACCTACGCGCTCACCAACGCGACACTGAACTACGCTCGGCAACTGGCTGCCAAGGGACTCAAAAAGGCGCTGGAGGACAATCCGCCCCTGCGGCACGGGCTCAACACTTACGCAGGGAAAATCACCCACCCCGCCGTGGCGGACGCCATGGGCGGGGAATATGTTCCGGTCGAACAGGTGTTATCCTGAATCCATCATGCCAACGCAACTTTTGTTTTAACTTTCATAACCGGCAATGAAACACTCCGATTTCGTTCATCTCCACGTTCACACGCATTTCAGCCTGCTCGATTCCTCGCTGAGGCACGAGGCGCTGTTCAAGCGTGCGTCCGAATTCAAAATGCCCGCCGTCGCCATGACGGATCATTCCAATCTGTTTGGAGCGCTGGAGTTTTTCCAGGGGGCGAAGAATCACGGACTCAAGCCGATCATCGGTTGCGAAATGTATGTCGCACCGGAGAGCCGTCACAAAAAAGAGAAGGACCCCAACCACCAGTTGCGCGACGCGGCCTACCACCTCCTGCTGTTGGCGAAGAACGAGGCGGGTTACAAGAACCTCTTGGAAATGGTCACCCGGGCCTATCTGGAGGGATTTTATTACAAGCCGCGCATCGACAAGGAACTGCTGGCCGCCCATGCCGACGGTTTGATCGCGCTCAGTTGCTGCAACCGGGGGGAGATCGCCCACAACCTCGGTAAGGAAAACCTGCCTCGCGCCACCAAGGTCGCCCAGCAGTACATGGAGATCATGGGGAAGGACAATTTTTACCTGGAACTGCAGGACCACGGCCAGGACTGGCAAAAGAAAACCAACCGCGAACTGATTGAACTGGGGAAGAAACTGGGACTGCCCGTGGTGGCGACGAACAATTGCCACTACCTGGAGAAGTCCGACTTCCATGCGCACGAGGTGCTGCTGTGCCTGCAGACCGGCAAAACGCTCGACGACCAATACCGCATGCGCTACCCCTCGGACGAGTATTATTTCAAGTCGCCGGAGGAGATGAAAAAACTGTTTCAGGACGTCCCCGAGGCGATCGAGAACACCATCCGCATCGCCGAGCGCTGCAATGTGGACATCCAGACCGGCATCGTCAACCTGCCGGAATACCCCGTGCCGGAAGGGTACACCCTGGACCGCTATCTGGAAGAGACCTCGCGCAAGGGGCTGGAGGAGCGGTTCGAGGAAATAAAGGCCCAGGGGCTGCAACCGGACCGCAAGGTGTACGAAGACCGCCTGAACGAGGAATTGAAGATCATCCACCGCATGGGGTACCCGGGGTATTTCCTCATTGTCTGGGATTTTATCCACTACGCCAAGGTCAACGATATCCCGGTAGGGCCGGGACGCGGCTCCGCCGCGGGCAGCCTGGTGGCCTATTGCCTGCGCATCACCGATCTCGATCCCCTGCAATACGACCTGCTGTTTGAACGGTTCCTCAATCCGGAACGGGTGAGCATGCCCGATATCGACATCGACTTCTGCATGGACCGGCGCGACCGGGTGATCGAATACGTGACGAAAAAATACGGCGGCAATGAATTCGTCACCCAGATCATCACCTTCGGCAGCATGAACGCCAAAGGCGTCATCCGGGACGTTGGTCGGGTGCTGGGCCTGCCTTATGGCGATGTGGACAAGATCGCCAAACTGGTGCCGAACCGGCTCAACATCACGCTCAAGGACGCCTTCAAGGAAGAACCCAAGTTCAAGGAAATGCGCAAGGAGAACAAGCAGATCGACGAACTGCTCGATGTTGCCGTCAACCTGGAAGGGCTGCCCCGCCACTGCTCCACCCACGCCGCCGGGGTCGTGATCTCGCCGCGGCCTCTCACCGAGTTCTGCCCGCTGTACAAGGGAGGCAATGACGAAATCACCACCCAGTTTTCGATGAACAACATCGAACGGCTCGGCCTGCTCAAAATGGACTTCCTCGGCCTGCGCACGCTCACGGTGATCGACAACGCCCTGAAGCTGTTGAAAAGTTCCTCGGGCATTGAACTGGACATCAACGCGATTCCGAAGGACGACGCGAAAACCTATCAGCTTTTGGGGGAAGGCAAGACCCTCGGCGTGTTCCAGCTCGAAAGCTCGGGCATGCGCGACCTGCTGGTCAAGATGAAGCCCGACTGTTTTGAAGACATCATCGCGCTCCTCGCCCTTTACCGCCCCGGCCCGCTCGAAAGCGGCATGATCGACGACTACGTCAAGCGCAAGCACGGCACGATGGAGGAGAAATACGACCTGCCCCAGCTCGAGACGATTCTCAAGGAAACGCATGGCGTCATCCTGTATCAGGAGCAGGTCATGAAGATCGCCAATGTGCTGGCCGGGTTCACGCTGGGCGACGCGGACCTGCTGCGCCGCGCGATGGGTAAAAAGAAACCGGAGGAGATGGCCCGCCAGCGCGAAAAATTCATGGACGGCAGCCGCGTCAACAAGATTCCCGAGAAAAAGGCGGAAAAGATTTTCGACCTGATGGAAAAATTCGCCGGGTACGGATTCAACAAGTCACACAGCGCCGCCTACGCGCTCATCTCCTACCAGACGGCCTACCTCAAGGCGCATCACCCGTTGTCTTTTTTCGGCGCCCTGATCACCAGCGAAATGGACAACACGGACAAGGTGATCCGCTATTTCAACGATTGCCGCGAGTTGAACATCCGGATCATGCCGCCGGATATCAACGAAGGGCAGCGCGATTTCTCCATTTCCGAAGACAAGCTGGTGTTTGGCCTGGGGGCGATCAAGAACGTGGGCGGGAAGGCGATCGATTCGGTGATTGAAACGCGCAGCGAACTGGGCCGGTTCACGTCGCTGAAACAGTTTTGCGAGAACGTGGACCTGGGGCAGGTCAACCGGCGCGTGATTGAAAGCCTCATCAAAAGCGGCGCGTTCGACAGCGTCGGCGAAGGGCGGGCTTCCATGCTCCATCACCTGCAGACGTTGATGGAGCTCGGCCAGGCCCGGCAGCGTGACCGGGAGATGGGACAGGCCAACCTGTTCGACGCCCTGCAGGGGGGAGACGAGGACGCCATGGACCAGCCCCTGGAACCGGTCGAGGAGTGGTCCGACCACGACCGCCTCAAGTTTGAAAAGGAGACCCTGGGGTTTTACGTCTCCGGTCACCCGTTGAACCAGTACGAACGGGACATGTCCTGGTTTGCCAACGCGACCACGGCCAGCATCGCCGAAAGCCCGAACGGGGCCAAGGTCACGCTGGCGGGCATCCCGGCGCGCGTCATCACCAAGATCACGCGCAAGGGAGACAAGATGGCGCTGGTCACGCTTGAGGATCTGCAGGGCACGGTGGAGCTGACCCTCTGGCCGGACATCTACGAAAAATGCGCGGTATTGCTCGATGAGGACCAGCCCCTGCTGGTGAAGGGCAAGGTGGAGTCCGGCGACAATCAGGCTCCAAAGGTGATCGGCGACGAGGTGTATTCCCTGGCGGAATACAAAAACCATTTCCAGGGAAAGGTCAGCATCAACATCCGCACGCTGGGCCTGGAAAACGATACGCTGAAATCCCTGCACGAGGTGCTGGCCCACCACCGGGGGGAAAACCAGGTGAAGGTGCATTTCGTGTTTCCCGACCAGGAACACCACACGCGGACGCTTCTGCTCGATCTCCGGGTCAATCCCACCGATGATCTGATCTCCCAGGTCGAGGAGGTCATCGGCAAGGGGGCGATCCGCTTCGAATGAGTTTCAGCGTCTTGCGGATTCGATCAACCGTTTTAATTCTTCCTGATGCGCGGCTTTACCGGGGCGGAACAAGAGAACGCTGCCGCCGTCCCGGGTGGTGGCGCGGAACACGGGCAGGTTGACCTGCAGGGTGAGGAGACCGGGAAGAAAAAACGCGGTTGCCGGGGAGACGGACGCGACATCGCCCCACGCCGCTTTTTTCCGTGTTTTTGAAAAGGGGAAATACCAGAAGGGAAAATGCATGGCGATGCCTTGTTTTCCCAGCGTGCTGAAAAACTTGCGCGGAAAGAGTTCGCGCTGATTGAGCACCAGGCGTCCGGCGCGGGCCAGGCCCAGGACCATCAGCGCGCATCCGAAGGTGATGCCCAGCGTTGTCGCCGACAGGCTCCAGCCTCCTGAAAACCCGAATACCGGTACCAGGGCGGCGCACAGCATGAACAGGGGGATCGGCGCGAGCATGACGGCGCCATGAAAGCGGACGCCCACGGCCGGCGTGCCCAGCGGCAGAACGGCGGTGAGCCCCTTGCCGCAATCGACGACGGGGGCGCGGCCGATTTCTTCCTCGTTCGACTCGACGAAATCGCGGGCTGCTTCGTAATCTGAAATTTCCCAGTCCAAACCGTTCCTGCTTCCTTGTGTGGGAGGTGGCGTTGCTTTAAAATCCCAAGATTATACCCTGCCCGCCGGGAGAACCGGTCAGGAGATTGTCCTTGAATTTAACCCAGACCCATCCGCCTGCGCTGGGCATCCGCCCCCGCAAGAAAATTCTGTCCAACGGACTGACCGTCGTTTCGGTGGAAATGCCGCACCTGCACACCATCGAACTGTCGATCATGGTCCGCGCCGGACTGCGCATGGAAACGGAAGCCACGAACGGCATTTCCCATTTTCTGGAGCACATGCTGTTTCGCGGCAACCGGCATTTCGAAAATTCGATCGCGCTCAGCCGCGAGTTCGAAACGATCGGGCGCGACCTGCGCGCCGCCACGCACAGCGAATACACTTCCTTCGGCTTCAGCCCGCACCCGCCCAACCTGGAGCGGGCCATGCAATTGCTCGCCCTGTTTTTCGATGGGCCCACGTTCCCCGGGCTGGAACTGGAACGCGGCATCATCCTGGAAGAATGCCTGGAGGACCTGAACGACGAGGGAGCCAATATCAACATCAACAACCTCGCCTGTCAACTGTTGTATGCCGGCAATCCGCTGTCCTGGCCGACGATTGGCACGGAACAGACCATTCGCGCTATCACCGAAGCGGACCTCAAACACTATTTCGAGACCTGGTACCACCCGTCGAACATGGTCCTCGCCGGAGCGGGGGCGATCGACGGCGACCGCTTTGAATCCCTGGCGGAGCAGTACTTCGGCGGTTGGTCGCACAAGGGGCGGCTGATTGCGAAAGAGGGTTTCGGCCTGGTCGAAAAGCAGGACGCGCCGCGCACCCTGTTTCAGCAGGACAAGGACAGCCAGATCCAGTTGCAACTGTGTTTCCGGTCGCGTTCTTACAATCATCCCGATTACTTCGCGTTGTCGCTCATCAGCCGCATGTTCGACGACGGCGTGTGCTCGCGCCTGCAGAAATCCCTGCGCGAGGACCGGGGCCTGGTCTACTCGGTGGAATGCCGGGCCACGAGCTGGTCGGATACGGGAACGTTCGATTTCGACGTTCAGGTCAGTCCGGAAAACGCCGGACAGGTGACGCAGATCCTTTTTGAAGAGATCAAAACTTTTCTCCGGGACGGGCCGTCGCAGGCGGAACTGGATCATGTCAAAAACCGTTACGAGTTCGATCTGGAACTGGATCTGGACGATCCGTACAAACAGATCGACCGTTACGCCTTTCCCGAACTGTTCTCAAGCCCCATGCCGGTGGAGGAGGAACGCGAGCGCATGCGGGCGGTCACGCTGGAGGAATGCCGACGCGTTGCGGAAGAGACGCTGGCGCGGGAAAAACTCAATGTCATTGCCGTGGGGCCGGTCACCGGCGCACTCAAACAGGAGGTTCAAAAGCAGATCGATGGGTTTTAACGTGAATATCAAACAGTGTGTAAAAAGCGCCCGCCTCCTTTTGGCCGGAGCCGGTTTTCTGATCACCTTGAGCGCCTGCGGCGATGCGCCGGTCTTCACTAATTGCGATGGCGAAGGCATCTGTTCGAACACGATCGAAGTGGTGCGCTATTCGGGGGACCTGCCGCTCTCGCCGCGCTCGGGATTTTGGAAGGCGGATCAGGGGCCGAAGAAGGTGACCGTCGAACTCGGGCCGCAGTTGATCACCAACCCCCAGTGGCCCAACCCTTCGGTGAAGGAGGTGACCGTCAGCGCCGCGCGTAACGAGAAGGAACTGGCGATCCATATTGAATGGGACGATGAGACACTTGATGCGGGGAAAGGGCAGACACGCATGTACACCGACCAGGCGGCGGTGCTGTTTCCCCTGAGCCGGAAGAAGGAACTGCCGCCCATCACCATGGGAGGCGAGGGCGAAACGGTCAACATCTGGATCTGGAAAGCCAGCCTGGACGCCGCCGTGCGCGGGGCCGCGCCGGAAGGGGCGCCCAGCCCGGTGGGCGACCTCAACGCCGAAGGGTTCAGCACGCTCACCCGCCAGACGAAACAGGACGTGAGCGGAGAGGGCTTCCACGACGGCAAGCGCTGGCATATTGTGCTCAAACGCAGACTTGTCGACGATCAGGAGGAGGACGCGCAATTCACCGGCTCGACGCCGATGGCCGTCGCCGTGTGGAACGGCGGCAACCGCGAGACCAACGGCCAGAAGGGCCTGTCGGACTGGATCTTCCTGAAGTTTGTTTAGAGAGATTGGTGGTTCGGCTCAGTGCGTCTGCCGGGCCAGGTTCTTGCGGAACCAGTTGAACTTGGCTTCCAGCGCCGGGGCGAGGATCGACTTGATCGAATCCGGCACGAAGTTGATCCTGTCCTCCGGCCAGTCTTCAATGGTGTGAATGTTCAGCCCGTGCTCCTTGTACGGTCCCTCCAGCGCCTCTTCATACCCATACACCAGCGCGTTTTTGTAGACATTCAGAAACTGTTCCTGCACCTGCTCGGGATCGTGCAGGCCGCTGATGAACTGGTCGAACAGTTCCTGCACGATCGGTTCGGCGTGTTCGACGAAGTCCGGCGTCAGCACGGGCCGCAGGGTGAAGTAGATGATGAGCACATCCTGCAGGCAGAATTTCAGTTCCTGCGTTGCCTTGTGCGGCGGGCGGCGGTCGAGGTTGAGCAGTTCCTTGATGACCTTGATGTTGCGGATGGTGTCGTAGATGATCGCTTCCGCCCAGGTGGCCCGGTTCCAGACGAAGAAGGCGCGCACGAAATTGACGCGCTTGGTCGCGTCCCACAACTGCATGGCGGTGGTGGGGCGTTTGCGGTTGGTGTAGGGGATCGGTTCGCCCCAGTGGGGATCGACCAGTTCGAGTGAATATTTCGCGAAATTTTCCTGGAACAGGTTCTGGTAAATCGACATGAACCGTTCCAGGTTTTCTTTTTCGTCCAGCGGCGTGTTTTGCGGGATGGAGACGATGCAGTACAGGCGGACGACGTTGGTCCGGGAAACACCCGTGTCGTCCGCCACCAGGTAGGACCCGCCCCACATGCCCGCCGACAGGGGGATGTCGGCGCCGATCTCATCGCGCAGGGCGGCACGCACCATCGTCGCCGTGTGGCGAAACAGTTCGTGCAGGTAGAACAGGTTGATTCGCTTCGGTCCAGCCAGAAGCCCGGCCGGCAGGGCGGTGTTTTCCAAGAAAAATTTCCGCTTTAATCAGAACGGCAGCGTGTTGGAGCCGCCACCCCGGTGTACTCACTGCCCGCCGGGGCGGTTACGGATCAGTCCGTAACCGCGCCCAGGGAGGCCGTCGACACGAGTTTCGCGTATTTGGACAGGACGCCCGATTCGTATTTGATCGGCGGCGGCGTCCATCCGGCTTTCCGTTTCTCCAGTTCTTCATTGGATAAATCGACCTGAATCTGGTTGTGCTCCACGTCGATGGTGATCGTGTCCCCTTCGTTGACGAAGGCGATCATGCCGCCGATCTGCGCTTCCGGCGCGACGTGGCCGACGACGAGGCCGAAGGTACCGCCTGAAAAACGGCCGTCGGTGATGAGCCCGACTTCCTCGCCGAGTCCCTTGCCGACGATGGCCGAGGTCGGCGCCAGCATCTCGCGCATGCCGGGTCCGCCTTTGGGGCCTTCGTAGCGGATGACGACCACGTCGCCCGCCTTGATCCTGTCGTCGAGGATGGCCGTCAGGCATTCCTCTTCCGATTCAAAAACGCGCGCGGGACCCACGATCTTGCTGGTCTTGATGCCGGACACCTTGGCGACGCAGCCTTCCTCCGCCAGGTTGCCCTTGAGGACGACGAGGTGGCCTTCTTTCGATTTCGGCTGCTCCATCGGCAGAATGACGTCCTGCTCCGCTTTCGGCACGCCGTCGATGCCCGCCAGGTTCTCCGCAACCGTTTTGCCGGTGCAGGTCATGCAGTCGCCGTGCAGG
>JAGQJZ010000045.1 GCA_020430445.1 Nitrospina sp.
ACTGGACCGGAAAGTTCAGGCCCTCCGGCAGAAATCGAAGCAGGCCTCGGGCCTGGCGGAAGACATCGTGACCTTCCGCAAGTCCGCCGAAGGCAAGGCCCTCTTTGCCTGCGAACAGGCGGAGCTTCTGCAGAAGAAGCAGGGCGATCCGGCGGTGCTGGTCCCACGCGCCGAGGCAGCGGGACGCGAGGCGCAGAGTTTGAGCCAGAAAGCGTCGCAGCATTATCAGAAGGTGCGTCAGATTGCGGCGGAGGTGTCCGCTCAGGCCAAAACCATCGGCGGGCTGGGTGAGGAAGCCCGCGCGGTGCAGCGGTCGGCAGCGGAGTTGACCGGGGCGCTCGAGCAGGTCCAGCCCCGCGTCAACAAGATCGAGCAGGCGCTGGCCGCAATCGGCGAGCACCGGGGAGAGCTCAATACATTGAAAGGCAGAGGAGAGGCTTTCCTGGCGCAGGGGAAATCCGCCGCGGGAGGGGAGGGCAGCCCCGGTGACCTGAGCGCGCGCCTGGATGCGGCGTACGGACGCATCGTCGCCGCTATCAACCGTGCAACGCCCTGTGAACAGGGAGCCGCCGAACGTCTGGTATCGGTGAAAAGCAAGGTCACCGCCGTCAACGCAGAAGTCCAGGAACTGCAGCCGCAGATCACCGCGCTCAACGAAGCCGCGGCTCGTAGCGGCCAGGTGGCGCTCGGCGATGCGGTCGCTGAGACCCAGGCCGTGGCGGATACGGGCGAAGTGTTCGCGGAAGCCGCGCAACAGGTGGCCGTGGACGTGCAGAAATGCGTCGCGCTGGCGCGGGCGATGACCAAGGACGGGCCGGAAAAAATCGCCCAGACCGCCAAGGTGGCCATCGCTCAGTGCGAATTCGGCAACGCCAAAAAGCTCATCGCGCAACTGGGATCGGACCCCGCGCGCCCGGCCCTTGAGGCGCTGTACCACGAGCGGGCGCGGCATGAAGGCCGGACCAAGACCCTGTTCGCCCAGGCCAATCAGTTGTTCAAGGACAGGCAGTACGAACCGGCGCTTGGCCTGTTGAAGGAGGCGCGCGGCCACACCAAATGCGAAAAGTTTGTCGGCAAGATCGATGAAGCCATCACCAGGATCGAAGCGGTGATGACGGCGCAGGAGGAAGAACAGGAGAAGCCCGGTCAGCAGCAGGCCAACGCCCAGTGCGCGGGAAAGAAGGCGGGCAGCGTCGCCGTCTGGGACGACGCGGCGAAGGATTACAAATGCAGTTGCCCGCAGGACCGCGTTCTCAGTCCGGAGGGCAACTCCTGTATCGAACGGTCCGCCGTCGCGGGAACGGACACGGACCTGCAACCGGAGGAGCCCGAGACGTTTGCCGTGGCGTTCCGGTTGTACATCCTGACGCCGACCTCGGAACCGAAGACGCTGGAAATTCCCAAGGGAGCGGATTCGAAGACGCGCAAACGGATCAAGGAGCAGAACGAGATTATACTGAAAAACTTTGTGAACGGTCTTTCACTGTCCAACACGCGGCCCCGGGCGGTCGAAAAAATGGAAACGCCGATGGTCATCGCCATCGGTCCGGGGGCGCAGGAAAAATACCCGATGGAATCGTTTGTGCCGGGCGAAAAATATTCGATTCCCTTCACGGGCACCATGCCAGGAGAAAAGGGACCGGTGCGGCTCAACACCGCTCTTCTGATGGAGGTCATCCGGACCTACGGCAGTACGGAAGAGGTGATGGCCGCTTTTCCGCAGGCAAAAAACAATAAGAACAAGCGCGGACTGGATTCGAAACGGCTGGGCGAACTGTTGATCCAGGATGAATCCGGGACGTTCACCATCAACGATCCGCAGTCCGGCAAGATCACCGTGGGACCGTTGACGAAGGGCTGGACCTCGCAGAACAGGAACAAAAGCCTGCAGTTGACCAAACAGATCTATTTGATGGCCGGCGCCATCACCTGTTTTGTGGCGACGGCGGTGTATGAAGACCCGCTGGCCAGCCAGTTGACGGTTCTGCGTTCCTTCCGCGATCAATTCCTCATGGACCGTGCGTCCGGAGAGCGCCTGGTCCGCCTCTATTACCGGTACGGTCCCGGCTGGGCCGAATGGGTGAAAGCGCATCCTTCCCTGGCGTCGCCTCTGCAGACGGTTTTCGATTCCGCCGTTGCGTGGCTGCAGTCCAACAACCTCAAAGGGACCTGGCAGGGGGATGTGGTCGATGCGCTGGTGCGGACCGCGGACGCGGTCAGTTCCTGGTTCACGGACGATGAGGATTACGAGTCCCCCGCCTCCGGCGGCGGTCTGCTCCACTGGCTGGGCCTGGCGGGCGCCGGGAACAGGTAGAAAAGCGCCCACGGTTTTTTTAGCCGGGGGGGGATGGCTGTTAACAAAAAAAACCGGGGCGCTTCAGATCCCTCTACTGATGCGGGCTAGAACCTGTACTGATTGATCATTTTCTCCAGTTCGCTGGCCATGCCGGAAATAGCCGAAGCCGAGCTTTTGGTGTCCTCGGCTCCTTTGGAAGTGTCGCTTGCCGCGCTGGCGACGCTTTCAATATTGGTGGCGATCTCCGAACTGTTGTTCGCGGCCGTGGAAACCGAGCGGCCGATCTCATTGGTCGTGGCCGTCTGTTCCTCCACCGAGGCGGCGATCGAATTGGAAATATCGTTCACCCGGCGGATGACCTCCGTGATTTCCTGAATCGCATCCACGGCGGCCTTGGTGTCTCCCTGAATGGCCTGGATACTGGTGCTGATCTCTTCCGTCGCCTTGGCGGTGGCGTTGGCCAGTTCCTTGACCTCGTTGGCGACCACGGCGAATCCCTTGCCCGCCTCGCCGGCGCGCGCCGCCTCGATCGTGGCGTTTAGGGCCAGCAGGTTGGTTTGTTCGGCGATCGAACTGATGACCTTGATGATCTGCCCGATTTCCGCGCTGCTCTCACCCAGTTTGACGACCTTGGCGTTGGTGTTTTCCGCCAGTTCCGAGGCGGAAGAGGCCACCTTGGCGGCTTCGGAAGAGTTCTTGGCGATTTCGATGATACTGGCGTTCATCTCTTCCGTGGCGGCGGCGACGGTGTTCATGTTTTCCCGCACCTGCCCGGAGACAGTCTGCACGACATTCGCCTGACCGGACGTCTGCTCCGCATTCCCGGAGAGCTGAGTGCTGATGGCCGCCAGTTGGTTCGATTGCGCGCTCAGGTCGAGGGCGTTTTGCGAGATCTTCTGGAAATTCGAAGTCAACTGCTCGACGAGGCGGTTGAGTCCGTCGCTGATCTGGTTGATGACGGAATTACCGTTGGACTGGGCGCGCTGGGTCAAATCGCCGCTCGCAACCGCATTGATGACGACGGACAACTCATCCGCGGCATGTTGCAATGCCTGGCTCTGGGAGCGTTCCCGTTCCTGGTTTTCTTTTTCGCGTTTTTCCATATCGCGTCTTTCCGTGATGATTTCCCACGAAGCCATCGATCCGAGAAATTTTTGGTTCTCATCGTAAATGGGGGAGGCGAGCAGGTTGATGATTTCGTCCCCCAACTGGAATTCCGTCTGGTAGGGCAGGTTTTTGGGATCGGACAGGATTTTGCGTTGGTGAGCCGGGTTCTTGTGGAAAATATCGACGGACTGCCCGATGACCTCCGAGGCCTTGACCGGCATCAGTTTCTCCAGCTTCCGCAGGTTCTTCTCCGCGATCGGGTTGAGGTAGCGTATGGTGCAATCCCTGTCGGCGAACATGGAATTGGATGGAGAATTGTCCATCATGGACTTCACCCGTGCCGCTTCACGAATGGGTTTGCCCACGGCCCGGTTGACCCAGGCGGCGATGCCGAGATTGGCCAGGAGCCCGGCCAGTCCCAGAATCCACAGGAAGTTGATCAATCCATCTGAAATTTTCTTTCCCCGAACCATGTCCTGCCCGAGGAGTTGCTTTTGATCGGCGACCATTTTCTGCAGAATGCCGACGATGGCTTTGGCCGTGGGCGCGGCGCGGGTTCCCAGCCAGTGGTTGGCCCGGTTCCATTCTTCGCTGCCACGGATTTTAAACATTTCGGGCGGCAGGGAACTGAAGAGGTCCCGCTCCTGACTCAGGGTGGCGAATGCCTTTTTCTGTTCCGCGGTGAACAGATGAGACGCATTGATCAGACTCTTGAAGCGGGCGAGGTTTGTCTCCCAGAGCTTTTCGAAATCACTTTTGAATGACGGATCGCCCGATAACAGGAAAGCGCGGATGCTGGCCAGGCCCATGCCGAAGGAGCCGCGGAAGTCCGCCATCATTCCGAGCAATTGTTTGCGTTCGGGGGTTGCGGGCAGTTTCTTTTCCAGGTCGATGACGGTTGTGATGTTCCCGACAATCCCGGCCGCAAGGGGCGCGGCCTTGTTCAGCAGGATTTCCGTGGCCGGCGTGTTGGAGGGGGTGTTGGCCATTGTCTCGATCTCCTGCTGGTACCTTTTGAATTCGTTCAGCTTGTTCTTGATCAGGCCGAGAGCCGCCACATTTTCCTGGTTGGTCCAGTTGGCGGACATTTCCGTCATTTTTTCGAGGGACGGTTCGATTTCATCGGACCAGGCGCTGCCTCTTTCGGTTTTGAACTGATCCTTGCCCAGCAACATCCAGCCCCTGAGAGCGGCGAGGGAATGGTTCATGCCGTTGATCATGCCCAGGCTGGCCTGGGATGTCGGAATCCGCAGGTCGACGATTTTATCGGTAATGTGTTTGTTTTCCTGGGTTTTCCAAATGGATGCGGTGATCAGGATAAGAAAAATCAGCAGTAAAACTCCAAAACTTATATTGATTTTTGCATTGATACTGAGCTTTTTTAGAGTCGTCATGCCCCCTCCATGAATTTTGGCCGGATTTTCTTGCAGTTAGTTTATATAGCAATCACCGTGCCAATTTTTCGGATTTTCAATATCGTGTAGGAGCAATTCCTATTTGGCTGAACTGAAAGGCGTTAAATTTATAGGAAAAGCGCGGGGCCGGGAATTTGAAAACGCTGTGTACGAAACTCTGGAAAAATGAGATTCCGTATGCCCGAAAATCCGTGTGCCGTTTTTTCCCGGGGCAGCTTCTGGAAGCCGCTTCAGTTGGAACGGGCGATCAGGGAAACGAGCTGTTTGTGGATGAGGCGTGCGGTCTTGCTGTGTCCGGTTTCATTCAGGTGGCCGTCGAAAGGAAAAAAATCTTTCTGATCCAGTTGAAGCGAGAGGTCGACGAATGCAATGCCTTCCCGGGTCAGCCATTTGGTGAGATCGTTTTGAATGCCGCCCAGTTCCCGAAGGCTTTGTGGCACATCCTCGTAACCGAGGTTCTGTTTGAGGTGGGTGGTGTAGGCTTCCGGATAGACCTGGTAGGGGCTGGGGTAGATCACCAGCAGGAAGGGGATGTTGCGCTGGGAGCAGACGAAATACATTTCGTAGAGCGTGTCGAAAACAATGCGGATGTCGTCGTCGGAGAAAGCCGGTTCCATGGTGGTCGTTTCGGACGGGAAAGAGCCAATCAGGTAACTGGGATTGATTTTCCCCAGAAAAAAATCCTGCAGGACGTCACCGGGAATTCGCTTGAGGTGTTTTGCGTACTGGTCTTCCGGCAGACCGCTCTCTTCCAGAAAAAACGTTCGGTCAATGGGTTTGCCGTAAAAGAACTCCCAGTATTTGTGGGTGTTGACCCTGGGCTGCAGGGTGGTCTTCCCTTTCAGTCCGGTGGCCAGCAGTTCCCGGAGAAAACCGAGACGCCAGAGGGGACCTTCCACTTTGCGGTTGAGGTCGATGGGAAGCCGGTTGTGGACCTTGTACCCGTTGGGCACCGGGAAATGCCGTGCGCCGATGAAATCGTTTCCCATGAACAGTCCCACAACGACGGCGCGCGGGGAGAGGGCAACGCCGAAATGGATCAGGTTTTTGAAGTAGGCAAAGGGGCCGGTCATGGTCTGCCCGGCATTGAGTGCGCGCAGGTTTTTTGTTTGCGGATTTTTTTGCAGCAGGTTTTCGACCCGGTTCGAGGCGCGTTGTGCCTCGTCGACGCCGAAGCCCTCGATAAAGCTGTCGCCGAGAAACAGCACGGCTTCGCCGGATTCCATCTGGTCGATAAAGTCCGGCCCGCGAAACCCTTCGGAGTTGAAGTTCATGTCGGTTGTGAAGTCCCGTTGCACGAGGTGGATGTGGGCGCCGGGCAGGATGTTGCCGAAGGGGGGATGCGGGGCGAGCGCTCGCGGGAAATGATAGATGTCAGACAGAACCCACTCGCCCAGTCCCAGTGAACCGGCAACGGACAACGCAACCAATGCCGCCGACAGCGCTGGTTGGTTGTGTTTTTTCCTGAACATGGGCGTGAGTGAGAGGGATCAAAAGGCGGATAATTCCTTAAAGCGGGATTTGCACAATGGGTTTTTGGACGTTTCCATGATCATGGACTCGTTGACCTGGAAATTGGGGATGGCAATCTTCTTGTAATAGTGCGAAAACGCGGCCCAGAGCGTGGGCAGGTCGTGACATTCCTTGCAGATGGAGAGAATGCCGGCCATGTTGGCGACAAACTGATCTTCCGCGCCGGGGAACAGTACAAACAGTTGCATGGCCAGATCGTACAGCATCTGGTTGAATTCGCCGAGGGCTTTCCGGAGGTGGGGGAACTTGTTGACGTTGTTTTTGGCGCCTTCCAGGCGGTGGGCCGCGGCCAGTTCGGATTTGATCAGTTCAACGCGGGGCGTGATTTCGTTCCAGATATTCTGGTTGGCCAGGCGGTCGGTGAACTTTGCCCGGGCCTGCCTGTCGGAAAAAATTTTTTCAAAACTGGCCAGGATCATCTGGCCCTCGCGTAGGCGGTCGTTGTAGGACGGCCGGATTTTCTGCTCGATTTCCTTGTCGAACCCCTGCATGCGCTTGAAAAATTCGTTGCGGTCCTCCAGGACATCGTCCTGGAGGTCGCGCGTGGCGGCGCTCAGTTCCGACAGGATTCCCTTTTTCATGTTCGGCGGATACCAGAAGTCGATTTCCTGAAGGATGATGTTGACGCGGTTTAACAGGTCCCGCCCGTACACCTTTTCGTGATGCGGCGTGATGGAGATTCCCGGTCCCGTGTCTTCCCCGGTTTCCACCACAATGTTGAAGTCGCCCGCCTCCAGTTTTTCAAAAATGGATTCGAGCTGATTGAAGGGCAGGGTCTGGGTCTGCACGCCCCGCTGCACGCGGCTTTTGATCAGCTGGTACCGTTTGGCGTCGGGACTGTCCTTGAATTTGCGGTCGAGCTTTTTCAGTGTGTCCGCCAGGGCTCCCTGATCGTAGATCACCAGTTTTTTGCGGAACAGGTGAAACTGTTGCAGCAGGGGTTTGACGCGTTTCATCTCCTCGGTAAAGGAAAATTTGCGCGAGGTCTGCTCGTGGAACTGGGTCAGGAAGCCGGCGGCTTCGAAGATGTCGCCCATTTTTACGATGGGCCGTGACTGCGTCCGGATACGGTCGAGAAAATGGGAGAAGGTGGACTCCAGTTTCCATTCCTTCAAAAGCGATTCCATCGCCTTGCAGATTTCATAGTGACAGGTGTTGATTTCCCGGTAGGTCTCAAACGAGTGGTCGTAAAACTGGTAAGGGGAGTAGACCCCGTTGCGGGTTCTGAGTTCCCGGTATCCGGGTTTTCCATCGACACCGAGCAAAAACTCCTCGACTGAAATGTCGTGGTTTTCCAGACCGGACAAGAGGGTTTCGATTTCCGGCATGACCGTGTTCTGGGCATGCAGGGGATCTCCGTAAAACTTTTCGAGGAAGACCAGTTCGTTCCGGATCTGAGGGACGACCCAGTCGAATGCTTCCCGGCACAGTTCGACCGCCTTGACGACTTCCTGTTTGTGAAGGTCCAGGTTGCACTCGTCGTGTTCCCGGGCCAGCGTTTCCACACCGCGTTTCAGACCGAACAGGATGGTGTCGATTTTTATGAGAAAACGGAGCCGTTCGACAGGGGAGGGGTGGTTGCGGGTGGTGGGTTCGACGATCTGAAGGATATGCGGAACCTGGGTTTTGAAGTTTTCCAGGGTGTCCACGACCCGTGCGCGTTCTTCCTCCGGGGTGCGGCTGTTGTCGGATTCCAATTGCTCCGATTTCTGGATTTTTTCTTCCAGAAGGGAGACCTGCCCGACCAGAAGTTCCGTATGGTTGCGCAGGGATTCAAGTTGTTGGGCTCCTATCATTTTAAGCCACCGGAAAACAGACCTGACGAACCGGACCGCAATTTAACCTTGTCGAAATGGGGCTGAAGAGGCCCTGTTTTTTTAGATTTGGTAGTTAGTGTAGCTTATTCAGGGATTTATGGAAGAAAAAATAAATTGCATCGGCACGGGTTTCCACTTTTTGGAGTCAGGTTTCCGATTTTTCCTGATCCCGGCAGTCCAATTGTTCGCCGGTAACGGAAGCGGATTCTGAATTTTCCAGGCCGGGGTTCCAGTGGACTGTGATGGTTTCAGGCAGGCGGGTGTCCCGCGTCAGGCGTGCATTCTTGATTTGTTCACAGCACACCCCCTGGACATTGTCGAGCAGGGCTCCGCTGAGGTCGGTGTTTCCAAAATGGGCCCCGGTCAGGTTGGAGGAATCCAGGTCGGCGTTTTTCAGGACCGCATTTTCCAACGCCGCTCCGCTGAGGTCGGCGTGGCTCAGGTCCGCGCCGGTCAGGTCGGCTTCCTGCAGGTTGGCGCCGATGAGTTTCGCGTACCGCAAATCCGCCCCCCGCAGATTGGCGCCATACAATTGGGCCTCGCGCAGGTCGGATGCTTTCATGTCCGCCTCTTTGAAGGAGGCTTCGACCAGATAGGCCTTGGCCAGGTAGGCCCCCGTCTGGTCCGTGTGATCCAGGTTGGCTCCGTGGAGGATGCTTTCACGAAAATCGGCCCCTTCCAGAACGGCGTTTTCAAAGCAGGTCTCGGTCAATTCCGACCCGCTGATGTTCGCTTCCGTCAGGTCGGCTCCGGAAAAATCCGCTCCGGTGAGGTCGGCCTGGCGCAGCCTGGCACGGTACAGATTGGCCTTTTGGAAGGTGGTCCGGCAAAGAGTGGCCCCGGTGAGGTCGGCCTCGGCCATTTCGGCTCCGTTCAAGTCGCGGCCGCTCAGGTCCAGACCGGTGAGGTCTTTTCCGGAGAGCCGGTTTTTTTCCGCTGTGGCCTGGTCTGGGGTCATGGTCTGCAACGCTCCGAAAATTTCCCCAAATCTAGGTCAGGCCGGGCCGATTGTCAATTTTCAGTCGGGAGAAAGCCCGCACTTTCAGTCCACCGGCAAAAATGTCCGGTTTTTTGGCGGTCCCCGGTGCGGGGTTTTATTCGGCTGTTGTCTTCTAAGTGGCTATTTTATATTGGGTTAAGCTGTTTCTGGGGGAGGGTGAGATTTTGGTACAGGGTTTGCTTTATTTTTTCGTAAAGGAAGGAGAACCCTCAATGGACAAACTCATGAAAGACCCGAAACCGAAAGCAAACTCCAGAAAAAAAGAACATCCGCAACTGTCTCAGGCGAAATTGTGCCCCACCACCCGGCGCGACCTGTACCTCGAGCATCTGATGGGCATGACCGTGGGGCTTTTGGGCCACGAACTGCAGAAAGGCTGAGATGAAACCTTTATCAGGCTCCGCCCTGCAGCCTTCCCGGAGGAATCCGTCCGGGCGTCCCACCACCCTGAACCTGCGTCCCGGAGACGCGATCGCAGGCGATGCGCTCCGCCACCGGAAACTCGAAGCCCGGCTGCGCCGCGAAGTGGCCCGCTCGATTGAAGAGACTTTTGGCAAGGATTGACTCCCTCCTCTATTAGCAGACGTCCCCTTTTCCTGAACTGAAAATTTCATTGCCGGCCGATTGGCCCCGCGGTATTTCTATGTTAAAGAAGTGCCAGGAAATGCAACCTGTCGGGGATCGGTCCGGATGACTGCGAGCACAAAACACCTGTTCTGTTTCGGCCTGGGCTACACCGGGCGCGCCCTGGGGGAAGCCCTGTCGAAGGAGGGCTGGCGGGTTTCGGGAACCTGCCGCACCGCCGCTGAAGCGGAAACCCGTTCAGCGCGGAAGTTCGACGTTTTTCTGTTCGATGGAATCCACTGTGGCGATGGTTTGAAGGACGCCCTGGCATCGGCGGATTGCGTGTTGTCGACGGTCCCTCCCGGTGACAACGGCGATCCGGTTTTGAACGGCTTCCGCGACGTTCTTTCACAAAAGAAAAACCTGGAGTGGGCCGGATACCTTTCGACGACCGGTGTCTACGGCGACCAGCAGGGTGGCCGGGTGGATGAGGACAGCCCCACCGAACCCGAAAGCGCGCGTGGTCTCCGGCGGGTGGAGGCAGAGCGGGGTTGGCGTGAACTGTTCACGCGCCATCGCCTGCCGATCCACCTGTTTCGCCTGGCGGCGATTTACGGTCCGGGACGCAACGCGTTGAAGCGGGCGCTGGAGGGAACGGCGCGGCGGGTCGAGAAGCCGGGCCTTGTGTTTTCCCGCATCCATGTTGACGACGTGGTGCAGGTGTTGCGGGCCTCGATCCGGAAGCCGTACCCGGGCCGGGTGTACAACCTGGCGGACGATGCGCCCGCGCCTCCGGAAGCGGTGGTGCGCTACGCTTGCGACTTGTTGGAGCTTCCGCCGCCGCCTCTGCAGACGCTGGAAGAAGCGGGACTCTCCCCTCTGGGTGTCAGTTTTTACCAGGACAGCAAGCGCGTTGCCAACGACCGCATCAAGCAGGAACTGGGCGTTTCCCTGCTGTTTCCGGATTACCGCGCGGGCCTGCGGAAACTGCTTGAGACGCTTGAACGTCCACTAAGTTGACCTGATTTACAGTCGGCGGCTTCCTGCAGCGTACGTGTCAGCGATGGGTTTTGGCGGGATGCGGAGCGCTCAATCCTTCCACGGGAGCGCCGCGATCATGTTCCAGACAAACGAGGCCACAATCAGCACAACGGCGATCACCGCCGCGTAGACGCTGATCACGTCCTTCTTTTGCTTTTCCGTCAAGGGGGCGGGATTCCGGTCCGGGTCTTCAAACGGCACGGCGGCTGTTTCCTTCTATTCTGCGTGATGGTGATTCGGCTCTATTGATTCTATACTATATAATACTGGAATCTGGCAAAAGAGCCCACGCTTCGTTTTGGAAACCACATGACACAGGCCCTCACACCCTGGTACGACCCGGTTCTCGTCGTCTTATCCTTTGCCGTTTCGGTCATCGCCTCGTTCGTGGCGCTGACTTTGATGGTCAAATACCGGGAATGTCCCGAAGAGGGACGGTGCCGGCGGCTGGTTCTGGCGGCGAGTGTGTGCATGGGCGGTGGAATCTGGTCGATGCACTTTGTCGGCATGCTGGCCATGCACCTGCCGCTGGAGGTCATTTACCGGCTCGGGCCCACCGCCCTGTCCCTGATTCTTGCCATCGGCGTGACCTACCACGCGTTCCGGCGGATCGTTCAGGATGGGGTGTGCGGACTGATTCTCACGCAGTCCGGCTTGCTCATGGGGACGGGTATCTTCCTCATGCACTACATGGGCATCTACGCCATGGAGTTTCCGGGCAAAATCGAGTGGGATCTGCCGCTCGTTGCCGCGTCCGCCGGTATTTCCGTGGTGGCGGCCACCACGTCCTTGTGGATTTTCCTCAACCTGAAACCCGGCAACTCCACACGGTACCTGGCGCTCCGTTGCGGGGCGGCGCTGGTGATGGGCCTTGCCGTTTGCGGCATGCATTACACGGCGATGGCCGCCGCGGTGTTCACTCCGCTCAATCAGGTTCCTTTCCAGGGCCGGTTCACCCTGGAAACCAATCTCCTGGCCTATTCCACCGCCGCCATGACGGCGATGATCCTGGTGCTGGCGGTCATCACCTCCAGCCGGGTGGAAAACATGGGGAGCCGGCAACGGCTGGCGGTGCTGATCCTCATCATGTCCGGTGTCGTGGTTTCCGTTGGCGTGTTTTCCATTTACTTTCTTTACCAGACCGGTTTCAAGCAACAGCGGCAGCGCATGGTGGAGATCGTGCAGAGCCAGGCGGAACTGGTCAAGGCCATCATCCGCTTTGACCGGCGGCGCAGCGAAGGGGCTCCCGGTGAGGCGCTCCGATCCACCCTGGAACAATTGCGCGACGCGCATTCAAATTTCCGGGGATTCGGCGAAACGGGGGAGTTCACTCTGGGGCGTTTCGAGAGCGGCCAGATACAGCTTCTCCTGAACCAGCGCAGCAACAGGCCCATTTCGCCCCTTGCAGGTATTGGGGAACGCGAAGTGTCTCCGATGCGGCGGGCGCTGAACGGCCACTCCGGCATCATGATGGGGCAGGATTACCGCGGCGTGCAGGTGCTGGCCGCTTATGAGCCGATTCCCTCGCTGGGGCTCGGGCTGGTGGCCAAGATGGACATGTCGGAAATCCGCAAGCCGTATATTCAGGCCGGGTTGCTCACCGTCGGGCTGGGGGCGGTGGCGATTTTTCTGGGGTCGTGGCTGTTCCTCGGGATCAGCAATCCGCTGATCCGGCGTCTGGAAAATGAAATCCTCAAACGCCGGACCGCCCAGGCGGACCTGGCGAAGAGCAAGGAAGACCTCTCGAAGGCGCAGGAGGTGGCGCGTCTGGGCAACTGGGTGTGGGAGTTGAAAACCGACGAGGTGCGATGGTCCGACCAGACTTACCGCATTTTGGGATACGAGCCGGGCCAGTTCGCGAATCCCGTTGGCCAGTTTGAAAAAGCCGTGCACCCCGCCGACTGGGAAATGGTGGACGAGGTGATCGAAAAATGTGTCGCCACGGGACAGCCGCTGGAGTTGGAACACCGGGTGGTGTGGCCGGATGGCACGGTCCGGTACGTGCTGGGGAAAGGCGAGGTGGTCCGGGACGCGGACGGGACTGTCGCCCGCCTGGTCGGCACGGTGCAGGACATCACCGAGCGCAAGATCATTCAGGAAGAGATCAACCGCCTGACGCGGGAAAAGGAAAAAATCGAAAACGAACTCGAGGTGGCCAAGCTGGTCCAGGAAGGGTTCCTGCCGGAAAAACCTCCGTCGCCGCCGGGCATCCTGTTTGCCGCGCAAAGCGTGCCGGCAAAATTCATCGGTGGCGACTTCTATGATTTCATCGACCTCGGCGGGGAGCGGCTTGGCGTGGTGCTGGGCGACGTTTCGGGCAAGGGGGTCTCGGCGGCCCTGTTCATGGCGCAGTTGCTGAGCGATTTGCGCAACGTCTCCCAACTGGAAACGGACCCGGCGCGGATCCTGTCCAAGGTCAACGATATCCAGTGCCGGCGTTCACGCCGCGGGATGTTCGCCACGGTGGTGTACCTGATGCTGGAATTGAAAAACAACCGTGTCAGCGCCGCCAATGCCGGACACCCGCCGGTGCTGGTGCGTTCCGGCCGGGACAACGCGTTGCGGCAGGAGGCGCGGGAGGGGGGCATTCCGCTCGGCATCATGCCCTCGACGGAATACCACCGCATGGACTTCCAACTGGAGTCCGGCGATCAGGTCCTGGTGTTCACCGATGGCGCCAACGAAGCGATCAACATGGAACGGGAACCCTTCGGCCTGGACCGGCTGGAAAGCCTGTTCCGGTCGCACACCGGCACGCCGGAGGAACTGGTGATGAAAATCCAGAACGCCATCGCGTTCTTCCGCCATCCGCAGGATCCCTCGGACGACCTGACGCTGCTTTCCTTTAAAATTCTGTAAAAATTCGAAGGGGCTTCACGGCAGAAGCTGTCCTGAGCCTGATGGAGAAGAACCGCGCCCTGGGATTTGCCTTTCCCGGGCTTTTCAAAAGATAAGAGCTGCTTGCGGCCCGGGTGGTTTTTAGAAACGCTCTAAAGCAGGTCTCCGGGAAACTTCCTGCTCGCGTTCTGGCGGTCGACCTCGGCGAGGAACTCCTTGACGGTATCCACGTTCGACAGGTCCTTGTAGGGGGAGACCATGCCGACGATGCACGAGGACAGGGTGAACGGATCGTCGCGTCCGCTCAATATGATGAAGCTGTCGACGTAGTCTTCCTTGAACCAGGGGAGGTCGTTGACGTCGACCGGCAATGGAATGTGCTCCAGGTACAACGCCATGCCGTATTTTTCTTTCAGGTATTCCTCCAGTTCGTCCACTTCTTCCTTTTTCAGCAGATTGTTGGTCCGCTGCTGGAGCCAGCGGAGGTAGCCGCGGTCGTTGTTTTCTTCGGCGGCCTGTCTCAGAGCCTCGAAGTTCTTGACGAATTTGTAGCAGGGCAGGTGCTCGTCGCGCAGGTAGCAGACCCAGTCGATGCGGATGTCGTTTTCCTCATGCAATCCTGTCAGGCGGGAGGAGGGGATGAGCGAATAGGCTTTATAAAGATAAAACATGGCAGCGTCCTACAGGTTGAACCTGGTCGATGAGATAACTTTCTATTATCAAACAATCGGGATGGAAAAATCCAACCCTTCTGGTGCCGGCCCGGGCGGAGCCGCTTCTGTTTAACCAAAAACAATCCCGGATCAATTTATTTTCCAACACAATCTTCCGATATTAATAGGGAATAACCTTGAATCGGAGATCAAAATGGGAAGGAAATTGAAGGATTTTCTGGTCGATTTACTGGCCCGCGAAGAAGGCAAGAACGCCGTTCCCAGGAGCGGGGTTTCCACCGGCAACGGTTTCGGTTTGTACGAAGATGAAGCGGCGTTGACCGAAGAGGTGCCGTACAAGCTGGAGCCCGACCTGTCGGTGGCGGAGCAGTACATCGACCGTATTCGCCGCCAGGGCTGGTAAACCGCCCTCCGGCGAGGCGGGGGTCAGATGTCCCCGAGTTCGTCTTCTTCAAACAGGTCGCGCATGGTTTCGACGTCGGAGGCCTCGCTGGCCCGCTGGTCTGCGCGGTCGAGGAAATCGTTGACCGAGCGCAGGTGCTCTTCCGATATGTGGCAAAGCGACACGCGCTGCATGACGGTTTCCTTTTCGAAGTGGTCGAGCAGCTTCCCCAAAGCACCCATCAAAAAGGGTGAAAAGACCAGGTCCACCCCGCTGAAATCGAGTTCCACGGTTCGCTTTTCCCGCAATTCGGGAAACAACTGTTGGTAGACTTTTTGCCCATCATCCAGCGCGACGCATTTCGAGCCGCACAATTCTTTCAGTTTGATTCTCATCGACCTTCCGTTCCGTGCCGTGATGCGGCGAGGGGGTTGTGTGTTGAAAGGACCTCGGGTTGTTCGATATTTTTTGCCGGGGCAACCGGCGGGTTCTGAAAAGCCGAAGCCCGCTCCCGCCGCATGCCGTTTTTAGAGGTGTCCTCGATTGTTATCTGCATTCAGTATTGTGTAGAATGACATCCTTCAGGATAATCTCCAAACAGGTTTTGACGATGTCTTCGGAAAAAAGCAACGCTGAGAAATTTCGCGGATTTTTGATCTGGTTTTTTTATGTGGTCATTGTCGGAGGCGGGGTCGTTTACCACTTGATCCTGTTTCCGGTAAAACACTGAGCCCGGGCCGGCCGTTATCCGTGGCGGTCAGGGTTCCGGCAATTCAATAAAAAACGAGGCCCCTTTGCCCGGGTCGCTCTCCACGCGGAGGGTGCCCCCGTGCCGTTCCACGATTTTCCTGCAGATGGACAGCCCCATCCCCACCCCGGGGTACTGTCCTGCGGAATGGAGCCTTTCGAACGGTTTGAAAATTTTATCCTGTTGCGTCAAGTCGATACCGATGCCGTTGTCGTGGACGCCGATGACCCAGAACCCGTTTTCCTTCCTGTAGGCGGTGACGCGGATCTCCGGGCTCACCCCTTTTTTCTGGAACAACAGCGCGTTCTGCAGCAGGTGAAAAAACATTTGCTGCATCTGTTCCTGGTCCGCGTGCAGGGTGGGGAGCGGATCGTGTTGAATCGTCCCGCGGGTGGTTTCGATCTCAAGCGTCAGTTCGTTGATGGCAAACTCCAGTGTCCGGTTGAGGGAGACTTTCTGGATGGGCCGCCCCTGCGTGGTGATCCGGGACAGGTTGAGCAGACCGTCGATCTGGCTTTCCAGCCGTTTCACGGAACGGGTCATGATTTCCATATAGTCGGTGCTCCGTTTATCGATCGATTTGCCCAGATGCGATTTGAGCCGGTCGCCGAACAGGGTCAGCTTGCGCAGCGGCTCGCGCAGGTCGTGCGAGGCCAGGTAGGTGAAATCGTTGATCTCGCGGATGCGTGTTTCAAGTTCATCGGTCTTGGACTCCAGAGCCTGGGTTCTTTTTTTGACCAGTTCCTCCAACTCCCGGTTCTGCGCGCGGTTGGCCCGGAACAGCCGGGCGTTTTCCATCGCCTGGGCGATGTGCTGGGCGATGATGGTGAGAATCCGCGAAGCGTCTCCATCCGGACGTCCGGTGCCGGCGGGGATATGGGCAACGATCATTCCCAGGACCGTCGACCGGGTCGCCAGCCCCTGCAGGTACCAATGCCCGGTTTGCATGCCTTCCACCCACAGCGCCTGCGGTTGCTGAAGGGCCCAGGCAAAGGTTCCGTTGTCGATCCATTGTTCGACCTCTTCCTGCACCGTGCCGGTCCGGTCCGCCGGTTCGCAGGTGCGGCATTCGAAGCGGGAGGTTTCCGGGTCGGCGAGAAACAGAGCCAGGGTTTCGAACGAAGCCAGGCGCAGGATCAGGGGGCTCGATTCCCGGAAGATGGCCACGGGGTCTTCCAGATGATTGGAGTTCCGGTGGATTTCTCCCAGGGAAGACACCAGTTCCAGGGCGGAATAGTACCAGCGATTTTTCCCCTCCAGATGGCCCAGCCGGGTTTTCAGGGATTCGATGGAATCTTCGTGAGGATGCTTTTTCTTGTCCATGTTCACCCCAGGAGGATGATGGCCACAGCGTTTTCGTATTGCGCTTCGGCCTGTTTCCAGATTGCCGGCAGATGGCCGGGTGTGATGCCGACCCGGTTCCAGACCGCTTCATTCAATACGGGAATGTAGGGGTCGCCGCTGTTGCCCAGTTGCATGGCCTTGGCAAGGAGATCCCCAAAATGGAGAATGGAAGTTTCCAGCAGAAAGTCGTTCGCCCGATCGGGGTAATGGTGGAATTCGATCACTTTTTCCAGGATGGGCGGCAGGTTCCAGGCCCGCGCCAGCGCCGCGCCGATTTCTCCATGATGAAAGCCGATGAGTTCGCGTTCCCGGTCCACCAGCAAAGGCGTTTCGGGACCATTTTCCGCAAGGGCCAGCGCGGCCTTTTCGGACAGGTTTTCGAACAGGATCAACCGTCCCACATCGTGAACCATGCCCATCAGGAAGTAACGCTCCGTATTGGGCTGCCGGCATTGCATGGCCAGAATCCTGGCGGCGATGCCGCATCCCAGGCTGTGCCGCCAGAACGAGTTCATGTCGACTTTGTTGTCGGCAATGCCCTGGAATTTGGTCAGCATGGAAGTGGCCAGCGCCAGATCCCGCAATTGCTCCGTTCCTACAATGGAAATGGCATGCGTGATAGTGTCGATCTTCTGTGGGAAGTTAAAAAAGGGACTGTTCACTATTTTCAACAACCTCAGGGAAAGCGACGTGTCACTGCTGATCACCTGGGCGACTTCCCCGAATGAACTGTTGGGGTCGTTGATGACTTCGTTGATTAAATAAAAAATTTCCGGGAGGGAGGAAATCCTGGGGTTGTTCGCAATCAGACTGTCGGGCGTGACGGACAAGGGCTATTCCTTTTTCTGGAGCCTGGACTTTTGGGTCAGCCGCATCAGTTCCTGAATGGCGGGATGATCCTGATTGCTTTTGGCGTATAAGGCTTTGACCTCGTCATCGAACTCCCAGTCACCTTCCCCGGGCGTGGAATCGGGCGGGTCTTTTTCAGCCAGGGAGCCTCCATTGTCGAGGACCTGGACCTCCGGGATTCCCCAGGCTTTCAGAGTCTGAATGGATTCGGGACCCAACCGGGTGCCCCGGGGAAAAACCAGTTTCCCCTGGCTCGTCAGAGCGTCTTCGGCGATGATCATTCCCGGTTCCAACTGCTGCAGGCGGATTTTAGCCATAGTTAAATAAATGCAATGAGTTAGGCCTGATCGGGCAAACGGTCTGTCGGACTCGATTCTCGGTAATGGGCTTTTAAAGGTTTGAATATTTTACTCTATTTTCTGTTTTCGTCACTCTTCTTTTTGGAGCGCTCAACTTGGAGCAAGTTAAGCTATTTAAATTCAAAGGTTTTTGTTTTTGGTCTGCGGGGTTTTGTGCGGCTGAAGCCGGGACTGCGGGGTCTAAAATGACGAAAAATGAGATATTTTTTTGTTTTCCCTCACAGTGTATCTGCTTGCCGTCTTCGTCTTGTCCCACGCATTTTCTGTCCGTTTGGAATTCCAGCAGTGGTGAGATAAGGTTGTGAGGGGGGAGGCGGCCCCGTTTTCATGAGGGAAAAAGCAGGCGTGCCGTGCGCCGTTTTTTAGCAACCTGGCCCTGTAGAAAGAAAGTCAGAGTAACAGTTTCGCTTGAAAACTTTTTATCGAAATCGGCATTCTTCAGGCGGGTTGGTATTGATTAAAATCGGCCGGGATTGAAAATTTTTTTTTCGAGGCGAGGCGCCTCATGCGATTTCGGATTCGTCCGGCGCCGGGGCCAGCCTGGAAGGAGACCTTTGCAAAAGTCAAAAGCGAACGTCCAGGGCGAGATTCTTCGAGCCTAAAGGCCCTCAGAATGAGAATAAAACAGTGTCACGTCATGCTGAGCGTTTGCTGTTGACCGCCAGGCCCGAAGTATCTCGCCTGGAAGGCGAAAGATGCTGCGGTAAAACTCAATAAAGAAATTTGCAGTGCTAAGGATCTGTTCCCACCGGAAGGTGGGGGTCCGGGTGGAATGGAACCCGGGTTTTCGATTCCAGTCTGCCCCCTAAGCTTCCGTCAAATGGGCGGGGTTTCCGGTGCGCGCCTCACCCGCGTTTTCGCCAAAACGGGTTTCACCAGATTACCTGTTTCCAGATGATTGAATTATTGTATAATCACCCATTATGACGGCCCACGAAAGCGCCACCCACCAGCACGAAATCAAAACTTCCTCCGACCGGTCCTTTGGCTTTGTCTTCGCCGCCATTTTCCTGGTGATCGGCCTGTTGCCGCTGTTCAAATCCGGAGGTGTGCTGGTCTGGTCCCTGATTGTAAGCGGCCTGTTCGCCGCGCCGGCGGCGGTCAAACCGTCCGTTCTGGCTCCCCTGAACCGGGGATGGACCGCTTTCGGGCTGTGGTTGAACAAGATTGTGAGTCCCGTCGTCATGGGAGTGCTTTTTTTCCTGGTGGTCACCCCCATGGGCCTCTTCATGCGCATGGCCGGCAAGGACCTGCTCCGCCTGAAGCTTCAGCCGTCTGCTAAAAGTTACTGGATACCGAGAGAGCCTCCCGGACCCGATCCCGAAACCATGTCCAACCAGTTTTAGGAGACACCATGTCCTTTTTTTCAGAACTCTGGGCTTTTATGCGGGTTCGCAAAAAATTCTGGCTCCTGCCCATTCTGATCATGATGGTTCTGATGGGGGGCTTGATTGTGCTGACCCAGGGCTCCACGGTAGCGCCGTTCATTTACACTCTTTTTTAAACGTTCCGGCACCTTCATGCGTATACTTGGAATCTCCGCCTTCTATCACGACAGCGCCGCGGCTCTGCTGGACAACGGCGAAATTGCAGCCGCCGCCCAGGAGGAACGGTTCACCCGGAAAAAGCACGACAGTGGATTTCCACACCGGGCCATCGAGTTTTGCCTGAAGCAGGCGGGATTGAAAATCGACGATGTCGATTTCGTCGTTTTCTATGACAAGCCGTTTCTGAAATTCGAGCGGCTTCTCGAGACCTATCTGGCGTTCGCCCCCCGGGGATTTGTCTCCTTCCAGAAGGCCATTCCCGTCTGGCTCAAGGAAAAGCTGTTCCAGAAAAAACTCCTGCAGGACGAGTTGAAAAAAATCGGGGTGGAAGGCGACCTGGAAAAGAAGCTCCTCTTTTCCGAGCACCACCTGAGCCACGCCGCCAGCGCCTTTTTCGCTTCCCCGTTCGAGGAAGCGGCGGTGCTGACGATGGACGGCGTCGGCGAATGGGCCACCACCTCCTTCGGCCACGGCAAGGGCAACGACCTCAAGATGGTCCGGGAAATCCATTTCCCGCATTCGCTCGGCCTGCTCTATTCCGCCTTCACCTATTACACCGGATTCAAGGTCAACAGCGGCGAGTACAAGGTCATGGGTCTGGCGCCCTACGGCGAACCCAAATACACCGACAAGATTCTGCAACACCTCATCGACCTGAAAGAGGACGGTTCCTTCCGGCTCGATCTGTCCTACTTCAATTATTGCACCGGGCTGACGATGACCAGTCAGAAGTTCCACGACCTGTTCGGCGGTCCGCCGCGGCAGCCGGACAAGGACCGGCTGGACCAGCGCCACATGGACCTCGCCGCTTCGGTGCAGGACGCCACCGAACGGATCGTCATCCAGCTTGCGGGGGCCATTCAGAAGGAGACCGGGTTGAAGAACCTGTGTCTCGCCGGTGGCGTGGCGCTCAACTGTGTTGCTAACGGGAAACTGCTGCGCAAAAAATACTTCGATCACATCTGGATCCAGCCTGCGGCAGGCGACGCCGGCGGCGCTCTGGGCGCGGCCCTGGCCGGGCACCACCTGTTCAAGAAACAGCCGCGCAAGCTGACCCCCGGAAAGGATTTCATGCGCGGTTCCTACCTGGGACCGGAGTTCACGCAGGAGGAAATCCAGACCCGGCTCGAATCCGTCGGCGCCCAGTTCACGGTGCTCGACACCGACAGCATGATCGACCAGTGCGCCCGCGCCCTGGCCGATGAAAAAGCCCTCGGCTGGTTCCAGGGACGCATGGAGTTTGGTCCCCGGGCCCTTGGCGGCCGCTCGATTCTGGGAGACGCGCGTTCTCCCAGCATGCAGTCCGTGCTGAACCTGAAAGTGAAATTCCGCGAATCCTTCCGTCCGTTCGCGCCGTCGGTGTTGCGCGAAGATGTGGCGGACTGGTTCGAGATCGGGGAAGACAGCCCGTACATGCTGCTGGTCGCCGATGTGGTTCAGAACCGGCGCATCGCCATGACCGAGGAACAGAAAGCCCTGTTCGGCATCGACAAGCTCAACATCCCCAGGTCGGACATCCCGGCGGTCACGCACGTCGACTATTCGGCGCGTATCCAGACCGTGCATGCGGACACCAACCCCGCCTACCACCAGTTGATCTCCCGCTTCAAGGAGCTGACCGGCTGCCCCGTCATCGTCAACACCAGCTTCAACGTGCGCGGCGAGCCGATCGTTTGCACGCCGGAAGACGCCTTCCGCTGTTTCATGGGCACGGATTTGGACGTTCTCGCCGTCGGCGGGTGCCTCATGCTCAAGGAAGAACAGGACCCCTCGCTCAAGCTGAATTACGCCGAAGCTTTCGAGCTCGACTGATCCCCGCCATGCTGCTTGCAGTTGACATCGGCAACACCAACATCGTTTTCGGCCTGTTCAAGGAAGGCCAGTTGCAGATGCACTGGCGCATCCGCACCGAGCGCAATCGCACCACGGACGAATACTGGGTGCTGGTGCAGGAGTTCATCCGCCTCAATTCCGCCGACCCCGAGATCATCGACGCTCTCATCGTTTCCTGTGTCGTGCCGCCGCTGGTGCCTGTGTTTGAGGAACTGTCGCGCAAGTTTTTCGACACCGAGGCGCTGATCGTCGGGCCCGGCATCAAGACCGGAATTCCGATCCTGTACAAAAATCCGCTGGAAGTGGGGGCCGATCGTATTGTCAACGCCGTGGCGGGATTTGAAAAATACGGCGGTCCGCTGATCCTGGTCGATTTTGGAACCGCCACCACGTTCGACGCGGTCTCGGCCAGGGGCGAGTACCTGGGCGGGGCCATCGCTCCGGGGATCCGGATCTCACTCGAAGCCCTGTTCCGCAACACCGCCAAGCTGTCGCCCGTCGATCTGGCCGTGCCGGAGCGGGTGATCGGCCGCTCGACGATGGAGAGTATCCAGTCGGGAACGGTCTACGGGTTCGTAGGCATGATCGACAGCATTGTCGAGAGAATGCAGAAAGAACTGGGGGCTCCGGCCAAAGTGGTCGGCACCGGGGGGTTGATCCGCGTGATCGGCGAGCAGGTGAAGTCGATCCAGACCGTGGACGATTTTCTGACCCTGGACGGACTCCGGATCATCTACGAGCGCAACCGGAAATAATTGAACGGGACGCTGTTTCTTTCCGGTAATTCACGGAGCTTTAAGCAGGAGTGGCCCGCAGTCGGCTAGCCTTCAGACGATGCTCTCAAGTTGGGAAGACAGGGGGGGAAAAGAAAGTGGGAACTCCACCGGCTTTTCCGTGGAGGAGGGTAATTTCATCCAGGGAGAGGAGGGGCCCTGGGAAATTTCTACGGAAAAACCGGCGGTCCCGTGAAACTCAACGCTTCTTATTTTTCAGACGGGCGACCTTGGTGATGAACATGCGGATCAAGCCGTCACCTTCATCCACGTTGGATACCTGGTAACCCCGGGAGGAAGCCCAGTTGCGAAAGGCTTCCGAGAAATTCTTTTTCTTGTCCAGGATGATTTCCAGAATACCGTTCGCCTTCACATCGTTGACCGCTTCGTTGGTCATATTGAATGCATTGAAGAAAGACAGGCCACGAATGTCCAGTGTTTTGAACACGGTCATGGTCTCCCTCCTTTCTTAAAAGTTCGCGATAGCCGGTCGGCGTCTGCCTGACCTTGTGTCAATATAGAACTTCAACATTAAATTTAAGTTAATGTTTTATTAATTTTTGTTAATGTTTGGGCTGATACATAGACCATTTAAAATCAATAGTTTGGCTTTGCGGGGTTGGGGCGGGAGGGGCCGGGCTGGTAGAATAAAGCCCGTTTGAACACCTGAATTTTTAATTTTTCAGGCCAGGGAGTTCTGGTTTGAAGGGAGGTTATCGTGGCAGTCAGAAGTGACGGCGATTCGGTTTATGAATCCAGCGAACCGGATTTCGAGGAAAAAAAGCAAAAGCTGTTTGAGGAAATCGAAACCCAGTTGAAGCAGGACCCCACCGTTCTGGCGTTCGTGGGACGGCATTTCGGTGCGGATGAATCGCAAATTCTGGTCGACTACCCCAACCTCAAAACGGTGACCAAACTGGACCTGCGGGACAATCAACTGGGCTTGCCCGAAATGAAGCGGCTGTTCGAGGCGGAGGGCCTGGCGCAGTTGCTGGAACTCGACCTTTCGATCAATTTTGTCACCACCGAGGCGGTGGTGGAGATTGCCCGGTCGGCGGAGGTGAAAATGAAACGCCTGCGGGCGCTTTCCCTGGAAGACAACCGGTTGAAAGACCCGGCCGGCGTCGCCATCGCCCAGTCGGAAAATTTTGCGGAGCTGGAATGGCTCAACCTGAGTTGGAACGAAATCGGCTCCGAAACGGCCCACGCCATGGGGCAGAGCAAAACCCTGAGCCATCTGAAATCGCTCAACCTCGAACGCAATTACGTTGGCGAGGAAGGCGGGGGGCTGTTGTTCGACGGAGAGGGGTTGAAAGCACTGGAGGTGCTGAATCTGGCGGGAAACCGCATGGGCGACGAAGGAGTCGTCGCGTTCGCGCAGTCCAACATCGCGCCCGGACTCAAAACCCTGTGGCTGACCAACAACGCGATCGATGAAGAAGGCGCCAGGGCGCTGGGCGAATCGGAGCATTTGAAATCGCTCGAGACCCTGTACATCGGGCGCAATTACTTCAAGGACCATGGCGCCAAAATTCTCTACGAGCACACCGCGTTGCCCAATCTGAAAAACCTGGTGCTGCGCGAAGAGATGAGCGAAGAGGCGGGATTTGTGAACTACTCGCGTCCCGAACTGTTGCGTCCCGAGGCGGAGGCGGGCTGATCCGTCCCGGGAAATTTAAAAGTTTTGATGGGTTCGTGAAAACTGTTCGCGCCCCGGGTTGCTCCGGCCGGAAGCCGGAGAGGGCTGATCGGTCTTGGGAAATTTAAAAGTTTTGATGGGTCCGTGAAAACTGTCCGCGCCCCGGGTTGCTCCGGCCGGAAGCCGGGCAGGGCTGATCGGTCTTGGGAAATTCAAAAGTTTTGATGGGTTCGTGAAAACTGTTCGCGCCCCGGGTTGCTCCGGCCGGAAGCCGGGCAGGGCTGATCGGTCTTGGGAAATTCAAAAGTTTTGATGGGTCCGTGA
>JAGQJZ010000046.1 GCA_020430445.1 Nitrospina sp.
GGAGCGGCAGATGTTCCTCGAGGAACTGGGCCTGGAGGAAACCGGCCTCGACCGCATGATCCACGCCGGGTACCACCTGCTCGATCTGGCAACGTACTTTACCGTGGGCGACAAGGAAAACCGCGCCTGGACCATCCGCAAAAACATGAAGGCCCCGCAGGCGGCGGGAAAGATCCACAGCGATTTCGAAAAGGGATTCATCCGCGCCGAAGTGTTTCATTTCGACGACCTGGTGCAGTACAAGTCCGAACACGCGGTCAAGGAAGCGGGCAAGATGCGGCTGGAGGGCAAGGAGTACGTCGTCAAGGACGGCGACATCATGCATTTCCGGTTCAACGTCTGACCGGACTCCCTCCCGCCTGTATTTCAACCACCCTCATAAAAAAATCTCACCGAGGTAATCGATTTGCACTGGCGAGGCGAAGGCGGACTCAGGGAAATGCTGGCGCTCGGTTTCCCGCTGGTGCTGTCGGAGATGCTGGAATTTCTCATGGCATTCTGCGACCGCTGGTTTCTGTCGCACCTGGGGCCGGAATACACTTCGGCCTCGTTCGTCGGGGCCAACACGGCCTGGACCCTGCTGGCGTTCCTCTTCGGCCTGTGCATGTACATTTCGGCGCTGGCGGCCCAGTACCTGGGATCGAATCAAAGGGAAAAAGCCGGACGCACCCTGTTCCAGGGCTGGTGGATCGCCCTGTTCACCCTGCCGGTGTGCCTGGCGCTGATTCCCGCCGGGGAACTCCTGTTCACCCACAGCGGCCATCCGGCGGAACAAATCCCTCTTGAATCCACCTATTACAGCACCCTGATGGCGGGCGGCTTCATCGTCGTGGCCCGCGTGGTGGGAGCCAGCTTCCTCTCCGGCATCGGCTACACGCGGCCCGTCGCCTACGCTTCGATCACCGGACTGCTGTTCAACATCCCGGCGAATTACGCGCTGATCTTCGGCAACTTCGGCTTCCCGGCGATGGGGGTGCGCGGTGCGGCGCTGGCCACGCTGATGAGCGAGAGCATCATCCTGATCACAATCGCCGTCTGGCTGTGGAAGTTCCGTCCCGCCAACCTGTTCACCGGACCCCGCCTGTTCAAACTCGACCCCGGAATTTTGAAGGACCTGTGGAGAGTCGGCGCTTTCAACGGTTTTGATTTTTTCCTGCAGATGGCGGGCTTCAATATTTTCCTGTTCCTGTTCAATATCTACGGACTGGTGCCCGCCGCCAGCCTGAGCATCGTCTTCACCTGGGAGACGCTGTTCATCCTGCCCCTGTTCGCCGCCGAGATCGCCACCATGAGCCTGGCCGGGCGCTACACGGGACAACAGCGGCCGGACCGGGTGGAACGCACCGTCCGTTCCAGCCTGCAGTTGAACCTGGTCTACACCGGCGGTCTCTTCGTGTTGTTATGGGTGGCCGGACCTCAACTCGCCGGTTTTTTTATCCATTCGAACGACACCAACCCGGGGGTCCTTGAACTTTCGGTGGAAATGATGCGCGGGCTGGGACTCTACATGCTGGCCAACGGAATTTCATTCGCCTTTTCCGGCGGCCTCAAGGGCGCGCGCGACACGGTGTCGCCGATGATCATCAGCGGCACCTGCCTGCTACTCCCGGCAATCGTCTGTGCGTTTCTCGTTTTCCTGTTGCCCGGCTCGCACCTCATCGCCTGGTGGACGTACCTCGGCATCAATGTGATCAAGGGCGGCATCATGTGGTGGCGCTTTAAACTCGACCGCTGGCGGGATATCCCGCCCGCCGCGCCTTCCCCGGCGGAACCGGCGTCACTGACCTGATTTTTTTTAGGGGGGCGTCAGGGATGCGCACTAAAGTCAGCCGCTGGAACAGACCAACGAAACATCACCCCTGTTTCCACCCGGGGACGAGGGTGCGCGGCTCGCGGCCTTCGAGGGCGTCGATGACGTTGTCGGCGACGAGGTGGGCCATGGTCTCGCGCGTTGCATAACTGGCGCTGCCGATATGCGGCAGGATGATGCAGTTGTCGAGTCCGGTGAGCCCCCCGGTCAACTCCGGTTCGTTTTCGAACACGTCCAGCGCCGCACCGGCGATGCGTTTTTCCCTGAGGGCCTGCACCAGCGCCAGGTCGTCGACCACCTTGCCGCGCGCGGTGTGGATGAGGTAGGCGGTCGACTTCATCATGGCGATTTCTTTTCCGCCGATCATGTACTGCGTCTCCGGCGTGAGCGGCACGTGCAGGGTGAGAAAATCCGCTTCGCGGATGACCCTCTCAAGCGGCACCCATTCCGCATGCAGTTCTTTCTCATCTTCGGCCGGCAGACGGTTGCGCTGATGATACAGCACGTGCATGCTGAATCCCCGCGCCCGCCGGGCGACGGCGCGGCCGATCTCGCCGCAGCCGATGATTCCCAGCGTTTTGCCGTGCACATCATGACCGAGGAACAGTTTCGCCCCCCAGCCGTGGAACCGTCCCTCCCGCGTGTAGCGGTCGGCGGGGACGATCTGTCGCGCCGCGCCGAGGATGAGCGCCCAGGTGAGGTCCGCCGTGGTTTCGTGCAGGACGCCGGGGGTGTTGGTCACCCAGACGCCTTGCGCCCGCGCCGAGGCCACGTCGATGTTGTTGAACCCGGCCCCGTAATTGGCCACGATTTTCAGCCGTTCCCCTTTTGCAATAATGCTTTGGTCGATTTTATCCGATAAATAGGTGACCAGCGCGTCGCTTTCCCCAGCGGCTTTTCCGAGCGCCTCCGGCGTCAGGGAGTCGCCGCTGCCGTTGTAACGCACCTCAAAGCTTTGCCTGAGGCGCTCCACGGCGCTGTCCGGGAATGTCTGGGTGATGGTGACGACGGGTTTCATTTTGCTTTTTTGAGTTGGGACAAAGGGCTACAATATCTGTTAACAATCAGGAAATAAAGGGAAATTTAAACTCCATGAACGTCCTGTTCCTCGTCCCGCCGGAGACGGTCTCGCTCGAATCCTCGGTGCCCAAGGCGCTTGAAGGAGGCAAAGGCTATTACCCTAAACTCGGCCTGATGTACGTCGCCGCCTGGTACGAACGCGCCACGGGAAACCGCCCCGGCTTCATCGACTGCCCGCCGGAGGGCGTCGGCCAACAGGAACTGCTCCATCGGGTACGGGAGCTCCGCCCGGATGTGGTGGCGATGAGCATCATGACGTTCAACCTGCTCGACGCGCTCGAAACGGCGCGCGTGCTCAAGCGGGAGACGCCCGGCCTCAAAATCTGCCTCGGCGGCCCGCACGTCAATCTCTACCCACAGGAAACCCTGGATCTGCCGGAAGTGGATTTCGTCGTCTACGGCGAAGGCGAGAAAATTTTCACCCGCCTCATGCAGGCGCTGGAAAAAGGCGAACACGGCGCGGAAGAGTTGAAAACCATCAACGGCCTCGGCTTCATGCAGGACGGCGTGGCCGTGGTCAATACGCCGGAGACCGAACTCCTCGACCTCAACGAACTGCCGTTTCCCGCGCGGCATCTGGTCGACGTCACCCGCTACCAGCACATCATCAAGGAAGGGCGGCAGTTCTTCACCATCCAGGCGACCAGGGGATGCCCGGCGGCTTGCACGTTCTGCGATATCAGGAAGACAAAGTTCCGCGAGCGCTCGCCGGAGAACGTGGTCGCCGAAATCGAACAACTCATTGAGATGGGGCTCGACGACCTGTTCTTTGTCGACGACACGATCACCATCAACAAGAAATTCGTCATGCGGCTGAGCGAACTGATCGTCGAGCGCGGCCTCAAGTTTCATTTCAAGATTTCAGCGCGGGTCGATACCGTCACGCCGGAACTGCTGGCGGCGCTGAAGCGCGCCGGATGCTACCGCATCCATTTCGGCATCGAGTCGGCGACGGAGCGCCACCTGAGCTATCTCGAAAAGGGACAGAACCGGGAAAAGATCGAACGCGCCTGCCGCTGGACGCGCGAAGCGGGTATCGGGTTCTTCGCCTACATGATGATCGGCATTCCCCACGAAACCCGCGCCGAGATGATGCAAACGGTGGATTTCACCAAACGCCTGAAACCCGACTACGCCCAGTTTTCCATCTGCACGCCCTACCCCAAGACGGAACTGTATTTCCGCATGCTGCAAGAAGGCATCGTGCCGCGCGACTATTGGCAGGAGTTCGCGGAGAACCCTTCGGCGGATTTTAAAATCCGTTTCTGGAACAAGGATTTCACCGAAGAGGAATTACGGCGGCTGCAGGACGAATGCCACGCCCGTTTCTACCGCAGCCCCACCTACCTGATGAAACAACTCACCCAGCTCAAATCCTGGTCGGACTTCACCGCCAAAGCCCGCATGGGCACCAAGATTCTCGCCCAGCGCATGGGCGTGTGATTTCGCGTCAACCCCAGCCTTCGTTTTTTAAATTCCCCGACCTCCAGACACACCCTTCCTCTCATGTGTTTTACGGGAACCTTTAATGGCCCGGTATTTTAGCGCAGGTCCGAAAAAGCCAGGGCCCGTCTGCGTCCAGAGGTTTTTTGGAGATCCATGAAAGGTCAGATCATCCCGAGAGGCTGAGTGTGCTGATACTTATTGAACTGGACAATGCCATGCCCTGGAGCCGGCGCCAGGGGAGGAGGCGGCATTAAAGTCAGGGATGGCGCGATTGCCGTGACAAACCAGTTCGCATGCAGGGCACTGCCAAAAGCATAAAAATGCCATTTAAAATTATTGATCCTGAACGTCAACGAATCGGTCTGAAGGATGGAGGTCCGCACCAGGGCAGGCAGGCGGGCCACAATGCCCGTCACCTGATTGTGCAAACCGTTTGTTGAGGAATAGACCCCGACCAGCCGGGCTCCCTGGCTGTTGGCGCACAAGGCCGCCACCGGCACGCTTCCTTTGATCAGAAGCTCCCGGGTGCGCAGGATATCCCGCAGCCCCAGAAACTGTTCCGCCGCGTAGCTGCCTCCCGGATGGCCGTGGTTTGCGGCCGTGACCACATGTGTCGCCGCGAGGCCCATGAATTGCTGGGCCGTATCCGGCCGGTGCAAGTCGAACACGGTATTGAGATTCACCTTGGCAAGGTCGATCACCGCTGTTCCGTACATGCTGACAAACTGCACGCCCCGTGTGGAAATCGCCGGGCGATTGGAAATGCCTGTGGAGATGTAACGCTTCTTCCAGCCGCGGGCGTGGCTCATGATCTGCTGGTTCTCTGTTAAGTTGGTCGCCGGCGCAAAGACGACAGGATGGCGATTGGCCGAATCGGCTTGCGTTTCCCCCTGGATCACCTGATCGGGATGAGCCGGATCATAGTGGGGGGCTTCAAGCGGTTGACCGTTTGTGTAATTCATTCCATCCGACGCGTTGAGTCCCCGGGTCACGAACCGGCGGGCGTAGGTTCCCGAGGTGGGAAGCAGAACATAATGGCGTGGGGGTTTGTTGCGCCGCACATAAACGGTATTCACCACACCCACCGGTTGAGGCGCCAGGGGAATGAAGCGAGAACCGGACAGGTAGACAGTGCCCAGGAGTTCAGGAGCGGCATCGGTGGAATAAATCCTTTCCTCACCCACCGCAGGCAGGCTTTGAAACTGGATCGATCCCCGGTACCGTATGAGCAGCAGCTTTTTAAGGCGGCCCCAGTTTCCTCCTGAGTTCAGATAATCTTTTTCATAATTCCACAGGATCGGATGAGCCGTCATCCCTCCCGGGTTCGCCTGCCAGGTCGCGAGGTCCTGAAGGTATCGCGTATTCAACTGGTTTGAAAAAGCCTTCTGGCGCGCTTTGGTGTCCCCAAACACCTGGGCGATGCCCGCCGCCCGGTTTGTATTTCTCGGTGATAAACCCACTCCCGGAACAAATATAAACTTGTCTCTCATTATTTTCCGCCGTCCCTTTACAAGTGGTGTCAACCAACGGACAAAGTATAGCAACAGCCAAAATCAATTAAAATCAATAAATTTAATAGGTTATACCGATTCTCGTTACGATCCGGAAGGCCCGGCGTTTGGATAAACAGCATGCGGACAATTCTTGAGGAACTCTTTTCGCCACAGCGCCCGACTTCATAGGGCCTCTCCACAGGATCGGGTATAATGTGCGGATGTTGAAGATCACCGAAATTTTCAAAAGTATCCAAGGAGAATCGTCCTACGCCGGGCTGCCCTGCGTCTTCGTGCGCCTGACCGGCTGCAACCTGCGTTGCACCTGGTGCGATACGGAATACGCTTTTTACGGAGGGCGGGACATGGCAATCGAGGACATCCTCGCTCAGATCAAAGCCACCGGCGTCCGCCTGGTCGAAATCACCGGCGGCGAACCGCTCCTGCAGGAAGAGGTTTATCCGCTGATGCGGGCCCTGCTCGATGAGGGCCACACCGTCATGCTGGAAACCGGCGGATCGCTTCCGCTCGACCGCGTGCCGGAGGGCGTCGTCAAAATCGTCGACCTCAAAGCGCCGGGAAGCGGCGAGGAAGCGCGCAACCGCTGGGACAACCTGCAACAGCTCAAGGCGGGCGATGAAATCAAGATCGTGCTGAAAGACCGCACCGATTACGAATGGGCGCGGGAGGTGATCGCAAACCGCCGCCTTGCGGACACCGCACCGGTCCTGTTATCACCCGTGTTCGAAACGCTCGACCTGAAGCAACTTGCCGAATGGATTCTGCAAGACGGCCTGCCGGTACGCCTTCAAACCCAGTTGCACAAACACATCTGGGGCAAGGACGCCATCGGCGTCTGACTTTTTTCTCACTGCGCCCACCCGGTAAAAAACGCCGGAACCCACATGCCCGAATCTCCCAAGAAACAAAATCCCGCGCCTCTCCTGTTGAAATGGTACGACCGGCAAAAACGCGATCTGCCCTGGCGGGACAACGCGGATCCGTACCGCGTCTGGGTCTCCGAGATCATGCTGCAACAGACGCAGGTCGCCACGGTGATCCCGTATTTCGACCGCTGGATGGACACCTTCCCCACGGTCCGGCACTTGGCGGAGTCTCCATTGAACACGGTACTGAAACACTGGGAGGGGCTGGGCTACTACACCCGCGCCCGCAATCTGCACAAGGCCGCGCAACAGGTGGTGTCGGATCACGCAGGTCACGTGCCGGATCATTTCGAAGGGCTGCTCGCGCTGCCCGGCATCGGGCGCTACACCGCCGGAGCCATCTCCAGCATCGCCTTCGACCGCGCCGTTCCCGTGCTCGACGGCAACGTGAAGCGCGTGTTCTCGCGCCTGTATTGCCTCGATGAAAACGGTGCCACGCCGAAATCCGAAAACGCCCTGTGGAGGGTGGCGGAATCTCTGGTGCCGCCGAAACGGCCCGGCGATTTCAACCAGGCGCTGATGGAACTCGGCGCAACCGTCTGCCTGCCGAAGAAGCCGGCGTGCGCGGCGTGCCCGTTAAAAAAAATCTGCGCGGCGGCGGCACAAGGGCAGCAGGACCGGTTTCCGCCGCCCAAACCGCGCGCGCCTTCAAAAAAAATAGAGGTCAGCGCCGCCGTCATCCGGCGCAACGGCAAGGTGTTCATCCAGCAAAGGCCGCATAAAGGGCTGATGGGCGGACTCTGGGAATTTCCCGGCGGCAAGCTGGAAAAGGGGGAGTCTCCCGAGGCAGCGTTGACGCGCGAAATCCATGAAGAACTGGGCGTGCGGGTGACGCCCGGCGAAAAACTGCTGACCATTCGCCACACCTACACGCAGTTTCGCGTCACCCTGCACGTGTTCCCCTGTAAACTGGAGAAAGGCCGGCTCAACCCGACTCAATGCGAGCAATGGAAATGGGTGCTGCCGGAAGAACTGGACCGCTATCCGTTTCCGGCGGCCAATGTGAAAATCGTCGCGCACTTGAAAAACGGCGGCGGCCCAACCCGGAACGGCACGTCCTGAAGCGTATGCTATTTTCCCGTTACCTCGAAAAAATAACGCCCGGTGTTTTCGTCATCCTGGTCGGCGCCGCGGGCAACCTGCTGCTGTCCGCCATCAAGTTTGCCGGAGGGATGCTGGGGGGAAGCCCGGCATTGATCAACGACGCCTTCCACTCCGTGTCCGACCTCGCCACCGACGGCGTTGCCCTGCTCACGTATAAAATCGGCCAGCTGCCCAGCGACCGCAACCATCCCTACGGACACGGCAAGGCGGAGAGTATCGGGGCCTCCCTGATCGGCATGGTCGTGGTGATGGCCGGAATCGGCCTGGCCTGGGCGGCCTGGGAATTTTTCGAGGGTACGGGAGAAGCGCGCTATCAGTTCGGAGAGCTGTTCCGCAGCCTGTCGCCGCTCTCGCTCGAAGCTCCGGTGGCGCAAATCGCCGCCGCATGCGCCGTGGCTTCGATCCTCATCAACGAAGGCCTGTTCCGGTACACGCTGCACATCGGCAAACGCGAAAAGAGTCCGTCTCTGATCGCCAACGCCTGGCACCATCGATCCGACGCCTTCTCCTCCATCGCCGCGCTGGCGGGGATTCTGGGAGCCATGGCCGGTTACCCCGCCCTGGACCCGCTGGCGGGCATCGTGGTGGCCCTCATGATCACGAAGGCCGGGTACGACATCCTGCGGGATGCGGTCGCGGACCTGATGGACACCGGCCTCTCGGAAGAGGACGTTAAAAAATACGAAACGATGGTGCTCGAAATCCCCGGCGTCGTCAGCGCCCACAACCTGAGGACCCGGCGCACCGGCGGAGAGGTCTTCATGGACCTGCACATCCTGGTGAACCCGGAGGCCTCCGTATCCGAAGGGCACCATATCGGGGAAAACGTGCGGCAGCGCCTGATCCATGAGGTCGAGGATATCGAAGACGTGCTGGTGCACATCGACACCGAGGCGCCGGACGATCGCGTCCCGTTTTACCCCGTGGGTTCCCATGAACTGAGGAAAATGGTGAAGGAAGCGCTGGAAGAGTTTGACGGCCGGATTCATTCCGTCAAAACCGCGCTGCATTTTCGCGACGGAGAGGTCGTGGTCGATGTACTCCTGCAGCCCGTTCCCAGCCTGGCTCCGGAGGACTATGCCGGCTTGCTCAAAAAGACCCGGGAGAAACTGGAGACGCTGCCCGAGATCCGGGCCGCCCGGACCTACCTCGACCTTTCCCACATGCCTTAACAAAGGAGGAGCCGATGCCGATCTGCATGAGCGCCCGTTATCAGGTACGCAAGGACCGACTGGACCTCTGCAAGAAAACGGTTGAGGAGTTTGTCAAATACATCCGGGCCAACGAACCGGCGACGCTGTTTTACATGGCCATGCAGGAACCGGTAGACGAAACCCGTTTCCTGCATGTGATGGTATTCGAAAACGAACAGGCCATCACAGCCCACCAGGCTTCACCGGCGACACGCCGTTTCGTGGAAACGATTTACCCGTCGACCCTGGAGCCGCTGGATTTCAGGGAATACAACGTGCTGGGGTACAAGGGCGCTGAGGATATTGAATTCTAGAAGGGACGTTGCTTAGCGCGGCTTCTTTTTCGCGGCTTTTTTGGCGGGCGGCTGTTTCGTGTTCTTTTTGATGATTTTGAATTCTTTCAACTGTTCCCCCTCCCATTTGAGAGTGAGGTCCGCCCGGTTTTTCGCCGCTTTTTTCTGCATGGCGTGGCCCGCGATGAGCGGCAGGGAAACGCTGGGCTCCACAAAGACCTGGCAGAAATTGGCCTTGCTGTTGACCTTGCCCCAGGACTGCGCTTCCGCCAGGGTGCTGCCACTGAGCCCGCCCCAGTGCGGCACATCCGTCGTCATCTGGATGGCGTATTTGTGCCCACCGGTGCTTCTTCCGAAAACATAGGCCATCACGATCGAGTCGTTGATGTAGTTTTTCGGCACCCCGCCCGCCACGTAAAACGCCGCCGTCCGGGGCGATTTCACCACGAGCTGGGTGATTTCGTAATTGTCGCGGATGGTGTCGATCGTGATCGGCTGCTTGCCGTTCTTCCTCGACTGGAAATAATGCTCGGTCAAGCCGATGCCGAGGCTGGAGTCGGCGATCGCCGGACAAAAAATGGGGACGCCCTTCTTGCGGGCCGTCACCAGGATCGAGCCGGGATCGTCGATGGTTTCGGACAATTTGTAGAGAAACTCACGGGTCGAATAGCTCCGCGGTTCAAGAGTGCCGGCAAACCGGCCCACCAGGGTGTCGAAATCGGCGAACTTCTCCTCATCGACATAGGTGTCGTAAATACGGTTGATCAGTAAATCACGCAACTGCACATCGTCCGCATGCGAGGAGCCCCGGTAATGCTCCGCCCCCTGCGCCTGGTAAAAATCCTGATACATGACCGCGCCGGTCGACACGATCACATCCACCATATTGTGGTGGATCATGTCGCGGATCACCTTGCGCAGGCCTGCCGCGATCAACGGACCGGCCAGACCCAGCATGATCGTCGGCCGCTCCTTGTCCTCCAGCATCCGCACGTAAATATCGGCGCAGGCTCCCAGATTGCGGGCCTGAATGGACGAATCCTGGTAGGCGTCGACCAGATCCGAAACGTTCTTGATCCGGTCGAAATCCACCTGCTGGATAGGACGGGAAAGCAGGGAACGCTTCTTTTTGCGATCCTGCGGGGACAGTTGGTTCAGGAATTTTACAAAGTCGGAATAGGCCATGCGCATCCTCAGCAGACAAAAACTGGTATGTTATAACTCTGTGAGCGGTAGGTCAACCCCCATGCTTTTTCCTACAGCCGGGAACACAGATCGCTGGAGTGCGATTTGGTGTCCACCTGGTCGATCGCCTCGGCGATTTTCCCTTCTTCATCAATCACGTAGGTGATCCGGTTGGCGTACCCGTCGTTCTTGCTTTCAATGGCGTGGTAGGCCAGCGCGATCTCGCGTCCCACATCGCACAGCAGGGGGTAGGGGAAATTGAATTTTTCCGCGAACGCCTTGTTGTCCTTTTCATTGTCCAGGCTGACACCGAGGATGACGGTGTTCTTGCCCTGAATTTTTTCGAAATCGTCGCGGAACCCCTGCCCTTCCATCGTGCATCCCGGCGTGTCCGCCTTGGGATAAAACCACAGGATGACCTTTTTGCCGCGAAAATCCTTCAGGGTGACGCGGTTGCCGTTGTGATCGTTGACCAGAAAATCGGGCGCTTCGGAGCCGACAGCAAGCATGGGGATTCTCCTTCCAGTGATTTTTCTCAAAAGGGTTTTAAAAATAAAACGGATTGCGTCCAGCATGGTGTATTAGATGCCCGAAGACGGCAAGAGGAGCAAGATCACTCCGTGCCGCCGGACTTTTTATCCGGATCGTCCTTCGGCGGGCCGCCCAACCCCGGCCGGAGAAATCCGGTCAGGTCGACGCCGTAATAACGCAGCGCCGCCAGCAGAACGGCCGCGGCGGTGGCCTCGTCGAGATTGCCGATGATCGGCATGTTGTCCGGAATCAGTTCCAAAACGCCCGCCGTCGGGTTGATCAGATAGATCAGGCTGACCAGACCGGCCAGCGCCACGAGCAGTTTTTTCATGATGCTTCCCTCAAATGTTCCTGCCAGAAAGAGGCGATGCGCTCTCCCAGCACCAGGTCTTCCGGCCGCGTGATCTTGATATTGAATTCCGAGCCGGGAACAAGCCGGACCTTGTGCCCCAGGCGCTCCACCAGCATGCCTTCATCAGTCCCGTAAAACCCGTCTTCGAACGCCTTGGCAAAAGCCTGCTGCAGAATTTCCCGGGAAAAGGTCTGCGGAGTCTGCATGCGCCACAACCCCTCGCGGTCGACGGTTTCCGCCACCACCCCGTCCGCGTCGGCGCGTTTCAACGTATCGCTCACCGGAATGGCGCAGATAGCCCCGCCGTATTCGGCCGCCACTTCCACCGACCGGCGCAGCATGTCCGCCGTCACAAAAGGACGCACGCCGTCGTGCACCAGGATGATCTCGGCATCCGGCCCGACCGCCTTGAGCCCGTTGCCGACCGAGTCCTGGCGCTCCTTGCCACCGGGCACCACCGCCGCAATCCAGGCGCCGAATCCTTCATAATCCGCTTGCACCGAGTCCACCGCGTCCGGCGGCACCACCAGCACCACCTCATCGACAAGACCGGTCGACTTGAAGTTTTCCAGCGTGTGTTCCAGAATCGGCCGGCCCGCGATATGCAAAAACTGTTTGGGCACATCGCCGCCGATGCGGACGCCGCGTCCTCCGGCGGTGATGATCGCCGTCACTTTTTTTTCATTCACCATAAAATCTGGTCCCTATTCAAACAACAGGTCGAACGCATGTTCGAGCGTGGCCACCTGTTCCAGTCTCAGCCCTTCCGGCGGCTTCAGCTTCGTGCTGCCACCCACCCGGGGCAGGATGCACCGGGTAAACCCCAGCCGTCCCGCTTCCTGCAGACGCGCCTCCAACTGACCCACGGAGCGGACCTCGCCGGTCAGCCCCACCTCGCCGATCACCACGGCGGAAGGGTCGATCGCACGGTTGCGGAAACTCGAAGCCACCGCGGCGGCAAGACCGAGGTCGATCGCCGGTTCGGTGACCTTCAACCCTCCGGCAATATTAACAAAGATATCCTCCCCCTGCAGATGCAGTCCCAGGCGCTTTTCCAGGATCGCCACCAGCAGGGACAGGCGATTGGGGTCCACGCCGGACGCCATGCGCCGCGGCATTCCGACCGAAGACGAGGAACTCACCAGCGCCTGCACCTCGACCAGCAGCGACCGCGTGCCCTCCAGCGTGGCGACGATCACCGAGCCGGGGCTTTCGGCGGGGCGCTCGGCTAGAAAAATTTCCGAAGGATTGGCCACGGGACTGAGGCCGTCGTCGCGCATTTCAAACACGCCCATCTCCGGCGTGGCGCCGAAGCGGTTCTTGATCGCGCGCAGTATCCTGAAATGGTTGCCGCGCTCGCCCTCGAAATAGAGCACCGTGTCGACAATATGTTCGAGCGATTTGGGTCCGGCGATGGCCCCGTCCTTGGTGATATGACCGATGATCCACACCGGCAGCCCGCGCCCCTTGCATTCCTGGAAGATGCGGAACGCCACCTCGCGCACCTGGCCGACACTGCCCGGCGCGGATTGCAGTTCAATCGTGTGAAAGGTCTGGATCGAATCCAGCACCAGCACCGCCGGGCGCTCCCGGTCCAGGGCGGGCAGGATGTCCTCGAGGCAGATTTCGGAAAATACCCGGAAATTTTCAGACAGGCGGTTGAGCCGGCTGGCGCGGATCTGAATCTGCTCCGGCGACTCTTCGCCCGAAACGTAAAGGACCCGCATTCCCGCCCGCGCCATCTCAAACAGGCTCTGCAGAACGAGGGTGGATTTGCCGATACCGGGGTCGCCCCCCAGCAGAATGAGAGACCCGGGCACCAGCCCGCCGCCGAGAACCCGGTCGAGTTCGCCTATGCCGGAAGTGACGCGATTGGAAGAAGCCGGGGTGACATCGGTAATGGACACAACCCCGGTGGCCGGCAAGGACCGGGAACGTGAATTCTTCGTAGCGGGACCGGCCGGCCGGGCCGCTTCTTCCGCCAGGGTGTTCCAGTCATGGCACTCGGGACATTTCCCAAGCCATTTGGGAGCACGGTGGCCGCAGGACTGGCAGACGTATTCGGTTTTATTTCGGGCCATGACCGGATGAAGGGAGGTCGCCTGGTTTTTGAAAACGGACCGGGGTTTCCGGGAGAGCCCGGTTTGCTTCAACCTTTGCCGCCACCCGCCCCTTTGATGATCTTAAGGATATCATCATTCCGTGAAATATTGACATTGGCCTTGCGCCGCAGATCCGCCAGCGCCTCGCCGAACTGCTGGCTTCCCTGCAGGACCTGGTCCACCTTGGCCGAGGCGCCGGTGACCGCTTTCTCCACTTCCAGACTGGTGGACAACACCTGCCCCGACTGGGCGGAGGCGGAGATCACCATCTTGCGCAATTCGTTTTGATTGTTGAGGATGTGGCCGAGTTTTTCCTGATCGTCGGACACCGCTTTTTTGACCTGGCCAAGGCCGAGGATCATATTGGTGATTTTCTGCTCACTGCCGGCAACGGCGGTGCGGATTTCCCCCTGCCCCGTGATCAAATGGTCAAACTTCTGCTGTTCCTGGGCCATCGCCTTCAGGATATCGATCAACTTGCCCAGCTTCTGATTGGTGAGTTGGACGTCTCCCTGTCCGGTTTCCATTTTCCCGCCCAGGGTATTGAGCCGTTCCCCCACCTGCCCGGTATGGGTGAGCAGGGCCTGGGTGGTTTCCACCAGCTTGTTGAAACGCTCGGTCACCTGAGTCTGCCCCGTTTCAATAGTGCCGATCTGCGCGGCGACCTGCTTTTGTCCGGAAACGACGGCACTCTGCCCCGCCGCCAGCGCGTCGAGTTTCGGGTCGAGTATTTCCTTGAGCTTGCCGATCGCCTGGCGAGTCAACTCGAGATTGGCCTGCCCCTGCTTGAATTCGGTTCCCATTCCATCCAGGGTCAACTGCAGCTTCTCCTGATCGGTGAACCCTTTTTTCAGCACGCGGGTGATGGTGTCGGTGTTGGCGTTGACCACGCGGTTGTTCGATTCGATAGCGACGAAGCCCGCGTTCAGCACCTGCGCGTTGGCGCTCACCGCCTGCTGGAGCCCATCCAGCCGGGTATTCAGGGTCTGATACTGTTTTTCATTCACCTCCAGAACTTTCGTCAGGTGGCCGATCACCTGCACGGTCATGTCGGCCTGTTTATCGAGTTGCAGTTTCATTGCGGCCAGGGCGGCGTCGTTGTTCTGCGTCATCTGCCGAAACTGCGCCTGGTTGCCCGCCGCCATCTGTTCCATGTCCTGGGCCATGCCCTGACGGAGCTGGTCGAATTTATCCGCGACATCCTTTTTGAATCCGGACATCTCCCCTTTTTGCAGCTCCCCCTGACGGGCGAGCTCTCCCTGGACGAAGATCTCGATCTGGCCGATACGGGCCTGCATCTCGCCCAGCTGGTCGGTCTGGTTGGAGCGCAGTTCCTCCATTTTCCCCTGAATACCGGGAAGCATGCTCCGCATCGTGTGCGTCTGTTCCATGATATCCGCCTGGTTGCTGTGGAGGGTCGGCAGGTCCTTGTTGTTGAGCGACACCAGGCGCGCGTTGATCTTTTTGAGTTCGATCAGGACCTTTTCCCAGTTTTTCTCGTCACTGCCGAACAACTGTGCCGAAGCGGGGGTCGCCCCCCCGGTCAGTAAAATCAGAATACTGGCAATCATGATTTGGGTCAGGGGTTTCATGGTCACGTCCGGAAAGAAGTTTGCGATGTGAAGCGATGTGAAATTCGAAGAGGGGCAAAACAAATCGGCCGCAATGAGAACACGCCCATTGCGGCCGAACGACGAAGAAGATCAGAAGCCAGAATCAACGATGTGATTAACGGGCCACCATAAAATGTGCCCGCCGGTTTTGTTCCCAGCAGGCATCGTTGCTGTCAAAGCAGAAGGGTTTTTCCTCACCATAGCTGATGGTGAAGATGCGGCTGGATTCAACACCCAGCGCCGCCAGGAACTTCATGGTGCTGATGGCGCGCCGCTCACCCAGGCCCAGGTTGTAGTTGTTGGTTCCACGCTCATCGCAATGCCCCTGAATTTCAATCCGGGCATCCGGATTCTGTTTGAGCCAGTCGGCGTTGGCGCGGAGCACCTCTTTGCTGTCTTCCGTCAGGTCATATTGGTCGTAAGCGAAATGAATGTCCTGCAGGTCTTCGGTCTCGTGGAAGTCCGCCAGGCGTGCTTCCTGCTGGTTCATGCCGCTCATGGCAGAGCCTGAGCCGCCCCCCATGGAGGGATCCCCATGATAGGGCTGATGATTCGGATCGTGCTCCAACCCGGAGCCGCCTTCTCCTCCCATGGCCCCCTGGCTGCCGGAACCGCTTTCCGAGCCCGTACCGTTCGAGGCAAAGAAACCATCGGAACCATTGCCCGGCATGCCGCCTTCACCGCCGCCAAAGGACTGGCCGTCGCCGGTGCCGAATTCCGCGCCGGAACCGGCATGGCCCATGCTCGAACCTCCGGATTCACCCACATTTTCTTCCGCAAAAAATCCGCCACCGGAACCGGACTCGCCCTGCTCCTGAATGTTGAATCCGGACTCCTCTCCACCTGCGGCGCCCGCGCCGGAACCGGAACCGGAAGAGGCCGTGCCTTCACCCCCGACGCTGGATTCTCCAATCCCCGAGGAAAAACTGTTGCCGCTCATGCTTCCCCCTCCGGAGGAGCCACTGCTGGCCTCAATTTCCGGGGGCATCAGCTTTTTGGAACAACCCGTGGCAAAGCCTGCCGCCATAAGAGCTATTACCAGACCGATAACACCTCGCATCCATTTTGTTTTCTTCGTCGTCAACTTCATTTTTTTTGGACCTCTTTGAAAATTGGGAAAGATGGAAATCCGAATGCGTTCCGGCAATCTACCGCAGTGTCCACCCCGGTTGTGTCGCCCTAAACGTTTTCAAATTTCCGCCACACTCAGAAATTTCACGAATATAAATTTAAACAAATTTGTAAAAAGTAAACCAAATTTGATTCCGCCAAAGGGTAGGCAAAATCCAGACCGCAGCCCCCAACTCAGGGATTCCAGCTTACGCTTTTAATTCAAAGGGTTGCAGCCAGCCTTGTATTATTTTAATTCAAATCGGGGTTTCGTACAAGCCCTTCTGTACCCCTATATTTATTTTGGATGTAAATCTTTAACCTCCCTAACGGCCATTTTTTCAAAAAGTTCTAATATTTCTTCATTTACTTTCTTGCATAAGGCGACCAGGTGGGGCTCAACGCCGCCACAGGAGAAAATGTCAGGGGACGGCTTTTTTTACCGCCCACACGCTGGATGTGGATGGACGATTTTCCTCCCTGTTCCACCCGGTAAGCCACAAACTGGCCGTCCGGAGACCAGGACGGGGACTCCTTGTTCCCCCTTCCGGTGGTCAGGTCGAACGTCTGGTTCTTCTCAAGGTCGTAAATCTTGATCTGAAACTGCTTGCCGACCAATGCCGTGTAGGCGATCTTGTCGCCGGCCGGAGACCAGGCGGGATTGTCGTTGTACGAAGACGAGAACGACACCCGCTTCACACCGGAACTGTCACCAGAACCGGCGTCCATGATGAAAATCTGCGGCGATCCGGTTCCCGACCTGTCGGAAGCGAACGCGATCTTGCGCCCGTCCGGCGACCAGGCCGGCGAGGTGTCGATGTTGAAATGGCGCGTCAGGCGCTTGAGATTCGCGAACTTGTCCAGCAGATAAATCTCCGAGTTCTGGTCCTTGCTCAGCACCAGGGCTATTTTTTCACCGTCCGGCGACCAGGCCGGCGCCGAGTTCAGGCCCGGCAGTTGCAGCAGCACTTTCCGCTTTTTCCCCATGCGGTCCACCATCACCAGGTCGGGATTGTGGTCGCGGTAGGAGGTGAACACGATGGCCTTGCCGTCCGGAGACCAGTCCGGCGCCAGCATGACGGAATTTTCACGCGTCACTTTTTTCAGGTTGTGCCCGTCGAAATCCACCGTGTACATTTCCTTGCCCCCGCCGCTCTTCGCGAGAAAGGCGATCTGGGTATCGGCCACGCCGGGTTTCCCGGTCAACTGGGCCATCACCTCATCGGCGAAACGGTGCATCATCCGGCGCACCCAGGGACGCTTGCCGCGGTAACGCTTGCCGACGAGAAAACGTTCGTTGGTCACATCGTACAGACGAAAGATGAACACGTTGTTGTCGGCTCCGTTGACCTGGTACTGGGTCTTGATCAGCCACTGCACGCCCAGGCCGTTCCACGCCTGATAGTCCACGGTCCCGGATCCCGCCTCGGCCGTGGCGTGACGCCGGATCACGCTCTGCTGAACCGGCTTGAACAAGTCGAACAGTTTGAGATCGTTCTCCAGGATCTCACGGCCCTCTCGGCCCACTCCGCTGGCGTCCTGACTGCCCTCCAGGGGCATAAACTCAGGGACGGCGATGGCCACCTCGGACTGGGTTTCCATGGAAAGATCGATCAAAACATCGGACTGACCAAAAACGGGCCCGGCGAAAAAACACCACCCGGCGATGAAGACGGACAGGACTGCAAAATGGATGGACTTATTCTTGGTAGACATAGCTGAAGTGTACGGTGACTTGAAGGTTGGGTTCCTTCAGTTCCCGGGGGAACGGAGGAAACGGTTCCGATGCACTGATGGCACGAAGCGCCAGGTTGTCCAGCATTTCATTGCCAGAACTTTGCACCAGTTTGGGAAGTTCAATTTTTCCTGCAGGATAAATAACAAAAGACGCCCGGACCTGTTTGTGCTCGGACCCGATCGGACTTTTCCAGTTACTCATGACCAGCCGTTCAATTTCGGCCACGTACTGCGCCAGAACACTGGCATCGGGCGTTCCTCCGGTCGTCCCCGTTCCATTTCTTCCAAGCGTGCCGGGAACGGTGGCCTTGACATAAACCTTGGTCGGGTCCGGGGAACTCAGGCTGTGAATCTGGCTTTTGAAAGCGGGTTTCGGAGCCTCCTCTGTTTTCCGGGTGGACTGAAAATCCACTTTGATCTCCCCCTTCTGCAGGGAAGCGAGTTCCTGTTTCAATGATTCGAGCTCTTCCACTCCGGCCGCGTTGCTCGAGGACGGCGGCATCTTCGGCATCGGCACGGTGGCTTTGAATCCGGAGGTCCGGGCTTCAAGACGGGAAATCGCTTCCAGATCCTCCATCAATTCCTTTTTAGGCTGTGCCGCCACCGGCGCCGCCACGGCCTGGGTTTTTACCGGAGAGTTCACCAGTTCCTCAAACTTTTTCTGCGCCTCGGTCGGCACGGCAGGCGTCACTTTAGACAGGGGCTGCACGGCGGGCTGCAAGGGCACGGGTTTCACTTTTGACGCCATGGGGTCGGCCTTGAGCGCTTCCAGTTCACGCACCTGCTCCTCCAGAAACGTGTCCGGCTTTTTCGCCGGGGGAGGCGGCTTGACCTGCTGTTTCGGCAGAGCCGCGACCTGATCCAGTTCCTTGAACAGGTTATTGGCCGGTTTTGCCGGCGTCTTCACCGGTGCGGGCCTGAGAATGTTCCTCTCCGGCGCCGCCGGCCTGGCGCGGGCCGTTTTCTTCGGCGCGGCGGGCGGAGGCGGCGTCTTTTTAACCGGCGCGGGTTTCAAAACCTTTGCCTGCGCCACCGGCTTGGCCTTCGCGCTCTTTTTCACTTTCGCCGGAGCAACCGGTTTTTTTTCCACCGGCGCGGGTTGTTTCGCCGTGTCTGTTTTGGCGACCTCGACCTGTTTTTCCTTGAGCGGGACCGGGGGAGCGGGCGTGTTGGGTTCCTCCGCTTTTTGCGCCGGCAGTTCCATCAACTGCACCCGGAACGCGGGCCGCACCACATTGTGCTGGATCGCCTGTTTCGGAAGATAAACGAAAACCACCAGGATCAGGCAGTGCACCAATACCGACACCACCAGCATCTGGTTGAAGCGCGACACGTGAGGTTCTGTCAGGGTCATTGCTCAGGTTCGGTGATCATACCGATGTTTTCAACGCCGGCCCGGCTAATGGTCGCCATGATCTTCATGACATAACCGTAATCCAGCGTCTGGTCGGCGCGAAAATAAACGGCGCCGTCTTTTTTCGAGGACTGGTAACGCTTGAGCCGCTCGGTCAGATTCGGCAGGGTGGACACTTCCTCCCGGTTCCAGAATATGGCCTTGTTCGGTTTCAGCGTGATGGTGGGCGTCTTGTCCTGCACTTGCACGGCGGAGGTGCTTTCTTTCGGCAGTTCAATGTCGATCCCGTGCTGCATCAGCGGCGCGGTGATCATGAAAATGACCAGCAGCACCAGCATCACGTCAACCAGGGGCGTGACATTGATATCCGCCATCAGACGGTAGTCGCGTTTGCGCATCAATCCACCGACACCTCAGCCTGCCGGACCTGCCGCACCGGGCGCGGCTCCATGAAATTCTTTTCCGCCATGTAGACGAAATCGCGCGAGAAATCGTCCATCGTCCCCCCCAGTATCCGGACCCGGTTGTTGAGGAGGTTGTAGAAGATAACCGCCGGGATGGCCGCCAGCAGCCCCGCCGCCGTGGCCACCAGGGCTTCGGCGATTCCGGGGGCGACGCCGCCGATGCTGGCGGAACCTTTAACGCCGATGACACGGAAGGAATGCATGATGCCCCAGACCGTGCCGAACAGGCCGATGAACGGGGTGGTGCTGCCGGTGGTGGCCAGAAAATCCAGTTTGGCGGACATCCGCTCCACCTCGCGCGTGACGGCCTTGTTGAGCGCCAGTTCAATACCTTTAAGATCCACCTCGGTCAGGACCTCGGTCCCTCCGTTGTTCTTGCCTTCATCCCGCGCCATTTCCTGAAACACATACAACTCGTGATACCCCGTCAGGAACACGCGCGCGACCGGACTGGATTTCAGCTCCCGGGAAAGGTTGTAGATATTGGTCAGGCTTTCACTTTTGTGAAACACGTCGAGAAACTTTTTGTCTTCGTTGCGCGCTTTCCTGAAACCGGACCATTTGGCGAAAATGATCGCCCAGGACACGATTGAAAAAACCAGCAGGAGAAGCAGGACGGCCTGGGCCACCCAACTGGAGCGCAAAATCATTTCCAGAATACTGAGAGGGGCAACAGTTCCAATCTGGGGCATGAGCGAATTTCCTGGAGTTGTGTCGTGAAACGGAGGGAACGCAAAGATTCAAGAGGCCTCTTGCAATTCTATAATTTCCATCCAGAAACTCGCGGACCCTGAAAGACCAGGCCCCGCTCACAACCGGGAGAAACTTTCAAAAGGCACCCTTAAGCAAGCAAGACGGTTCCGGCGACTGCCGAAACGTAGCCCTAGTTTACCTGTATTTTTTCTGCAATTCAATGCGCGGGGAAAAAGAATAAATCTTTACGGTTCAAGAGGTTGAACTACAGAGGGTCGTCCGGGCAGCGAATTTCCGGAGCCGGCCGGGGCCGTTTTGAGCGCTCAGCCCTTGGCCCGCTCCTGGTACTGGCCGGAGGTGGTCGAGACGCGGACTTTCTCCCCGATCTCAATGAAATTGGGCACGGTGACCACAAGGCCGGTCTCCAGCGTCGCCGGTTTGCCGCCTCCGGCCGCGGTCGCCCCTTTGAGCGGCGGCTCGGTATCGGTCACGATCAGTTCGACGTGTTCCGGCGGTTCGATGCCGATGGGCTTGCTATCGTGGAATTCCACCACCACTTTCATGTTGGGAAGGAGAAACTGTTTCACCCCGTCCAAAGCGGATTCGTCCAGAAACAACTGCTCGTAGGTTTCGCTGTTCATGAAGCAGTAGCCGGAGGTGTCCTGATACAGGTATTCCATTTCAACCTGTTCGAGACTGGCGCGCTCCACCTGCTCGTCAGAACGGAACTTGACTTCGGTCTGGTTGCCGTTGATCAGGTGGCGCAGCTTGGCCTGGCAGAACCCCCGCTTGTTGCCCGGCGTCCGGTGCTCCGAACTCATGACGCGGTACAACTCCTTGTTGTAAATGATTACGTAACCGGTACGGATGCCATTGCCATTGATGTAGGTTGCCATGAAATAAAGTTCCTGCGATAAATTGTGTGGGTTGGAATACGGTCCTTTTTCCGGACCGGTGGGATTATAGCCCTACCCCGTCCTTTTTGCCAATTATTAGAGGTGCCCTCTGAATAATTATGGCACAATCACGGCATGATCTGCCCGTTATGCGGGGGTGCGGCGGACGGGTACCACCGGTCCCGGGGCCGCGACTTTTTTCTCTGCCCCCTCTGCCGTTATATTTTCGTGCCCGCATGCCAGCACCTGCCTCCGGACGAGGAGCGGAAACGCTACCTGGAACACGAGAACAGCCTGGAAAACGAAGGGTACGTCCGCATGTTCGAGACAAAGCTCGACCTCCTGGTCCGGCACGGGCCGGCAGGGGGCACGGTTCTCGATTTCGGCTGCGGGTATGAACCGGTATTGAAAACCCTGCTGGAACGGCGCGGCTTTGAAGCCCGGGTCTACGACAGGTTTTTTTTTCCGGAATGGCAGCCGGGCCGGCGCTACGACGCGGTGATCTCCACCGAAACCTTCGAGCATCTGCGCGCGCCGGTTCTGGAAATCGACCGGATTCTGCAAACGCTCAAACCCGGCGGCTACCTGGCGATCATGACCCGTTTTTATCCGGAGAAGGGAGGAGAGCCCGATCCCGCAGGTTTCGCAAACTGGTACTATACCAACGACCCGACCCACATCGGGTTCTTCGGTTCCCGCACGCTCGACTGGATCGCCCGAACCCGGCAGCTTGAAATCGTTTACCGGGACGGGCATGATTTCATCATCTATCAAACCTCATCATAGGAACGAGACAGGAACATATGGCAGGCGAATACATCTTCACCATCAGTCAACTGAGCAAAACCCACGGCCACAAGAAAATCCTCGAAAACATCAACCTGTGCTTCTATCACGGCGCCAAAATCGGCATCGTCGGTGAAAACGGTTCCGGCAAAACCACCCTGCTCCGCATCATGGCGCAGGAAGACAAGGAGTTCGACGGCACCGCCGAACCGCTCAAGGGAACGCGCATCGGCTTCCTGCATCAGGAACCGCACCTCGGCAAGGACAAAACCGTCCGCCAGGTGGTCGAAGAGGCCTTCAGCGACATCAAGAGCCTGATCGACGAATTCAACGCCATCAGCGCCCGCATGGCCGAACCGATGGAAGACGACGAGATGGAAAAAGCGATCGAGAAGATGGGACGCCTGCAGGACGAAATCGACGCGGTCAACGGCTGGGAACTCGACCGGCAGGTCGAGATCGCCATGGACGCGCTGGTGCTTCCGGCAGACGACCAGCCGGCGGGCACGCTGTCCGGCGGCGAGGCGCGGCGCGTCGCCCTGTGCCGCCTGCTGCTGCAGAAACCGGACATCCTGCTGCTCGACGAACCGACCAACCACCTCGACGCGGAAACGGTTCAGTGGCTGGAAAACACGCTCAAGGACTACTCCGGCAACGTGCTCGTCTCCACCCACGACCGGTACTTTCTCGACAACATCACCAAATGGATCCTCGAACTCGACAGCGGACGCGGCATTCCCTTCGAAGGCAACTACTCCTCCTGGCTGGAACAAAAATCCGAACGCCTGCGGCAGAAAGAGAAAGCCGCCTCCGGCCTGCAGAAGCGGCTGGAGAAGGAACTCGAATGGATCCGCGCCACCCCCTCGGCCCGGCGCGGCAAAAGCAAGAGCCGCGTCAGCGACTACGAAAAACTCTCCGCCAGCCAGCAGGCGGTGGACGAGAACTCTCTCGACATCCAGATCCAGCCCGGCCCCAACCTCGGTGAAAAAGTCATCGTCGCCCAGGGCCTGACCAAGGGATTCAAGGACAATCCATTGATCGACAACCTCGACTTCGCCATACCGCGCGGCGCGGTGGTCGGCCTCATCGGCCCCAACGGCACCGGCAAGACGACGCTGTTTCGCATGATCGTGGGAGAAGAGACGCCGGATTCCGGCACGCTGGAGATCGGGCCGAGCGTGGCGCTCTCCTACGTCGACCAGCACCGTCACGACCTGGAACCGGGCAAGACCGTGTACGAGGAGATCACCCAGGGCGACGAGGAAATCGAGATCGCCGGACGCAAGCTGAAATCGCGCGCCTACGTGGCGCGGTTCAATTTCCGCGGGTCCGATCAACAGAAGGAAGTCGGCAAGCTTTCAGGCGGTGAACGCAACCGCGTCCACCTGGCGAAACTGCTCCGGCGCAGCGGCAACGTCCTGCTCCTCGACGAACCGACCAACGACCTCGACGTGACCACGCTCAGCAACCTGGAAAACGCCATCCTGAATTTCAACGGCTGCGTGCTGGTGATCAGCCATGACCGCTTCTTTCTCGATCGCATCTGCACCCACCTGCTGGTGTTCGAGGGCGACAGCAAGGTGCGCTGGTTCGAAGGGAACTTCGAGGAATACCAGCAGGTGCGCAAAAAAGAACTCGGCGGACGCGAGGAAAACCGGCGCTCCAAATACAAGAAACTGACCCTTCACTAAAGTCCGGGACTTTTACACAACACAGTGGAACATCCAAGGCGGGATTCTTCGACTTACCGCTCCTTCAAGTTTGGGAAACACGAACCGGAGGGCTGGGCTGAACGCTATCGGGCGAACGTCCGCAGGTAGGCCACCAGCTTCCAGATCGCCTCGTCCGGCAGGCTGTTGCCGAAAGC
>JAGQJZ010000047.1:0-2690 GCA_020430445.1 Nitrospina sp.
AGGGGCGGTTGCTGTTTCAGGTGGAAGCGCAGCCCAATTGCACCGCCTGTCACGGCGCTCAGGGAGACGGCATGGGACCGATGGGCATGGGCCTGGTTCCACCTCCCAGAAATTTCACATGCGCCGCAACCATGAACCCGATTTCCGACGGACAACTGTTCTGGATCATCAGGAACGGCTCGGAGGGCACGGCCATGCCCGCGTTCGGGCACCTTCCCGACGAATCGGTCTGGCAGATCATCCTTTACCTGCGTGAACTGGGGCAGGGCACTCCATCAACCCGCGAGGAAACCAACAGGTGATGCTTGAATTCATTTTCTGAAACCCTCTTGTCCCGAATGGACAATCTGGTTCTGGTGGTGAACCGGGACCTCGACATTGTGTTCGCCAACTCCGGATTCGGAAAATTCCGCAACCGGCGCGCCTCGGACTTTACCGGCAAGCCCCTGCGGCAAGCGCTGGCCATTTCAGATGATCAGTGGAACCTCCTGCAGGGTGAATTGAAGGAGGGGGAGAACCGGGGAGGGCCTGCGCCCGATCATCGGGAGCACAGGCATGATCCGGCATGCGTGGAAACGCGGGACCCCCTGCACGCTGTGCAGAATCCGGGAGGGTCTTTCAATCCGCCCTCGGTGGTCACCCTGGGAGAAAAAATTTTCACTTATCAGGTCTTTGAAATTGAGTTGGAGGACGCATCCGGGCCGGGACTGGGGCTGGTGTTCAATGACCTGACCCGGGAAAAGGAATTTCTCGATCGCATGACCCAGGTGGAAAACACGGCCAATCTGAAAACCCTGGTCGCCGGCATCGCCCACGAAATCAGCAACCCGTTGCAGTCGGTGCAAAGTTTTTCCGAGGCCATGATGGTTGAAAACGATTCCGGAAAACTCCAGGAATATGCGGCAAAGGTGAGAGCGGGTTCCGAGCGCATCGGAAAAATCATTTCCAGGGTATCCGGCTGGGTGCAGAATAAAAGCGCTGGAGCCCGCGAGCGCCTGGAGGTGCGCGACACGCTGGAAACGGCGCTGGCCTTCGCCCTGTTGCCTTTCGAACAAAACCGGATCGATGTGGAGTATGATATGGTCGGTGAGCCGGTGCTGATGGCGGATCCGGATGATGTGAAACAGATCTGGGTCAACATTCTGAACAATGCGGTCCAGGCGATGCAGGGCCGGGGCGCTTTGAAGATTGCCGCGCACGCGGTGGATGCCGGAGTCAGGGTTTCCATCAAAGATACGGGGCCCGGCATGAACCGGGAGACGCTGCGCAAAATGTTCAATCCCTTTTTCACTACAAAAATGCAGGGTGAAGGAACGGGGCTGGGGCTCAGCATCACCCAGCGTTTGGTCGAAAAATACGGCGGCAGGATTGAAGTGGACTCGGCGGAGGGCAGCGGGACCACAGTGCATGTCTGGCTCCCTGCCGGGACGGGGAAAAACAGGGGGTCTCCTGCCGGAGATCCCGATCATATTTCGTAAAACAACAGGACCGGATATGGAAAAAAGAACAATTGTCATTGTCGGCGGTGTCGCCGGAGGCGCGACGGCAGCGGCCCATGCGCGGCGTCTCTCGGAAGACGCCCGGATCATCCTGTTCGAACGCGGCCCGCATGTTTCGTTCGCCAACTGCGGCCTGCCCTATTACATTGGCGGGGAAATTGAGGACAAAGCGGACCTGTTGGTGCAGACGCCGGAGGGCCTGCGCTCCCGCTTCAACCTTGACGTGCGTGTTCTTTCGGAGGTGATGGAAATCGACCCTGCGGGAAAGACCGTCCGCGTTCTCGACCATCGGGAAGGCCGGGAGTACCGCGAGTCTTACGACGAGTTGGTGATCTCCACCGGCGCCAGCCCGCTCAAGCCCCGGATCCCGGGAATCGACAATCCGGCGCATTTTTCCGTACGCGGGATTCCCGATGTGGAAGCGATCCTGGAATGGATCGATGAACGGGAACCGAAGCAGGCCGTGGTCGTCGGCGGGGGGTTCATCGGTCTTGAAATGGCGGAACAGATCCACCGCCGGGGGTTGAAGACGAGCGTCGTGGAAGCCGCGCCGCAGGTCATGGTGCCATTCGATCCGGAGATGGCCGCCTGGCTCCATGGCGAATTGAGGCGGAACGGCATCGACCTGTATCTGGGGGATGGCGTGGCGAAATTCGACACGCCCCGCGCCGGTGAAGAGGAATACACGGTGGTGGAGCTCGGCAGTGGCAAGCGCCTTCCAGCGGGTCTGGTGATCCTGGGCATCGGCGTGCGTCCGGAATCGAAGTTGATCCGGGACGCGGGGCTGGAGACCGGACAGCGCGGCGGCATCGTGGTCGACGACCGGCTCCGCACCAGCGATCCGAACATCTGGGCGCTGGGCGATGCGATCGAGGTGGTCGACTTTGTTACAGGCGAAAAGGTGATGGTGCCGCTGGCGGGGCCCGCCAACCGGCAGGGGCGGATCGTCGCGGAAAACATTTTCGGAGGCGACATGAAATACCCCGGCACCCTGGGCACTGCTATCCTCCGCCTGTTCGACATGACCGCCGCCTGCACCGGCGCCAGCGAGAAAACGCTGAAACGGCTCGGCATCGCGCACGAAAAGGTCTACCTGCATCCCGCTTCCCACGCCACTTACTACCCCGGAGCCGAGCGCATCGCCATGAAACTGCTGTTCGATCCCGCAAGCGGCAGGCTGCTGGGGGCGCA
>JAGQJZ010000047.1:2922-23811 GCA_020430445.1 Nitrospina sp.
CTGCTCGATGTCCGCGACCCGGACGAGCGGGCGAAAGGCTGTATCGAACCGTCCCTGCACATCCCGCTTCCCGAACTCAGAGAGCGCATGGGGGAGTTGCCGCGTGACCGGGAAATCGTCGTTTACTGCCAGACCGGCCAGCGCGCTTATTTCGCCTGCCGGCAACTGCACCTGAATGGGTTTAAAGTGAAAAACCTCTCCGGAGCTTACCGCACCTGGAAAACGGCCAGCGGTTCCTGAAAGACAGCCAGTCCACTGTTACGAAGCATTTTCGCAAACGTCGCGTTCTCTAAAAACGGGAGCCGTTCACGGGAACCTGTTCTAGGGAAGCACGTCCCGGAAGGTCTGGATCAGGCTGATGGCTGCGGAAGCTTCAATAGGGGTGCGCTCATCGGTGAAGCCGAGCGTCGAAAAATTGGAGTAACCTTCAATTTTGGATCGGTCGATTGCATCAAAATTCTGGAAGGCCATGCTCCAGTTCTTGAATCCCCGCTCCTGAATCTCTCCGTGATAAACCAGCCTCACCAGGGAATGACGCGAGTCCTGGACGATTTTTTCATACAGCTCAAACAGGGCTTCCCGGTCTCCCTCCAATACCTGTAGGAATTCATTCGTTTTTTCCCAGTAAAGCAGGATTCCGGTAATGCCGAGTTGTTCGTTATTTTTTCGCGAAGCTTCCAGTATTTCCAGGATATCGTCTTTGTTGATACCGGGGGCCGCGTAGCTGCAATAAAAAAGTTCGTGCATGGTCCACCTTGATACAGGTCTCTTTTTTGAAGCGCCTGCTTTTTGAATCTCCCTCCCCGTTTCCATTTATTCTTCTGCCAAACCCGGCGCCTGTCAACCCCATATAAACTTCACAACGCTAGGCCGGCATCCGGATTTCAGGGCTTCCCGGTACGTCAAAACCCTTGCGCTTTCCTGGTTGCGCTTCCTAAGGAAAGAAAATTAGGAGCACAAGGTAAATTTCGTTACTCTGTTATTTCCCTCGTTTTTCCTGCGGGAACAAGACAGAACTGCCTTTGGGCGGGTGATACGAAAAAAATATCAGGGAGAAATGCCGCATGACCTCATTGAGACTCCACCATCTCCTCGGCATGGTTTTGCTTCTGCTTGTGCCTGTTGTAGCGCAGGCGGATACCGGTCCCATCACGGGGCATCTGGAAGATCCGGTGTTTCTGTCCCTGCCGAACAAGACCACGCTCGACGATAAAAATCCGCTGGATCTTTATTTCTCCATAGACAAGGAAGCCTGCAGGAAACAATACGGCGACCGCTATTACTCCGGCTGCCGCAGGAACCTCAAGCTGGCCGGGAAAACGGTCCGCCGGGGAATTTCCATAACGCCCCAGATCTCGGGTGAATGGCGCTGGGAAAATGATTACCACCTGCGATTCACTCCGCATGAACCGTGGCTGGCGGATCAGGAGTACAAAGCGGTATTTGACAAGTCGGCGTTCCCCGTTCACGTTTCCCTCAACAAGGACACCTACACGTTTCGCTCCCGCCGGTTTCAGATCCGGGTTCCGGAGATGAAATTTTTTCAGGATCCGGACAACCCGGCGCGCAAGGTCGTGGCCACGCGCATGACTTTCAACTACCCGGTGGACAAATCGACGCTGGAACCCCGCACGGCGTTCAGCTTCCACCCGCGCGACGACAACAAGTCGCTTCCGACGGAAGACCGTTTCCCTTTTGAAATCACCTACAACCCGCAAGGCACCGAAGCGAATCTCATCACGCCGCTGAGCCTGCTCCCGGACAAGGAAAAGTTTTTGCAGCTTGTCGTCGACGCCGGGGTCCAGCCCCGGGGGCAGACGCGGCCGTCGAAACGCGCCTTCAGTGAGCGGGTGCGCGTGCCCAGCCTGGACGATTACTATCGCGTCAATTCGGTGCGCCTGTCCCTGGTTAAAAACGACCGCTTCGGTACCGATCAGGTGCTCGTCCTCGACACCAACGTCAAGGCGACGCCGGAAGAGGTGGTGGGGCATCTTGATGTGTACCTGTTGCCGGAGTTCCATCCGGTGGCGGTGAAGAACCCGGACAACAAACAACCCTACCACTGGAAAGCCGCCAACGAGGTTTCCGAAAAAATTCTGCAGGCTTCGGAAAAGCTCGACGCGCTTCCACTTCCCGTGAGTGAAGAGCATTCGGCGTTGCACAGCCTGAAGCTCGACACCGAACCCGGGCGCTACGTTTACCTGAAGCTCCGCAAGGGGGTGAAAGCGTTCGGCGGTTTTTCCATGTCGCGCGATTACGACACGATCGTCTCGGTTCCGCAGTTCCCGCGCGAGTTGAGCATCATGCAAGCAGGAGGCCTGCTGGCGCTTTCGGGGGAGAAGAAAATTTCCGTGCTTGCCCGTGGCCTGGACGGCGTCCGCTTTGAAGTGGCGCAGGTCCTGCCGCAGTTCCTGAGCCATCTGGTGACCCAGACCCGGGGCGATTTCGCCAGTCCCTATTTCAAGAGCTACAGTTTCGATCAGAAAAACATCGCAGAAATCGCCAACGAGGAACTCTCTCTCTTCCGGGAAGACGACAAGGCCGCGCAGTTCACTTCCTTCGATTTCGCGCCCTATCTGAAAGAGGGGAAGAAGGGATTGTTCTTCATCAGGATTTTTGGAACGCGCGATAAAAACACGCAGGTTGCGAGTGACCAGCGCTTCATCCTGATCACCGACCTCGGGTTTCTTGTGAAAAGGAATGCGCAGGGAACGCGCGAGGTGTTTGTCCAGTCGATCTCCACCGGGCAGCCGGTCGGTGGGGCGGAAGTGCGGATTCTCGGCAATAACGGCCAGCCGGTGTTCAGCGCTGTTACTAACGGAGAAGGCCGCGCCTCGGTTCCCAATCTGACCGGCATGAGCCCGGACCGGCTGCCGGTGGCGGTGACCGTGTCGAAAGGCAACGACCTGTCGTTCATGGCCTACGACCGCTACGATCGACGGCTGGACCTGTCGCGTTTTCCCGTCTCGGGACGCTATGTTCCCGCCGACGGTTTGCAGGCCTTCGTGTTTTCCGACCGTGGTATTTACCGGCCCGGCGACTCCGTCAACTTCGGCATGATCGTCAAAGCGCGTGACTGGACGAAGGACCTCGAGGGTGTTCCGCTGGAATTGAACATCATCGATCCGCGCGGCGTCGCCATTGTGAAGGAAAACATCCGCCTGTCTGCTTCCGGGTTCGAGGAATACCGGTTTCAGACGGAACCGAATTTTTCCGTGGGCCGCTACCACGCGCACCTGTACATCACCAACGACGGCAAGCGCGGCAGCCTGCTGCATTCGACGAGCGTGCGGGTCGAGGAATTTTTGCCGGACCGGATGAAAATCCGCGCCGATTTCACGACGCCGCGCAGGAAAGGCTGGCAGTCGCCGGAGAACCTGCAGGTTCGAGTCAATTTGAAAAACCTGTACGGCACCCCCGCCACCAATCGCCGCGTCAAGGCGACCCTGTCGCTTTCCCCCGCCGGATTCTCGTTCGCCGATTATGCGGATTACCGTTTCTTCAACGCTTTCGCTCCCACCGGGGGCGCGGTCACCGAGGCACTTCCCGAAGCGCGCACCGATGAAAACGGCGACGCGGTGTTCGACCTTGATCTCAGCCGCTACGGCCGAGCCGGGTTTTTTGCCAGCTTCCGCGCCGAAGGATTCGAAGCCGGCGGCGGGCGCAGTGTCGCGGTCGAAACCGCGACGCTGGTTTCGTCTATGAAATCCGTCGTCGGTTACAAAACCGGGTCCAACTTGAACTACCTGAAAAACGACCGGCAGCACCGCCTGCACTGGATCGCGCTCGACCCGGATTTGAATCCTGTCGCGAAAAAAGGCCTGACGCTCAGCGTGATCCGCAAGGACGCTATTTCCACCCTGGTCAAACGCAACGGTCAGTTCGCCTACGAGTCGGTGCCGCGTGAACGGGTGGTCGAGACGAAAACGGTCGACATCGGCACGGACGGTCTTGACTGGAACCTCGACACCTCCCGTCCGGGCGATTTCGCGCTGGTGCTGACCGACGCGGAAGGGACGGACGTCTCGCGCGTGGATTACAGTGTCGCCGGCGAGGCGCACGTGGCCGGCAGGCTCGACACCCGGTCGGAACTCAAAATCAAACTCGACAAGACGTATTACGAGGCGGGCGATGAGATCGAGCTGAATATTGTGGCGCCTTACACCGGCGCCGGACTCATCACCATTGAGAGTGACCGCGTTCACGCGCACAAGTGGTTCGCCACGGATAAAACGGATAGCATTCAGAGGATCCGCCTGCCGGAGGGTTTCGAGGGCAACGGGTTCGTCAATGTCGCCTTCACCCGCGCGCTCGGCGCGAAGGAAATCTACATGAGTCCGCTGGCCTATGCCGTCGCGCCTTTCACCGCCAATATCGAAAAACGTCGGGTGAAGATCGATCTCAAGATGCCCGAACGCGCGCGGCCGGGCCGGACGTTTCCCATTCAGGTCAGCACCGGCCGGAGCAGTCGCGTGGTCGTCTTCGCCGTCGATGAGGGCATCCTGCAGGTGGCGCAGTACAAGACGCCGCGTCCGCTGGACTATTTCCTGAAAGGCCGGGCGCTTGCGGTCGACACCACGCAGATTCTCGACCTTTTGATGGCGGAGTATTCGCAGGTAAGAGAAGCTTCGGCTCCCGGAGGGGGCATGTCCGCCATCGGCGGCAAGCACCTCAACCCGTTCCGCCGCAAGACCGATGCGCCGGTGGTGTACTGGTCCGGAATCCTGGGCGCGGACGAACGTTCGCAAACGCTCACCTGGGACGTGCCGCCTTACTTCAACGGCACCCTGCGCGTGATGGCGGTTGCGGTGTCCGGCTACGGCGTTGGCGCCACGGAACAAAAGGCGCTGGTGCAGGGCGATTATGTGATCAGCCCCAACGCGCCGGTGTTCGCAGCGCCGGGCGACACGTTTGAGGTGACCGCCACCATCGCCAACAACCTTGAGGGTTCCGGCGCAGGCGCGCGCGTGCCGGTAACGGTGACGCCCTCCGAACACCTGTCGCTGACCGGGACCACGCCGGAGTCGATGACGATCGACGAAGGGCGGGAGGAGACGTTGCGCTTTCAGGTGAAGGCCAATGAGGTTCTCGGTTCGGCTGCGCTGACTTTTACCGCCGGAGAAGGGGAGCACGCGGCGCGTTACACCGCGACCTTGAGCGTGCGGCCGTCGCTGCCGAAAATGACGCGCCTCGATTCAGGCTATATGGAAGGTAAGGAGAAAACGGTTGCCTTGCAGCAGAACCGCTATCCGGAGTTCGCCGAAACCGAAGCGGGCGTCTCAGCCCTGCCGGCGGGGCTGATCGGCGGGCTGCTGCGTTTCCTCGAAAACTTTCCCCACGGTTGTACCGAGCAGACGGTGAGCCGCAATTATCCGGCCATCGTTCTGGCGCGCAATCCGGATTTTGATTTCGACGACAAACGCATTGCGGAACACATTCAGCATGCAGTCGACCGCCTGCGCGTGCGCCAGACCGCCGATGGGGGGTTCGACAACTGGATCAGCGGCGGCACCGCCACGTCTTTCCCCAGCGTCTACGCGCTGGATTTTCTGACCGACGTGCGCGAAAAAGGATTTCCCGTTCCCACCGATCTGTACCGCCGTGGACTGGACTATCTCAAGGACATGGTCAATCGCGACATCCGCTCGCTGGATGACGCGCGCGTCAAGGCCTATGGCGTCTACGTGCTGACGCGTAACGGCGAGGTGACGACCAACTACATCACCCATCTGCTGCACTATATCGAAAAGCATCCGAAATGGGCGTGGGACGAGGACCTGGCCATGATCTACCTCGCCGCGGCCTTCAAGATGATGCAGCAGGATGCGCTGGCCGATCCCATCCTCGATGCGTTCAAGGTCGGACGGGGCGATCCCTGGACGGGCAACAGCTATTACAACGGGCTCATAAAATACAGCCGCTATGTGACGCTGCTGGCGCGTCATTTCCCTGAGCGTCTGAAATTGATGGACCGCGACGTGATCTTCCGCATCGCCAACTACATCGGCGAAGGACGTTACAGCACGCTTTCCTCCTCCTACGCCATTCAGGCGCTGGCGGATTACACCGCAGCCGTCGGTGGTGAGGAAGCGGGCGACCTTGCGATCGCGGCGGAGACGTCACCCGGCCAGTTTGCGCCGCTGGCGCTGACCGGCCAGGCGGTGAAGCGCGCGGTGGTTGCGGGATTCCCCCCTGCGCTGAAATTCAGCGGCAGCGGGGAGCACGGCCTCTTCTATCAGGTCGCGTTGACGGGGTTCGAACAGGACCTGCCGGCGGAACGCATCGGGCAAGGACTCGAAATCTCCCGCCGGTATCTCGACAAGGACGGCAATCCCGTGAAGACGGCGCGCGTGGGAGAGGACCTGGAAGTTGTCTTGACGCTGCATTCGCTGGAGAACAAGACCCTCGAAAATATCGCGGTGGTCGAACTGCTGCCGGGAGGGTTTGACCTGGGGAAACCGCCGGAAGGCGGTGACGCCTCGACGCTGGGCACGCAGTTCGTCGACCGGCGCGAGGACCGGATCGTCATTTATGCCACGGTGACACCGAACGAGGAGACCTTCCGCTACACCCTCCGAGCCACCAACAAGGGAACCTTCACCCTGCCTCCGGCGTATGCCGAATCGATGTACGATTCCGAAGTGAAAGCGCGTTCACTCGCCGGGTCGCTGACGGTCGAATAGGTGTGGAGTATGTGGAAACGGCACGGGCACTGGACGATTCCGCTGGCGGTTTCCGTTCTTTTCTGGGGGCTGGCCATCGGTTTGCTGCCGAAACCGTCCCTCTATGGCGATGTGGAGTTTTCGAAAGCGTTTTACGACCGCCGGGGCGGGTTGTTGCGCCTGACCCTGTCGCCGGATGAGAAATACCGCGTGCGCCTGCCGCTGGGTGAGATCGCGCCGCAACTGATCGAAGCCACCCTGCTGCACGAGGACCGTTATTTCTTCGAACACCCTGGCGTCAACCCGGTGTCGCTCCTGCGCGCGTTTTATGAAACGTACCTCCGGCGTGAGCGCCGCGTGGGGGCTTCGACGCTCACCATGCAACTGGCGCGCATCCGCTTCGGCATCGACTCGCGCACGGCGGCGGGAAAGTTGCACCAGATATTCCGCGCCCTGCAACTGGAGCGGCATTATGATAAGGAAGCGATCCTTGAAGCGTATCTCAATCTCGCGCCCTACGGTTCCAACATCGAAGGCGTGGGCGCGGCCAGCCTGATCTACTACCACCGCCCCGCCGATGAAATGACGCTGGCCGAATCGCTGGCGCTGGCGCTGGTCCCGCAGAGCCCGGCGCGGCGCAATCCTTTGACCGCATCCGGCCGGGAGGAATTGATGCGGGCGCGGCGGGTGCTGTTCGCTTCATGGGAAAAAGAGCACCCGGAAGATTCTGCGAAACAGGGTTGGCTCGGTCTGCCCCTGCAGGTGCGGCCACCATCCGGGCTGCCGTTTCAGGCGCCGCATTTCGTCGAAAGCGTGATGGACCGGACGCGGGGACGGACCGCCACCACCCTCGACCTCAAATTGCAGAACCGTCTGGAGCGCGTGCTCGAGGGATACGTCGAACGTCATCAATTCGAAGGCATCCGGAACGCCAGCGCCATGCTGGTGGATGTCCGGGACATGTCCGTCCGGGCGCATATTGGATCGGCGGACTATTTCAACGTTCCCATCGACGGCGCGGTGGACGGCACGCGCGGCAAGCGTTCGCCCGGTTCCACGCTGAAGCCGTTCATCTACGCGCTGGCGCTGGAGCAGGGACTCATCCATCCGCTGACGCTGCTCAAGGACGCGCCGCATCGTTTCGCCGATTACAGTCCGGAAAACTTTGACGGAGAATTTCGCGGTCCCCTGCCCGCGCGCGCGGCGCTGGTGATGAGCCGCAACATCCCCGCGCTGTACCTGGCTGCGCGCCTGCGCCGTCCGGACCTGTACGGCTTTTTGCAGCAGGCGGAGATTGCCGACATGCAGTCGCGCGCGCATTACGGGCTGGCGCTGGTGCTGGGCGGAGGCGAGGTGACCCTGCGCGAACTGGTGCGCCTGTATGCCGCGCTGGGCAACCGGGGGCAGATGAAGCCGCTGCGGTTCCTGGAAAACGATCCGCCCGGGCGGGCGAAGACTCTGCTCAGCCCCGAGGCGGCGTACCTGACCCTCGACATGCTGAAGAACAACCCCATGGCCGCGCGGCACGGTTATGTCGGGCAGAACCTGACCCGTCTCCCGGTGTACTGGAAGACCGGCACTTCCAACGGTTTCAAGGACGCCTGGGCGGTGGGTCTGTTCGGCCATTACGCGCTGGCGGTGTGGCTGGGTAATTTCGACGGCACGGCCAACCCGCATCTCATCGGCGGCCGTCTGGCGGCCCCGCTGTTTTTCGACATGATCGACGCTGTCACCGGAGTGGAGCCGATGCGCGACAGCGTCGGTGAAGCGTCCGCCCGGCTCAACATCGCCCAGGTCGAGGTGTGCGCCGAGACCGGTGATCTGGCGGACGCGCTGTGCCCGCGCACCTTGTGGGGAAAATTCATTCCCGGAAAGTCGCCCATTAAAAAATCCAATATCTACCGGCAGGTGGCGATCGATCGCGACACCGGCCTGCGGGCCTGTAACGCCGATCCGGAAAACACGGACTATGAAGTGTATGAGTTCTGGCCGAGCGATCTTTTACGACTGTTCCGCCAGGCCGGAATTCCGAGGCGGACGCCGCCGCCTTTTGACTCGGCTTGCGAAACGGGAAAGCGTTCGGCCTTTCACCTGAAACCGAAGATCACCTCGCCGCGCGCCGGGGTGGAGTACGCTATCACTCTGGGACGCCGCGACCTGAAACTTCCGCTCATGGTGACCACCGACTCCGAGGTCGATTCCGTCTTCTGGTTTGCCAACGAGCAGTATCTTGGAAAGGCCCATCCCGGGGCTCCCCTGCAGTGGTCGCCCGAACCGGGAATGTTCACCCTGAGGGTGGTGGATTCCGCCGGGCAGAGCGACAGCCGCACGATTCGTGTCGCGGTGGTTCAGTGAGGTGGATTGTATTTTGTGGAAAATGGGTTGTTTGAAGGTGGATGGGAATGAAATTTACTTTTTCGAAAAAGGCATTATATTAACTTCAGGAAAGGTTGTATGAGGGTCGTCTTTTTTTGAGGGGATATTCCATGGAATCGGAAAACTTCGAGTATCTAAAATCCCATACCGTGGATCAGGTCATGTCCCGCCCGGTGGTTTGCGCACAGGAAAACACACCCCTGACTGAAATCGTCGATCAATTAAAGGGGGGACCGTTTTCGGGCATTCCGGTTGTGAACTGGAAACACCATATTGTGGGAATTGTGACCCCGCTGGACGTCCTTTGCGAAGCCAGAAAAGGACACGAATTTTCTGAAGTCTATGCCCGGGATGTGATGACCCGTGACGTGGTGACCGCGGAGAAAAGCAGCCGGTTGACGGCGCTTGTGAAGGCGTTTCAGGATTACGGTGTCAATTGCATACCGGTGACCGATGAGGGAAAACTGGTCGGCATTGTCAGCCGGCACGACATTCTCTCCCACTTGATCAGTCACCAGCCGCATATTTTCAAGATTTGATGATTGCTCCCTCACCTTTCCCGTCATCCGGTTTGCTTGGCATCAACAATCCGCGGCTAAAGGATCCCGGGAGGGCGCGATGACTTTTGAAAAAGAAGAAAATTTTCAGTCCCACACGGTGGACCAGGTCATGACGCATCTGGTGGTCAGCGCGGGCGAAGACAACCCGGTCAGCGAACTTTACGAACAGTTGCAGGCGGGCGGGTACTCGGGAATTCCCATTGTGGACGGCGACAACCGCGTGGTGGGGATGGTGACGCAACTGGACCTCCTGCGGGAGTCCAGAAAAGGGACGGATTTTTCAAAGACCCCGGCGCGGGACATCATGACCCGGCAAGTGGTCGCGGTTGAGCGGAGCCATTCATTTGTTTCCCTGGTGCGGGTTTTTCTGGAGCACGGCTACAACCGTGTCCCGGTCACCGAATATGGCAGGCTGGTGGGGATCGTCAGCCGTCACGATGTGCTTTCCCATCTGGTGCAGCACAAACCGGAACTTTTCTATTAAGGGTCGGATATTTCAACGGCCGGCAGTCGCCGGAGCCGGATATGAAAACCCCCGTCTCATTTCGAGACGGGGGTTCCGTTTTTCCGGGTCGAGTGCCCCGGGATGGCAACCGCCAGGCGCGCCGGATGCAGGGGCGGCCTGGCCGAAAAACTTGCCTCAGCACTCCGGACACGGCTGGGTCAGCGCGAAACCGTCGACTCCATGCCGGTCGAGGTGGCTCATGCGGCTGTAGCCGTCCGTTGCGCGCGCCCAGACGTGCAGGTTTTCCGCAAACGCTGCCCGCGAGCACGGTCCGAGCAGTTCCAGGACGGTGAAGCTTTCCCGGTAATCGCCCGGCGGGGTGAGGGTGTAGTTGTGCGTGGCGTCGTCTGTCGGCACCGGTGAGGAACCCACCCGTCCGGCGACACTGGCGGTGTGCACCGATGTGGTCACCGCGCGTGTCAGGTTGAAGTCGAAGTCGGCGAAATTGTTCGGGTGGCTTGCCTTGAAGTGGAGTTGGGTTGTGGCCCCCGGACCGAATTCGATAAACCCGCACGGGGTCACCGTGAGCCCCGTGCCGCTCACCGGCATCACCGCCGCATCGCAGCAATTGTTGTCGACGCGGATCACCATGCGGAATCCCATGGTGTGTCCGCCCGCGCCAATGATGCGGTAATAGTTGGACGCGGTTTGCGTCGTCACCGTGCCGGTGCCGAAGGGAGCGGGAACGTCGGTGATTTCCATGTCGATTCCCTCTGCCGTCCAGTCGGCCAGCGCGCCGGTGTTCTTGAACAACTCCAGTTTCAACTCGTACTTGCCCGCGGAATTGAACGCTTTTTCGCAATCGTTCGCTCCGGTGCCGAGTTTGTGAGTTTCGAAGTGGGCGGAAGCCAGGTCTTCGCGTTCATCGACCACCGTCCATTCGATGCCCCCCGGAGGAAGCGGAGCGGGTTTGATTTCGAACAGGTCCGTTTGCGTCCCCACGGGCACGGGGCCGAGCGGGTAGGGCACGTGGGAAACGCCGCCGCCCGATGCGGGTTTGGCGTAATGCCGGACCACCGTCCGCTTGATCGGCGTCCAGGGCCCCGGCGCGGCCAGCGGCGTGCCGTCGCCTTCGGTGAGGCGGCGGTAGGACCATTTGTAGTAATGGATGTTCTTACCGTCGCGCAACGTGGTGCGGCTGAACCAGACGCGGGGTTCGAGCTTGCCGCCGAAAGGACGCTGGATGCTGTCCACGTTCAACCCTTCTTCATCGACGGTGGCTCCCGGTCCCAGGATCTCCGACATGCTGATCTTGCGTCCGATGGAGAGAACCTGCACCACGCAGCCGGGCAGGTCCGGTTCCTCGTCGCAGCCGGGAACGCGGTCGTCGTTGACGCGGATGATGACTTCCGTCCCGCACTTGTAATCCCAGTAGGTGTTGCATGGGATCGGCGGCTTGTAGACCGTTTCCCAGACGCCGTCGATTTCATACTCCACCCAGAAATAGAGGTCGGGTTTGTCGCCGTTGCAGGCATAGGAGATGATTGTCGAGAAGCGTCCGAGGTTGTCGGTTTCCACCACCGCGATTTCATCGCAGCGGAACCGCCACCACCAGGGCCAGAGGCACAGGTAGGGAATGAATAACTGGATGTTCGCGGTCAGCGTTTCCCGGATCAGGTGCGCGGAGTTGGAGCGCAGGCCGGTTTCCAGGCTGAGGGGCTGGGCTTGCTGAAAGGAGAGCGCGCGCGCGGACTCGAGTTGCGGATTGAACGCCACTTCATTCAACTGGTTGGTGAGGTTGGTCCGCAGGAACGGAGAGGGCGGGTCCGGTTGCGGATTGAACGCCACGTCGTCCAGTTCGGTGACGAAGGGTGGCGGGTCCGGCTGGGGCCGAGGCGGGAAGGGGATGCGCGGTTTCAGGATTTCTTTCAGCAGGTCGTCGCGCAGGCGGAAAATGTCGCGTTCCGGCAGCTTCAAGATCCACCAGATCAGCTTGTCGACTTCGCAGATGTGGACGCGGGCGTTGCACACGGGCATGCCGTTGTCCTGTTTCACTACTTTGCCCTTCACCCAGCAGAAGCAGAGGGGCCACAGGTCGATGATGCGGCCGGGAATCCGGATCAGTTCGTTCAGTTGTCCACCGGCGGTGAGGGTGGGTTCAAACGCCCCGATGCGTTCCATGTGCTGGATCGTGGGGCGGATTTCCTCCTGTTGGTCTTCGGGCTCGGGCGCGATGAACAACCGGCTGTGGCTGAGGGTTTTCGCCGAGGTCTTAAGCGTGACTTTCCCTGAGCGGACCGGGGCCTGATCGGTCAGGTTGCCTGCCGAGTCAAATACATACGCTGCGATGGCGCCTTTGAAATCGGGCCGGGCTTTCAGGTCGACCTGGAGGGTGGTCTGTTGTCGTTCGGAAAGAACGACGTCGCGTGTTGAGATGTTTGTCTGGGAAACGGCTACACGGGCCTGGGTCGTTAACTTTTTCGCTGTGGGTTTTTTCTTGGCCATTAATTTACATCTCCTTTTAATAAAATTTCAGTGCCGGTCCTGGGGCGGGCTCCGGTCACATCCATGGAAAAGAAAGAAATAAAATTTGAGGGGATGTGGAGCTGCCGGACCTTTCTTTTGAATATATCAAACCAGGTTGAAGCGGCAATAGGTATTCGACTCAACAATAAAAACTTTTTATGTAAAGTCTTGCAGGGCGCGAAAAAACAATATAAATCATTTTAAAATAATAATTTAGTCGGAATTGTCATGTTGTGTAGCGTTTAGCTCTATTTGGAATTGGGATAAAGTTCATTTTTATGCGTATTTTTATTCCGATTTTCAAATTTATCCGAAAGCGGTATTGTGGGCTGTTTCTAAAAAGACTGTTATCGAGTCTGTTGGACCTTTTGGGGTTGATTCAGGTTTACTATGGGGGTAAAAAAAACCGTGATCCGGGGTCGTGGTATTGGGGGGGCGGCGGAAATCCGTCCGGGATCGGGTGCGCAGGAGAGGGGAGATATTGCCATTGCGGTCCGGGGCAGGGATGCTTTCACGAGCGTTTTTCAGGGACCCGCATGATCGGGAGATTTCCCGGCCAGCGTCGTTTTGAAGGTGTCTTTAAAGAGAGTGATAAGCTGTGAACGGACGGCGCTGTTTCAGGGGCTGCGCTGCGGAAATAAAAAATATCGAATTGTTGGAGGCCCTCTTAAATTAACCGGGCGATTGGTCTATCATGATTTTGGAAACTGCATTGCGCCTCAACATTGACATTGGATCATGAGCACTCAACTGGAATCGGTTCTGGTAATTGGATTGGGCAAGGTCGGCCTTCTGGTCGCCACCCTGTTGGACCGCGAAGGCTTCGACGTGACCGGTCTGGACCGCCGGCCGGGGCGGCGTAAATTCAAAACGCAAAAGGGGGACATCACCGATGGCCGGGTCCTGCGCGCGGCGATCAACAAACACGATGCGGTGGTCACCTGCCTGCCGTATCACCTGAATCTTCCCGTGGCGCGCGTGGCGCACAAGCTGGGCCGGCATTATTTTGATCTGACCGAAGACGTTCCCACGACGCAGGCCATCCGCGAGATGTCGCGGAGCGCCAAGGGGGTGATGGCGCCGCAATGCGGGCTGGCTCCCGGGTTCATCGGTATTGTCGGGGCGGACCTCACCCGCGAATTCGACTGCCTGCGCAGTATCGAACTGCGCGTCGGCGCGCTGCCGCAGCACCCGCGCGGCCTGCTCGGCTATGCTTTCAACTGGTCGCCGGAAGGGGTGGTCAACGAGTACCTCAATCCGTGCGAGGTGATTCAGGGCGGTAAACGAACCAGCGTTCCGCCGATGGAGGGCCTCGAAACCATCATCATCGACGGCGATCAGTTCGAGGCCTTCACCACGTCCGGCGGGCTGGGGTCGATGTGCGAGACTTTCGAGGGCAAGGTTGAAACGTTGAATTACAAAACCATCCGTTATCCCGGCCATTGCCGGATGATGCGCTTTTTTTTCGAGGAACTGTTGATGAACCGCGACCGCAAGGGAGCGGGGGAAATTCTGGTCAATGCCAAACCCCCGGTCAACGACGATGTGGTGTACGTGCACGCGGCGGTCGAGGGAATGCAGAAGGACAAGCTGTTCCGCGACGAGTTTGTGCGCCGTTATTTCCCGGTGGAAATCAACGGGCAGAAGTGGCGGGCCATCGCCTGGACCACGGCCAGCGCCGTGTGCGCGGTGATCGAACTGGTGGCGAAGGGGCGGCTGCCGCGCAAGGGGTTCATCCGGCAGGAAGAAATTCCGCTCGATCTTTTTCTGCAAACCTCCACGGGCGCGTTGTTTGGCCCGCCCCGGCCGAAAGAAATGTTATGACAGTTCCCGGGGAAACCCAGCGGCAACGCGCGGAGGCGAACAAGTCGGGGTTGCAGAAAGCCAACCTGCTGGGGCACGATTTGCGGGGGGCCGACCTTGAAGAGGCCGACCTGAGCCAGGCCAACCTGCGGAAGAGCAAGCTGGATGGCGCCAACCTGAAACGGGCGCGGCTGTCCGGCGCCGCCCTCAGCACGGCGGACCTCTCGGGAGCCGATCTCACCGGCGCGGATCTCACCCAGGCGGAGTTGATCGGCACCCGGCTGCAGCAGGCGCGTCTCTGCAACGCCACGCTCCACCGGGCCACCCTGAGCAAGGCCGACCTCACCGGCGCGGACCTCACCGGCGCGGACCTCTCGCAGGTCATCAACCTCACCTGCGCCCAACTGGCGTCGGCCCGTGTCGATAAAACCACACGTTTGCCCGATTACATCCGGCTGGACTGGCTGACGGACACGGAGTTCAAGTGCCGGGACAACAAGCGCCGGCTGGACGAACCCTGAGCCGGAGGGGGACCTGCCCGCATGCGGTTCCTGATACCCAAGCTTCTCCTGATCCTCCTTTGCCTGACCCTGATTGGATTGGGCGCGAGCCAGATCCGCCGGGGCCGCGTGTATGTCGGGTATGGAGAACGGTACCTCTATGGCCGTGTCTGGGTGCGCCGGACGGAAGACCCGCTGCTGTTCTGGGCTCTGGCGGGCGGGCTTGTGTTCGTCGGGACGGTTTTCCTGCTTCTGGCGCTGAGTGTTTTCCTGCACGATCTTCCTATTGAGGCTGGTTGAAATTTACGTATCCGCCGCTTGTCCGTGGTCCCCCCCTTTGACATAATGCTTTGATCCTTGTAAATAAGAGCTTTTGTAAGTCAAATGATAAAATTGCATGAGACATCTTTCCTACGGCAGGTCCGGAGTGGGCTCCGCCTGACGGCCCTCTAATGGCAATACAACACTTTCCTGTCATGCTGAACGCCGGCTGCCGGCCGCAAGGTCCCCGATATCTTGCTCCGGAGGTTTTTCCGGGCGGCGCAAGGAGTTTTCTTTGAATAAGACGTTTTCTCTTTCCACGGTGGAAAAAATTCCTACGGAAGACGCCGTTGTATTTTTGGAAAAACCCGAAGGCGGCTGGCGCTGGGTATTGGACAAGGAACTGGCGGGTGTGCCGCCCATCCAGCGTCTGGTGTTTTCCATGGGCCGGGCCGGGATAAAATGCGTCAACCTCCTTTGCCGGGGGCTCGATCCTGTCGCCCGCGGGATGCTTGAAGCGAGGCTGGGCCAGGATCCGCGTTGCCGGGCCGAGGTCCGGGTCGTGGAGGCAACGGCATTCCGCCCGCCGGAAGCGTGGCAAGCGAATGGAGGCGGACGGCGGGTCCTGCTTGCCCGGGGCGATCTCGTCACCACCCCGGCAACGGTCCGGCAGTTTTTACAGGAGCGGGGGAGGGCCGCAACCGGGTCCGGCTTGTGCCTGATTGGGGTTCATGAGTTGATCCACTATGTGGGCCGGTTCATTTCGGGAGAACCGGTTTTTGATGCCGCGCCACCGGACGTGCCCGATGTTTCCGGGGGCTACACGGACTTCGTGGAATCGGCCCCGAGTTTCCGGCAGGCGGAACGCCGGTTGCTCGACCACTACCGGCACCATTACACCCAGTTATTCGATGTTTATTTCAATTCCCACTTCTCGATCCCGATCTCGTCGTTCCTCGTCCGCTTGCCGGTCACGCCCAATCAGGTGACGCTGATGGGGCTGGCGATCGGCGCGCTGGCGGGCTGGTTTTTTTCCCGGGGCGATTACACCAGCGGGGTGCTGGGCGGACTGCTTCTGGCCTTCACCGCTATCTGGGACTGCTGCGATGGCGACGTGGCTCGCCTCAAATTCATGGAGTCCGATTTCGGGGAAACCCTCGACACCGCCTGCGACAACATCATCAACGTTTTCCTGTTCGGCGGCATTGCCTGGGGAGTGGCCCGGAATTTCGGTTTGGGACACGCTCTCACGCCGTTCCTGTTCCTGGCCATTGGCGGATTCAGCATCTTCGCCCTGATCTATTTCCCGGGGGGAGGCAAGGGGGATTTCTTCAAAGGAACGCGGGTGTACGATGTCATTCTGCTGCTGGCCAGCCGGAACTTTATCTATGTCATCCTGGTATTTGCCCTCGCCGGTCACCTGGAATGGTTTTTGTGGTTGGCCGGGTTCGGGTCTCTCGCTTTTGCGTTGTTTCTGTGGGTCGCCTGGAGCCGGATCCGCTGCCAGGCGGAAGCCTGAAAAAAATCCAAAATTTCATGCCGACCGCGATTCTCCAGAGCTGCTGTAAATCATATAACCACTTGATTTTTTTCTGGTTTTTGCTAACATCGACGAATCATTCTGATCCCTCTAAAATCGGTTTCCCTTCGCATGGCGAACCTGCAAGAGCCACCCTTGGAAAACGGCGCCCGTTCAAACACCGGGAAGGCCGTGATGATTTTAAGCGATCCCCCATTACCCTATCGTCTTCACGACTGGTATTTCCATAAAATCACCGGCACGTCCTTTATTTTGCTCAACATGCTCAACCTCCAGCGCGGGGGTGTAGAGGATCTGACCCTCTATCACCCGGGGTTGAATGCCGCTGCGCTGGACGGGCTCCGGGGCGATCCGCGTTTGACGCTTGAGTTCCATGAAACATCCGACGCCGAGGCTCTGCGGCAAGGGGTTGAAGCGGGGGAGTTCCGCTGGGTGTTTGAAGGGAGCGCCCTTTACCGCAAGGAATTTGTCCGCCGTGTGCTGGAAGATCCCCAACGCGTGGAGGGGCTGCGGGCCATGACTTGGACGGATATTGAGTCGATGCAATCGGGCATTCCTGCGGTTCCCGGCGGGGAACAGGAAAACCGCGACGGGACGCCGTTTTTGATCGAGGCCCCCACGGAATACCGTATCCGGGAGCGCAGGGATTTTCGCAGACAGACGGAAGCCCTGATCAAAGGCAGCGGACTGAGCAACGACAGCCTGCTCGACCGGGTGATCACGCGCAAAATCTCCAACGCCCTGACCCGGTTGTTCCTGATGACGTCCCTGACCCCGAACCAGATCACTTTGATCGCCATGGCCGTGGGACTGGCCGGGGCGGCGTGTTTCTGGGCCGGGGGGTATGCCGCCGGAGTCGCCGGAGCGGCTCTGGTGCTGTTATCTGCCTGGATCGACTGCACCGACGGCGAAGTGGCGCGGCTGAAATTCCAGGAGTCCCCGATGGGGGGCATGCTGGACATCTGGGCGGACAATGTGGTCCACGCGGCGGCTTTTTTTTCCATGGGTATGGGGTTGTATTTCTCTACTGAAAACGGTATTTATAAAATCTTCGGAACATTGGCGGTGGTGGGCACCCTGGCTTCGTTTGCGCTGTTGCATTCCAGCGTCATTGAAAGCAAGAAGCGTGCGGCCCTGAACCCGGAAGAGGAACCGGAAGCTTCCTTGGTGGACCGGGTGGCGAATCGCGACTTTACGTATTTTTTGTTTGCGCTCTGTCTGGCCGGCCGTCTGGAAATTTTTCTGGCCCTGACGGCGGTGGGAGCCAACGTTTTTGCTGTCTGGCTGGTGTTCCAGAAATACCGGAGCGCCTGGTCTTCATCCACGGAATTGTGCGCCAAAAACTCGGAATAAGCCTGAACCATGAGCTTTCAATCCGCTGTGCAAGCGATTGCGACGAAAATAGAAGAGAGCCACAAGAACGGCCACGGGGCCGTGTTGATTCTTGGGGAGGAATGCGCGGAGAATTCCGGTTTTCCAACCAATGAAGAGTTTCTTGAAATCATCAAGGCCACTTACCCCAAAGCCTATGAGAAGGCGAAGACGAAGGATCTCGTCGGTCTGGTCCAGGAGCTGAGCGATCACGAGCGCGACGATCTTCTGGCGAAGCAGGAGAAAAAAGCCCGCATCAGCTGGTCGCATATCTGTGCGGCCCTGTTGCTCAAAAAAGGGCTGGTCTGCAGAGTCATCACTCCCAATCCCGATTCCATGATCCTGCGCGGAGCCGCGCTTCTTGGCGAATTCCCGGCGGTGGTCGACTGTTCCCTGACGACTGTGGTGAAGCCCGATCAGGCGCCGGACAATGCCGTCTACTTTTTGAACGGCCGGAGCCTGGGGCAGACCCCGGCGAATGCCGGCGCGGCTTTGTCCGGAATCGGTAAAAACAGTCCGGTTGTGGTGGTGGGACAGGCTGCGCCGAATGGAGATTCTCTGACGGCGGCCCTGGCCAAGGCGGGTCCGTTCGACAAGGGCTTGTTCTGGATTCAAAAGGAACAGACCGGCCTCAGCAAGGAGGCGGCGGACCTTCTGGATGAAGACCGTTGCGAGGCTGTCGCCAGCCCCTGCGCTGATTCGTTCATGGTGGCCCTGACGCAGCAACTGGGGGCCATGACCACGGATTTTCTCGATCATCCTTTCACGCTTCTCGGCACGCAACTCAAAGCGGTCGCTCCCTTTCCCGTCTCGGGCTGCGAGGACGGCGTCAACCTGACGGACATTCCGCTGTATCACATCCGCCAGGCCGTTCAACATTATGAGGGCGAAGACCGTGGACAGGACATCGGCGCCAGCAGCCTTGAAGGACTGGACAACCCGGAAATCATCCAGACGGTGCAGGCGGCACGCGCCGCGTTGGCGGAAGGCAAGCTGGAAAAAATCCTCGGGCATCGCGGCCAGTACGACCAGAACCCGGTCGCGGCCCTGGGCGACCTGCTTTCGCTGGCTTATCTGTCGCGGGGCGACGCCCTGCTGGAAGAGGCCGAGGGAGTGGAAGGGGAGGAAGGTTTCGACCTGCTGGGCAAGGCGGGGGAGCAGTACGTCGGCGCACTCGATATCGCACCGGACAACCACGAGATACTGTTCAAGCTGGGGAAGATTCTGGTGGAACAGGCCAAGTTGAAATCCGGCGACGAGGCGGAGGCGTTGTTCACGCAGGCGGCGGAAAAATACCAGAAGGCCCTGGAGCTCAAGCCCGATTTGCACGAGGCCAACTTCGGCTGGGGATTTGTTCTGCTGGAGCAGGCGTCCTCCCGGACCGACGACACGGTCGACCGGCTCTTTGCCCAGGCGACGGAAAAGTTTCAGGCGGTTCTCAAGGCTCTGCCGGAACATGGCGGCGCCGCGTACGGCTGCGGGTTCGCCCTCTACAGCCAGGCGCGCAAAAAGAAAGGCGCCGAAGCCCTGCGTCTCTACGGCCAGGCGGCGGAAAAGCTCAATGTGGCGCTCAAGGTCAATCCGCAAAACGCCGACGCCCTGTTGCACATGGGGCAGGCCCTGCTGATTTTTTCAAAATCGAAGAGGGGGGATGAACTCGACCGCATGCTTGCGGCGGCGGCGGAAAAATTCCAGACCTGTGTCAAGTTCCGGCCGAATTCTCCGGAAGCGTTTTTCGGCTGGGCCGACGCCCTGCTCGAACGCGGCCTCGCCCGCGACGATGCCCAGGGTCAGGAGTTGTGCGGCCAGGCGATGGAGAAATTCCAGACCGTGCTGGCGCTCAAGCCGGACATGCCCCGCGTCAATTACCGCTGGGGCGTGGGGCTGTTGAAGATGGCGCGCCGCAAGGACGGCGACGAGGCCAACAAACTGCTCAATCAGGCGGCGGAAAAATTCCAGAACGCGATCCGCATTGTGCCGTCCAATCACGAGGCCTACACCAAGCTGGGCAATGTTTATTCGATTCTCGCCCGGGGCAAGACCGGCCCTTCCGCCGACGCGTTGTTGTCGAACGCGGTGGAAAACTACGAGCAGGCGATCAAGGTACACGCCAACAATCCGGAAGCCTACACGCAGTGGGGCAACGTGTTCTATCAGTTGGCCGACGGCAAGCAGGGCATCGAGGCCGATGCGTTTCTGTACAAGGCGATTGAGAAATATCAGGAAGCATTGAAGATCAAGAGCGAATACCTCAAGGCGATCAGCAACTGGGGCAACGCCCTGTTCAAGCTCGGCAAGTCCAAGGGGGGCGAGGAGGGCGGCCTGCTCCTGTCCCAGGCCGAGGAGAAATACGAAGCCGCCATCAAGATCAAACCGGACGATCCGCTGGCGCTCGCCAACTTCGGCGGCATCCTCATCAAGAAGGCGCGCGCCGCCAAGGGAGAGGAGGCGGAGGCGCTGATCGACAAGGCACAGGACTACCTCAAGCAGGCGCTGGAAGACGGAGAAGAAAGTGCCGACGCCCTCACCTACATGGGGGAAGTGCTCATGGCGCAGGCCAAGTTGAAGAAGGGTATCAACGCGCATCCCCTGCTGGCCGAGGCCCGCACCAAACTGCAGAAGGCCGAAGACCTGCAACCCGGCGCCGCCACCTATGTGCTCGCCCGGTTGATGGGGCAGCTCGCCAACGAATCCGGCTGCCGGGAGTGGCTGCAGAAGTGCAAAGCCAACAACACTCTGCCGCCGCAGGAAGAGCTCGACAAGGAATCCGCCTTCACCAACATGGCGCAGTCGAAATGGTTCAAGAGTCTGTGGGCTCCCGTTACTGCGGCCAAAGAACCCGGAG